>JBJEIS010000027.1:0-5476 GCA_051877275.1 Acutalibacteraceae bacterium | reverse complement strand
TTTTGAACTGCCTGTTTGTTATTTTTTCTTATTTTTAAAGCGATTTTTATTATTAATCCCCTGTTTTGGATTTCGCTTATTTCTTGTGCTTTTATATGACTTTTTACTTGAATTTTGGTCTGTTTTTTCAGGAGCAACAAGACAATTCTTACCCGTACCTATCAAATCATATCGTCCGGCTTTTTTAAGCGCTGAAACTACAAGCTTTTTGTTTTGCGGAAGAAAATACTGCAATAAAGCTCTTTGTTCTGCTTTTTCCCGCGGTGAACGAGGCACATATACCTTTTCCATGGTATATGGGTCAAGCCCTGTATAAAACATACAGGTTGAAACTGTACCCGGTGTAGGATAAAAATCCTGCACTTGCTCAGGACGAAGTCCTTCTTTTTTCAAAAACAACGATAGCTCTATTGCATCATTAAGCGTGCTTCCCGGATGAGATGACATAAGATAAGGAACTAAATACTGCTTCTTACCGACGCTTTGAGTTATTTCATAAAAGCGTTTTTCAAATCGGTTATAAACCTCAATCGGCGGTTTTCCCATTCTTTTCAACACATTATTTGAACAATGTTCAGGGGCAACTTTAAGCTGACCGCTGACATGATGCTTTACTAATTCTTTGAAAAATGTTTCATCTTTGTCTGCAATAAGATAATCAAATCGAATGCCCGAACGAATAAACACCTTTTTAATTTTAGGCAATGAACGCAGTTTTCTCAGTAATTCCAAATAATCCTTGTGATCTACTTTAACAGCAGGACAAACTGACGGTGCAAGACACTTTTTATCAGGGCAAAGTCCACGCTTTAACTGTGCATCGCAAGATGGAGCTCGAAAGTTTGCGGTAGGTCCGCCTACATCGTGAATATAGCCTTTAAAATCAGGCATTTCGGTAATTTTTTCAGCCTCTTTTATAACCGATTCGTGGCTTCGGCAGCTAACTTGTCTGCCCTGATGATATGCAAGCGAACAAAAATTACAAGCGCCGTAGCAGCCTCGGTTATGAATTATAGAAAATTTTACTTCAGCAATTCCCGTAACGCCGCCCAACGCTTCATAAGACGGATGATAAGTACGCATAAACGGCAAAGAATAAACCTCGTCAATTTCTTTTGTATTAAGCGGCGGCATCGGAGGATTTTGCACAACTATATAATCACCGTGACGCTGAATAACTGTTTTACCGCGAATAGCATCATGTTCTTGCTGCTGAATTCGGCATGACTCGGCATACAGGCGTTTACTCTCAGCAGTAGGTTGAGAAACCGCTTCAAAACTCGGACATTCTTTAACAGGCATTGGATTATAATCAGTTGTCTTAACTGCATAACAAGTACCCTTAATATCAGTAAGAGAATGAATATTCTCGCCTTTTTTTAAACGGTTTGCAATTTCAACAATATGCTTTTCGCCCATGCCGTACATCAGCAAGTCAGCGCCTGAATCAAGCAAAATTGACGGGCGAACCTTATCATCCCAATAATCATAGTGAGCAAATCGGCGCAAAGACGCTTCAATACCGCCTATTGCAATCGGAACATCACCAAACACCCGTCTGATTTGCTTGCAATAAACAATAACAGCGCGGTCAGGTCTGCCGCCCGAACGGCCTCCCGCAGTATAAGCATCGTCACTTCTCGGTTTTTTAGCCGCAGTATAATGGGCTACCATAGAATCAATATTTCCGCCGTTCACTAAAAAACCATACCGCGGTTTACCAAACCGATTAAAATCTTCATCGGTTTTCGGCTGAGGTAAAATACAAATACGATAACCTGCGTGTTCAAGCACGCGTGAAATTATTGCTGTTCCGAAAGACGGATGATCTACATAAGAATCGCCAGTTACAAGAACAAAATCAGCATAGTACCAACCACGCTCAAGCATTTCTTCTTTTGTTATAGGTAAAAAGGGCATTTAATACTCTCCTAATTTATTAATAAAATAACTATACCACATTTATTTAATAAATACAATCAATAATAATTACAAAGCAATTATATACATTTTCTACCATAGATTGATATATATTTTACCCTTTAATCTCTCCTGCCCATTTGAAAGCAAATTTTGCAAGAATAACCGCAATAATTTCATTAATAATAGCAGCTGCCGCAATTGTTCCGGATAAAGTTGAAGCAAGAGAAGAATCAATTACTGATAAAGTTGAAACAGCAATCCCTGTAAATACCAAAGAAACACCCGAATGTGGCAACAATGTAAATCCAAGATATTTTATAATTGTAGGCTCTGCTTTAGTAATTTTTCCTCCTACAAAAGCGCCTCCTATTTTTCCAATTGCTCTTGAAAGAATATATATTGCTGTAAACACCCCAGCCCCTGCAATCAAACGATAATCAAGCGGCATACCTAAATTCACAATTACAATAACAAGAGATAAATTTAATAACGGACTGTAAAGTTCCAAAACATTTGCTATTTTCTTTTCTGGCACAATATTTACAACTGTAGCACTGAAAGACATACCGATTAACAGATAATTTAAGCTGAATGAATGAAAAATGTATTTATCAATTAAAAGGCCACAAAATGCTGAAAAGCACAAAAACACTATCATTATTAAAAAGCATAAATAACAATTTGAAGTTTTTTTAATCAATAATGAAGCACATAGCCCTGTCAGTATTCCTATAACAAACGGTAAAAGAACAATTCCTATAATAGCAAAAACCGATGTATTATTTCCACCGTTTTTTCCACTGATAATAGAAATCACTGTAAAGAAAACAATCACCCCTATTACATCATCAATAGCAGAAAGCGGAATCAATGTTTTTGTAACCGGGCCACATGTATGATACTCATTTACAATAGATAAAGCCGGTGCAGGTGCAGTGGCAAGAGCAATACCACCAAAAATAAATGCTAAATACACCGGAATATCAACTATCATAAAAACAATTGAAAAAACAGCAGAAACAAATAAAAATGTTCCGATAGATTGTATAAATGTAATACCTAAAATTTGTTTGCCTGATTTTGCTATCTTTTTAAATATTATTTCACGACCAATCATCACTCCTGCAAAGCATTCAAAAAATTTTATAAATATTTTGTACCATAATGAATTTATAGTATTCAAATCTACAATTTGAGCGAGATACGGTCCAAAAATAATACCTGCAATTAGCCAACCTAATATCGCAGGCAACTTAACTTTTGAAATAATCTTACCACAAACAAAAGCAACGCAAATTACTGCAAAAATTCGAAGAATATCTATTATCAAATCAATTGCACCAGCCTTTCTATTACATTGTCAGGTTTTATTCCAAACTTGCAAAGATTTTCAAACGAGCCATCAACGATAATTTTAAAAGTCTTCATATCAGATTTCGAACCCAAATCATCAAAAAATTTTGAGATTATATTCCAAAGTTCATCATTTTTAAGCATAGCATAAGAGTATATTATTTCATTTAATTTATACTTATTAAAAATATCACTACGAATCATTATTTTTGAATCGAAATACAGATATAGCAATTCATAACAAACCGAGTCTTTACTATTTAAAATCATTCTTTTTGCCTTTTCCTTTGCATCATCATAATATTGTTCATACAATGCCAAGGCAAGCTTCTCTTTATCCGGAAAAAACTTATAAATAGTTTTTTTTGAAATTTTTAACCTATCGGCTAATGTATCTACCGAAAACTTTAAACCTTCTTTACGAAGACTTTCAATGGACTCTTTGATTATTAAATCTTTCATTTGGAAACTTTTTATCCTTTTTTTGTTTCCATTATACATTTTTCTAAAAGGATTGTCAATAAAATAAATAATAATTTGATATCATATTCTGTATTATACTACTTACTTTGCAAAATATAACTTTCTAAATTGACCGTCAACAGCATCTAATTAACTCAAATAAGCACCTCAGCTATTGACATTTGACGTCGGATTTGATAAAATGGTAAAAAATAAATAAAGATATAAAAAGATACGGTTTGAAAAGTTGTAAACTGAGTAGACGCAAAAGGGAATCCGGTTCGAATCCGGAACAACCGCCATTACTGTATTTGACAAGATAGGAACATTATTACCATTGGAATTTTTCTGAGAAGGAATGTTCTTTTGTAGCTTTATTGCTACTAAATCATAAGTCAGGATACCTGCCGTATCTTTAGGTTTAACACAACTTTGGTGAGAAGAGTGCAACCGGTTTATCGCGTATTTTACAGCTTTGGATTTGCTCTTTTTTCATCTATAAAATTTAAAGCTTTGTTAAAGTATAAATAAATCAGTTGTACTCTTTTAACCGCAAAGGTTAAAAGAGTTTTTATTTTGCGGAGAAAATTTATGATTAAGGAAAAAGATATTGACTGGGCGACAAAGCAATTAAAATTAAAAAGCGAGGAGTTAAATAGGCAGCCGAAAAAAGACGATTTTAATGAAATTACTCGTTCGAGAATAAAAGCATTTCTCGGCCCTTGGCCAAGGGCATTGGAAAAGGCAGGCTTAAAGGAAATTAAAAAACAAACTAAAAAAACAAAAAGGCGAACAAAATGAATAATCTTTCAAACTGTCATCCATTCGTTTCGGCTTTTTACTTTTTATCTGTTTTGCTTGTAACTATGTTTACAACAAATCCTTTATTGCTTATCTTTGCCCTTCTCGGCAGTATAGCTTTTCTTATAAGCCTTGCGGGCAGTCGAGAACTTTTAAAATCTTCCGCTTTTTATATACCGTTATTTTTACTTATCGCAATTACAAACCCTTTATTTTCACATAACGGTGTAACTGAGCTTTTCTTTGTAAATCAAAATGCTGTTACCCTTGAAGCTGTTTTATACGGGGTAGATATTGCGGTTATGCTTATTAGTGTTTTGTTCTGGTTTAGATGCTTTAATGATGTAATGACAAATGATAAGCTGCTTTATTTAACCGGTAAAATATCGCCAAAAATATCATTGGTATTCTCTTCGGCCCTGCGGTTTATACCGCTTTTTAAAAAGCAGGCAAAAAAAATCCGCCAAGTACAAAAAACAATGGGACTTTTTTCAACAGACAGCTTTTTTGAAAAAGTAAAAAGTGAATTAAGAGTCTTTTCATCGTTAGTTACCTGGTCGCTTGAAAATGCAATCGATACAGGAGCCTCAATGAAAAGCCGAGGTTACGGACTAAAAGGCAGAACACATTTTTCGCTTTATCATTTTAATATCACAGATATTTATATGTCAGCAATAATTATTGTTTGCGACTCTGTAGTATTAACTGCTTTTTTGAACAATAAACTAAACTTTAAGTTTTATCCCGAAATCAGTACAATTAATTCTGATTTTTTAACTGTTTTTTCGATTATTGTATTCGGAGTACTGTGCTTTTTACCATTTATTTTAGAAGTAAAGGAGGCTTTCAAGTGGAAATACTTCAAATCAAAAATTTAAACTTTGCTTATCCTGAAGCTGATAAAAAAGCAATAAATGACATTTCTTTTTCACTTGAA
>JBJEIS010000026.1:0-23239 GCA_051877275.1 Acutalibacteraceae bacterium | reverse complement strand
AGGTTGCTGATGATTTTGAAGCTTTGGAAAAAAGTAATAAAGAATTGGTTGAAAAAATTAAGATTTTAGCTTCTCATATTGAAAAATTACAGGAGAATGAAGAGTCTGTAAAAACATGTATTATAAATGCTCAGATTTCTGCTGATAAAGTTATGCGTGAAGCTGATAAAAAGTCTAAAGAAATATTAAATGAAAGCACAGAAAAAGCTGAATTATTAGTCAGCGAAGCACAGAAAAAAGCTGAATATATTTATAATGAAAGCAAGAAGAAAACCGAAGATTTTTTAACTGCTGCAAAAGAAAAAGGAAATTCAATTATTGCAGAGGCTGAAAATCAGGCTATTGTTTTAAGAAACGAAACTGATAAAAAAATCAATCTGCAAAAACAGGTTTATGAACGTCTTAAATCAGAAATTATGACTTACCGTCAAAATGCGATTGAAAATTGCACAAGACAGCTTGAAATTCTTAAGAATGTATCCGATTCTGAATTAATTCTTGATTCAGCCGCTGAAGAAGATACAACTAATGAGGATTTTAACAAAAAATTCACTGAAGAGAATTTTGCGCCTGATAAGTCTAAGAAAAAAGAGGAAGTAAAAAAAGAAGTCCCTGTTGTTGATGAAATCAAAGAGGATGAAGAAGAAAAGCAGGGAAGCTTGTTTGAATATAAGCAGTAATTTGAGGTGAAATTTTGCATTTTTCAAAATATAAGCACAAATACTATGCTTTAATTATGGCGGTAGTTTTGATTTTGGCTGATTTTTTCACAAAAATTGTTGCTGTTGAATATATGCCAAAAGAAACTACCGTTAAGGTAATTCCTTATTTAATTAATTTTAGATTTTTGTATAATGACGGTGCGGCATTCGGTATGCTTGATAATGCCCGATGGATTTTTATGCTTGCTACAACAGTCTTTATTGTTGCGGGAATTATATATTTTATAGCATTAAAGCCTAAAAATATCTTTTTAGGCTATGTAATTATGCTTATTTTAGCGGGCGGAATAGGAAATATGATTGATCGTGTTACTACAGGACAAGTAGTTGATTTTATCACTTTTGATTTTATTGATTTTCCGTCTTTTAATGTTGCCGATTGTTGCGTTGTAATCGGTTGTATATTATGGATTTTGTATATTTTATTTGACATTTTCAAAGGCGAAAAGGGAACCAAATAATGAATGAAGTTTCTTATGTTTTTTCGGGCGGTCAAAAAAGAATTGATAAGTTTTTAGCTGAAATTGTACCTGATATAAGCCGAAGCGCTTTATCTTCATTGATTGAAAAAGGTATGGTTTCGGTAAATGAAAAAACAGTTGCAAAAAGCTATAAATTAAAAGAAAATGATGTAGTTAATGTGGTTTTTCCCGACCCTGTGTCAGCTTCTGCACAGCCTGAAAATATTCCGCTTGATATTATTTATGAGGATAATGATTTGTTGGTTGTAAATAAACCTAAGGGTATGGTTGTGCATCCCGCTCCGGGTAATTACAGCGGCACACTTGTTAATGCTTTGCTTTATCATTGCGGCGAAACCCTTTCGGGAATAAACGGTGTTATCCGTCCCGGCATTGTTCATAGAATAGATAAGGATACCAGCGGATTATTGATTGTCGCAAAAAATGATAATTCGCATAATTTTTTGGCAACACAGATTAAAGAGCATTCTTTTACAAGAGAATATGAAGCGATTTGCAACGGTGTTTTTAAAGACGATGAGGGAACTGTTGACGCACCTATCGGCAGACATCCTGTAAAGCGCAAACAGATGGCAGTTACCGATAAAAATTCTAAAAATGCGGTAACTCATTATTATGTTTTACAGCGGTTTAGCAAACACACTTATGTGAAATTAAAGCTTGAAACAGGCAGAACTCACCAGATTAGAGTTCATATGGCTTATATCGGCCGACCTGTTTTTAATGACCCTGTTTACGGAAACAAGGATAATACTAAGGATTTTGAAGGGCAATGCCTTCATGCAAGAAAAATCGGATTTATTCATCCAAACGGTGAATATATGGAATTTGAAAGCGAATTGCCGGATTATTTTAAAAATCAGCTTAAGAAGCTTAATAGGAGTGAGCGATGAAACCACTTGAAAAATATCTTTTAGTTTCAGATTTGGACGGAACTTTATATAAAAATCAGAATTTTATTCCGCCGGTTAATAAAAATGCCATAAAAAGATTTGAAGAGCTTGGCGGAAAATTTACTATCGCAACAGGCAGGGGAATAAATCCTGCCGAATTCATTTCAAAAGAGATAGAGTTTAATTGTCCTCTTATTGTAAACGGCGGACACACTTTTTATGATTATTATAAAGATAAAACAGTTTTATCTGTTAATATGCCGGACAGCGCAAAAGACTTTGTTAAACTCCTTTTAAACAAGTTTGACAGCGTAGGTGTTGAGATTTTTTCTGACAGAAATCTATTTGTGCTTAGGGCGAATGAAACAACTGTAAACCACCTTTCTTATGAACATGTTGATTATATTTCCGCAACATTTGATGAGGTTGCCGATTTACCGTGGCAAAAGGTTCTTTTTGAAGATGAACTTGAAAAGATAAACGAGGTTAGGGATTTTGCTAAAAAGCATTGTCCTAAAGATATTAAGTTGATTGATACAAATACGCTTTTCATGGAATTTGCAACCACATTTACCGATAAAGGTACCGCTATTTTAAAATTTGCAGATATGTATGATATTCCTCATTCAAATGTTTGCGCTATCGGTAATTATTATAATGATTTGGAAATGATTGAAGCAGCTGGAATCGGTGCGGTTGTTAATGACTCGCCGTCTGATTTAAAAGAAAAAGCTGATTATATTACTACAAAAAATTGCGAGGACGGCGCATTAGCTGAATTCGTTGATTATATTATTAATTTATAAATTGATTTTTTTAGTAACATATGTTATAATAACCTCACGGCGTTAGCGAAAGCCTTGTTAAATCAAGCCTTTCGACGCTTTAGAGAGCATTGAAACATAAACTCGGAGCTTTCGCTCAGGTGGCGTTACCACTGCGTTGTGATATGCACAACTATTTATGTTATAATGTATAGCAGTTTGACTGTTTAAATATAATTTGATGTTTTTAATATCGTCAAGTTAAAAGATAAAGGAGAAGAATATGGATATTCAAACAAAAAAAGACCTTGAAATTTTTGCAACAAAAGTTCGTATGGGTGTTATTGAAGGAACTTATTGTGCAAAAGCAGGACATCCCGGCGGCTCACTTTCTATTGCTGATGTTCTTACTTGGCTTTATAACAAAGAAATGAATGTTGATCCAAAAGACCCTAAAAAAGCTGATAGAGACAGATTTGTTCTTTCAAAGGGACATGCTGCACCTGCGCTTTACGCAACTCTTGCTTTAAAAGGCTTTTTTCCAACAGATGAGATTAAAACATTAAGACATAAAGGCGCTTTGTTGCAAGGTCACCCTGATATGAAGCATATTCCGGGTGTTGATATGTCAACAGGTTCGCTCGGACAGGGTATATCTGCTGCTTGCGGTATGGCTATCGCCGGTAAATTAGATAATGCTGATTATAGAGTTTATGCTATTCTCGGTGACGGTGAAATTCAGGAAGGACAGGTTTGGGAAGCTGCTATGTTTGCAGGCTTTAAAAAGCTTGATAACCTTGTTGCTTTTGTTGATTATAACAATCTTCAGATTGACGGAAGAATGACAGATGTAATGTCAACTTTGCCGATTGATGAAAAGTTTAAAGCTTTCAACTGGCATGTTATTAATATAGACGGAAATGACCTTGAACAGATTGAAAAGGCTTATGAAGAAGCAAGAACAATTAAAGGCAAACCTACTTGTATTGTTGCAAAAACAATCAAAGGTAAAGGCGTTTCATTTATGGAAGACCAGTGTTCATGGCACGGTGTTGCTCCAAACGAAGAGCAATATAACACCGCTATGGCAGAATTAAAAGAAACATTGGCTGCATTGGAGGACAAATAATTATGGCAGATGTAATTAAGAAGGCTACTCGTGATGGCTATGGCGAGGGACTTATTGAGCTTGGAAAAACAAGAAAAGATATGATTGTTCTTGATGCAGATTTAGCAGGCGCTACAAGAACAGGTAAATTTAAAACAGCTTATCCTGATCAGTTTATTGATTGCGGTATTGCTGAAGGAAATATGATGAGCATTGCAGCCGGTATTGCTTCAACAGGCAG
Organism: Acutalibacteraceae bacterium; assembly: GCA_051877275.1. Classification (GTDB taxonomy): domain Bacteria; phylum Bacillota; class Clostridia; order Oscillospirales; family Acutalibacteraceae; genus RUG11462. Next base: position 19,029 of record JBJEIS010000026.1, on the reverse strand, counting down.
ATTAGTATTTGCATCAAGCTTTGCTATGTTTGCGGCAGGACGCGCTTTTGAACAAGTTAGAAATTCAATTGGTTATCCTCATCTTCCTGTTAAAATCGGTGCAACTCACGCTGGTATTTCCGTCGGTGAAGACGGCGCTACACATCAGTGTAACGAAGATATCGCGCTTATGCGTACAATTCCTGGTATGACAATTATTAATCCTGCTGATGCCGTTGAGGCGAAAGCGGCTGTTATCGCTGCTGCTGAAGTTGACGGACCTGTTTATATGCGTTTCGGCAGATATGCAGTTCCTGTATTTAACGATGAGGCAACTTATAAATTTGAGCTCGGTAAAGCCGTTAAATTAGTAGAGGGCGACGATGTTACAATTATTGCAACAGGTCTTATGGTTAACGAGGCTTTGATTGCCGCTGAACAGTTAAAAGCTGAAGGTATTAACGCAGAAGTGTTGAATATACACACAATTAAACCTCTTGATGAAAAAGCGGTTATTGAATCTGCTAAAAAGACAGGAAAGGTTATTACTGTTGAAGAACATTCAGTTATCGGCGGTTTAGGTTCTGCTGTTTGCGATGTTTTGTCAGAAAAATGCCCTACACCTGTTAAGAAAATCGGTATGAACGATGAATACGGTATGTCAGGCAGTGCTGCAGACTTGCTTGAGCATTACGGTTTCTCCGCTGCTAATATCGTTAAAACTGTTAAAGAATTTTAATTAGGTTTTAAGAAACTCCCAAAGAATATTCTTTGGGAGTTTTTATTTCGTATATAATAAAAAATCCCACATTTATGTGGGATTTTTTGTAGCTTACATTCTTAATTCTGCGCCGACTGCTGATAATGCTTTCAAAATTTTCTTAATTGCATTGTCAGTTTCTTCATCAGTAAGTGTTCTGTCAGCTGCGCGAAGAACTATATTATAAGCAACACTCTTTTTGCCTTCATCAACTTGTTCGCCTGTGTAAACATCAAATAAATTAACCTGTTCTATGAGTTTTGGAACAGCATTTTTAATAGCTTTTTCCATTGTAATTACAGGCAAATCAATATCGCAGATAAGAGCGAGGTCGCGTGATGAAGCAGGGAAACGAGGCATATGATGATATACTTTTTCGCCGCCGCTGTGTTTAACTAATGTAGCAAAATCAAGTGTACCGCAGTAAACCTTTTCACCTATACCGTAGTTTTTGACCACAGAAGGATGAATTTCACCGATATATCCTAATTCATCTTTACCGAGTGAAAGACGCGCACATCTGCCAGGGTGGAACCAAGGAATATCGCTTGCAGGCTCAACATCAAAATCTTTAATATTCATTTCGGCCATTAATTCTTCGACTGCACCTTTTAAATCATAGTAATCATAACCGTTGCCGTAAGCGCCGATGATTACTTTTTTAGGCTCATTCGGCAACTCTTCGCCTTCAACCTTGATGTATTCGGTTGCTATTTCATAAAGCTTTGCGCTCATATTTCTGCTGGCATAGTTAGTTGCAAGTACTTCCATCATTGACGGCAGTGAGAATGTTCTCATAATTGAAGTATCTTCACCGAGCGGATTTGAAATTTTAACCGAATCTCTAATAGGACTGTCGTCAGGTACTAACATTTTGTCATAAAATTTCGGACTGATAAATGAGAAAGTGCTGATTTCACTGTATCCGCAGCCGAGAAGAGTGTTGTTAACTGTAATTTCAGCTTTCTGCTCAACTGTATATTTTGCATTGACAGCACCTTTAAGCTGAGTGGTTTGAATTTTATCATAGCCGTAAAATCTTGCGATTTCTTCAGCAATATCAGCTTTATGAAGAACATCCTGTCTGTATGAAGGAACGGTAATAATATCATTTTCAACTTTAAAATCAAGATCGGTAAGAATTTTAATCATTTGTTCTTTTGAAACATCCATACCGATGAATGAGTTAATCCATTCCGGCTCAAGCTTGATTGTAGCAGGTGTATAATTGCTGTTATCAATATCAACAACACCGGAAACTACATTACCGCATCCTAAAATGTCAATCAATTCACAAGCGCGGTCAAGTGCTTGTGAGCAGTTCTGCGGGTCAAGTCCTTTTTCATATTTTGCCGATGAATCAGTACGAAGTGCTAATGCACGAGAAGTATTTCTGATTGAAGCGCCGTAGAAACAAGCTGACTCAAAAACAATGGTTGTCGTATCATCCATAATTCCTGAATATTCGCCGCCCATTACGCCGCCGACAGCCATCGGAGCTTCTTCGTTGGCAATAACAAGCATTTTATCTGTAAGTTCACGCTCAACATCATCGAGAGTAGTTATTTTCTCGCCGTTTTCAGCAGTACGCACAATGATATTATTTCCTTTTACAAAACGATAGTCAAACGCGTGCATCGGCTGACCGTATTCAAGCATAACATAGTTGGTAATATCAACGATGTTGTTAATAGGGCGAATTCCCATTGAACGAAGTCGCTCTCTCATCCATAACGGCGACGGCTCAATTTTTATATCTTTAACTATTCTTGCCATATAGCGAGTGCAAAGCTCAGGAGCTTTTACTTCAACATTAAGATAATCATTAATGTTACCGCCGCACTCTTTAACAACAGGCTTGTGTAATTTCAGCGGTTTATCAAATGTAACAGCAGCTTCACGTGCAAGACCGATAACAGATAAGCAGTCCTGTCTGTTTGGTGTTATTTCAAATTCAACAATTGTATCATCAAGATTTAAAACATCAACAATATTGTCGCCCGGTTTGCATTTTTCCTGTAAAACGAAGATACCGTCTTCGATTGCATAAGGAAAGTCGTTTTGTGTAAGCTTTAATTCGCCTAATGAACACATCATACCGTTGCTGACAACACCGCGAAGCTTACCTTTTTTTATTTTAACTCCTCCCGGAAGTAATGAACCGTCAAGTGCAACAGGAACCAAATCTCCTACTGTAAGGTTTTGCGCGCCTGTAACTATTTGAATAGTTTCGCTTCCGACATCAATTTGACAAACTACTAATTTATCAGCATCAGGATGCTTTTCAATTTCAAGAACTTTACCTACAACAACATTCTTAATCTCTTCAGCAGTTAAAGTATATCCCTCAACTTTTGAGCCTGACATTGTCATTCGCTCAGAAAATTCTCTTGGATCGGTACAGCCTGTATCAACAAATTCTTTTAACCAGTTTAAAGATAAATCCATTTTGTTTCCCTCCTTAGTTAATGCTCTTGAAGAACTTCATATCATTTTCATAAAGAAGTCGCATATCGTCAATTTTGAATTTTCTCATAACAATTCTTTCAAGGCCAATACCGAAAGCAAATCCTTGATACTCTTCAGGGTCGATACCGCAGTTTTCAAGTACTTTAGGATGTACCATACCGCAACCTAAAATTTCAATCCAACCCTCGTTTTTGCACAGACGGCAGCCTTTGCCTCCGCAATTGAAGCACTGAATATCCATTTCAGCAGAAGGCTCGGTAAAAGGGAAGTGGTGAGGTCTGAAACGGACTACCGAATCTTCACCGTAAAGGCGTTTTGCGAATGTTTCAAGTGTACCTTTTAAATCGCCCATAGTTATGTCTTTATCAACTGCAAGACCTTCAATCTGATGGAAAAGCGGTGAATGATTGGCGTCAACCTCATCTGAACGGAAAACGCGGCCCGGTGAGATAATTCTCAGCGGCGGTTTTTGTTTTTCCATTACACGAATCTGTACAGGGGAGGTCTGTGTACGAAGAAGAACATTATCAGAAATATAGAAAGTATCTTGCGTATCGCGAGCCGGATGGTCTTTTGGCAGATTAAGCGCTTCAAAGTTATAGTAATCGAGCTCAACCTCAGGACCTTCAACAACCGAATATCCCATACCCATAAAGATTTCTTTAAGCTCGTCAAGTACTACTGAAAGTGGGTGCTTATAACCCATATTAGCGCGTTTGCCCGGCATAGTAACATCGATTTTTTCTTTTTTTAGGCTTTCATTTAATTTCTTTTCTTTAATTTCATCAACTTTAGTCTTGATTTTTTCTTCAAGCTCGGTTTTTGCCTTGTTAACAAGCTGACCTATTTTTGGACGCTCTTCAGGTGAAAGTGAACCGAGTTGTTTTAAAATACCTGTAAGCTCACCCTTTTTGCCAAGGTATTTTACTCTGATTTCTTCAATTGAAGAAATTTCTTTTGCCGAATTCAAGCTTTCAACAGCAGCATTTAAAACGGCAGTAATTTTTTCGTTCATAAAAGATTATCTCCTTTTTTTAATTTTTGGCGGTAAAACAAAAAACTTCGCCCTTGAAAATACAAGGGCGAAGTAACAAAAGACTCCGTGGTACCACCTTAATTTTTGCAAAAAGCAAACACTTTCGCGACCGAAGATAACGGCGGTCATTCCGTTGCAGACTACTGAAAAATTCACCTGCACCACTCCAAAGCGAACTTCGATAAAACATACAAATAAACGGCTTACAGCAAAAATGCCGTTCTCTCTGAAAAATGCTTGTTAAATCTACTTTTCTTTATCATAGCGTTTAAATAAATTCAATTAAATTCATTATAACATATTTTTTTAAATTTGCAAGTGTTTTTTATTTGTTGACAAATAAAAAAACAAATGATATTATTAAAAAAAGAATATTATGTAAGGATGTTAAAAATGAAAAGAGTATTATCAGTTTTTATTTCTTTGTGTTTGCTTTTCGGTACATTAACTTTCGTGAGTATTTCTGCATATAGCGAAAGTATTTACGGTGATTATTTATTTGAAATTAATAATGAAGAAGCAATCATTGTAAAATATTTAGGTAATGATACAACAGTAAGAATACCTAATAAAATTTACGGATATGAAGTAACCGAAATTTATGATTATGCATTTTCTGAAAATGAAGATTTAAAAACTGTTATACTTCCTATTTACCTAAAAACTATCGGAGATAGTGCGTTTTCATACTGTTCTTCTCTTGAAAGCCTAACAATTCCGGAAGGTGTTATTCGTATCGGAGCTTCGGCATTTGAATACTGTATGTATTTAAAAGAAATTTCGTTACCGGAGAGTGTCATCAGCATAGGAAATTCAGCTTTTACGGCTACAGGATACTATTTGGATAATAACAATTGGTATAACAATGCTTTGTATATGAATAATTGTTTGTTATCATTAATGAAGTACTTTTATAATGAGGAAACTGAAGAAAAAGAATTAATTAACCTCGGTGATTATTCTGTGAAAGATGGCACAAAGTTAATTGCAGACGGTGCGTTTTCGTATTGCTTGACACTTGAAACCATTACAATTCCTGCTTCTGTAAATGTAATCGGTGAAACTGCTTTTGACAGTTGTGAAGGGTTAACAGCTATAAATGTTGATGCTGAAAATGCTGATTACAGCAGTGAAAACGGAGTTTTATTTGATAAGAATAAAACTCAAATTATAAAATATCCTGAGGCAAAAAGTGAAAATTCATATGAAATACCTAATACTGTTGAGAATGTTTGTTATAAAGCTTTTAATAAATGCAGTAATTTAACTGAAATTATTATTCCTGAGGGAGTAACCGCAATCGGCGAAAGCGCTTTTGAATATTGTACAAAATTAGCTAAAGTTGATTTACCTGATAGTGTAACAAGTATCGGTAAATATGCATTAGCTAACTGTGACTTGTTATCTGATGTTAAAATCGGTAATAATGTTATAAATGCAGGTGCAAATATATTATCATATACTGCTTACAGCAGTAATGAAGAAAACTGGGAAAACGGTGTGCTGTATTTAGGCAGTTGTCTTATAGCTGTTAAAAAAGATATTTCGGGTGAATATAGTATAAAAGATGGTACAAAGGTTATTGCCGAAGGAGCATTTTCATGGTGCGAAGCTCTTACAGGTATTAAAATGCCAAATAGCGTTGTTACTATCGAAGATGCGGCTTTTGAGGGTTGTGCATCGCTTGAAAGTGTTAATATTTCTGATAGTGTGGTAAGTGTCGGTGAAAGAGCTTTTTATCATTGTCTTGCATTAAAACAAGTAACAGTACCTAAAAATGTAACAAAAATCGGTGATATTGCATTTGGTTATACATATAATCCATTTAATGATGAGTATATTCAGTATATTTCGATTAATGATTTTGTTTTGAATGGATATTCCAATTCAGCTGCAAGTGAATATGCAAATAAATATGATGTTTATTTTAATGCTCTTGATGTTGTAATACCTAATTCTACTACGGTTACACCGATAACAACCGTATGTTCACATTCATCTGTTTTGACAGGCGCAAAAGCGTCAACATACTTTGCTGACGGCTATACCGGAGATAAAGTTTGCAGCAAATGTAAAACAGTTATTTCAAAAGGCAAGGTTATTAAAAAGCTAACTTTAGCAACCCCTAATTTCAAACTGAAATCAAGCCAAAAATCTTTTAAAGTTACATATAAAAAAGTTTCAGACGCAACCGGATTTCAGATTAGATACAAAACAGGTACAGGAAAATGGAAAACAAAGACCTATAATACAAAAAAATCAGCGACAAAAGCTGTTAAAGGTCTTAAAAAGGGCAAAAAGTATTCTGTACAGATTCGTTCAATTGTGAAACAGAACGGTAAAACTGCTTGCAGTTCTTGGAGTAATACAAAAAAGATAAAGATTAAATAGTGGCATAAAAAGGCAGATAAAAAATCTGCCTTTTATAATGTTATTATATGTCATTAATTATAATTGAAATTTTTATAATGATATGATAGAATACTATTTGTTGAATTTAATAAAAAGGTGAATTTAATGTCAAGGAATTTAAAAGGAAATTTATTTTTGTTAACTGCGGCATTCTTTTGGGGAAGTACCTTTGCCGCTCAGGAGATGGCGGCAAAAGAGTATCATCTGGGTGCTTTTTCTTATCAGTCTACAAGAATGTTAATAGGCTCATTGGTGCTTGTACCGTTAATTCTATTTATGAATTATCAATCAAAGAAAAAAGGTACATATAAAAAGCCGTCAAAAAAAGAAAATAAAACACTTATTATTGCGGGAATTATCTGCGGAACAATACTTTGTGTAGCATCTTGTTTGCAACAGTTTGCAATTGAAGACCCTAATACAAATTCGGGAAAAATTGCTTTTATTACAGCAATGTATATTCTTATTGTACCGATAGTGTACTTTTTCTTCGGTAACAAAATTAAACTGCGTGTTATTGTAGCGGCGTTAATGGGCGCAATAGGATTATATTTTTTGAGCGTAAAATCCGATAGCTTTTCAATTTCACACGGCGATTTTCTCGGTATGCTTTGTGCTTTAGGCTTTTCCGCTCATATTTTAGTAATAGATTATTTCGGCCCGAAGGTTGACGGTGTTAAGCTTTCAGCAATACAGTTTTTAGTTTGCGGAGTAGAGGCTATGATACCTACGGTTTTGATTGAAAAGCCTGAAATTATTGATATTTTCAACTGCTGGGGACCGATTTTATATGCAGGGATATTCTCTTGCGGCATAGCGTATACATTTCAGATTCTCGGCCAGCAAAATACAAATCCGACCATTGCATCAATTTTGATGAGTCTTGAATCGGTCTTCGGGGTATTGACGGGATTGGTAGTTTTAGGATATGAATTAACGGTTCGTGAAATTATCGGATGTATTATAATTTTTACTGCTATTATTATTTCGCAGTTACCCGGAATTTCAAAAAAATCTCGAAAAATCGCATAAAATCAAGGTTTGCAACCTAAAGTTTACATCACTTTTTGAAATTGCAACATCAAAATTGGTAGCGTTTTACACTATGCAACCGTATAATTTAAGCAACAAATCAGAAAGGGGCTTTTAAATATGAGCTTTGGTACAAACTTACAATATTTAAGAAAAAACGATAATTTAACTCAAGAGCAATTTGCTGAAAAAATGCAGGTTTCGCGTCAAACAGTATCAAAATGGGAGTCGGATTTAAGCTATCCTGAAACTGAAAAGATTGTTGCTATTTGTGATATGTTTGATTGTGATATGAATGAATTGCTGCGCGGTGATTGCACTAAAATCGGTGTTGACCGTACTCAGGCATATAATTCGCATATGAATTTTTTTACTGCCTGTATTGCATTTGCTACATTCTTTATTCTTTTCGGAATTTCTGTTCTTTTATTTATGGAATACATGGGCACGGCTGAAAATATAGGAGCAGCAGTGTTTTTAAGCTGCGTTGCAATTTCTGTCGGTATTTATATTGTCAGCGGAATTAAACACGGCGAATTTGTTAAGAAAAGTAAGGATTATAAAATTGTTCCCGATAAACAAAAGGCGCAAAGATTTAATAATTTGTTTCCGTTTTTAATTGCATTTGCAACAATTATGATTTTGATAGGTGTTATATGGCTTGTGGTATTTTCATCTGAGATTGATAAAAACGAGCAGATAGGTTCACTCTATGTTTCGGGATTTATGCTTGATATTGCTTTTGCAGTAGCGATTTACATTATAGCCGGACTTCAAAAATCAAAATATGATTTAGCAGAGTTTAAGGATATGAATTTGAGCAAAGAGGAAGCAGAAAAAAAGAAGAAAAATGAAAAATACAGCGGTGTAATTATGCTGATTGCTACAATGGTGTTCTTTATATTGGGATTTGTATTTTCATTGTGGCAAATTTCATGGATTGCATTTCCTATAGGCGGAATCCTTTGTGCAATTGTAAATACAATACTAGATAAATAAAATTCAAGCCGGAAGTTTCCTTCCGGCTTGAATTTTATTTTTTTCTGTATTCTTTTGGTGTCATATTATATGCTTTTTTAAAAACAGTTGAAAAATAGTTGCCATCGCAAAATCCACATTCAAGAGCTATTCTGGTAATTGTAAAGTCAGTAGATTTAAGCAGCACAGCGGCTTGGTTTAAGCGTACTGCTGTAATGGTTTTATGAATGGTTTTTCCTGATTGTTCTAAAAAAGTATGACGTATATATGATGGCGAGTAGTTAAGTGATTTTGCCATTTTTTCAAGCGAAAAATCATTCATATAGTTGTCGTAAATATATCTAAGCGATTTTCTGTATATTTGTGATGCCGTACTACCGTCGTTTGTTGACATCATACATTCTTTCCTTAGAGCTTTAAACATATATTCAAGCGGCTTTACTGCTTGCAAAACTGTGTTCATATCAGGCACATCGGTTTTTAGCATATTGTATAGATTAGAAAAATCATTACCTAGTTTTTTACTGTATTTATTAGATAAAATTTTAGACTGCGGAATTTTTCCGCGGTATCCTGAAACATTAACACAGCAGATAAGTGTTCCATCGTGAATTATCGGTATTACAAACTCTTCAATTCCTGCATAACAGCAGGAATAATAAGGCTCGGTTATTGTTTTCTTTTCAAGCTTTCGTTTGTTTTTCGGGCATTTTCCGCAGGTAATAGCATTTGCTTTTAAATAATAGCATACTGCCGGAAGATGAACTTCGTAATCATATAGTATAGGAAAATGTTTTTCCAACACTTTGTCAAAACAACTTACAGTCACCGAAAAATTTAAATCTCTTAAAAAATCAATATAAGAGGTTATATCATTTATTATTCTGTTTTGCATTTTTACACCTTAATAGCCATATTTCAAAGAAATAACCGCCAAAATACAATGTTTTCTTTGTTAATTTAAGTATATAATGAAATTACAATAAAATCAAGTTTTTTTGGAGGAATTATCAATGAAAACTTATATAGAACCATCAAAAGAATTACCTGTTATAGCGCAAACAGATGTGCTTGTATGCGGCGGAGGCCCTGCCGGCATAGGAGCTGCGTTCAGATCTGCAAGAGAAGGTGTAAAAACTATGCTGGTTGAGTCGCAGGACTGCCTTGGAGGTGTTGCTACTGCCGGTATGATGTCACATTGGGGCGGCCGTTCTTCAAGCAAGATTATGGTCGAAATGTGGGAAAAAACATATCAAAAGTGCGTTGATTCTTTAGGCTGGGTTGAAAAAAACAATGTAGACAAGAACTTCATTCATCACGGTGCGCAGAAAATTACACTTGATGAGATGGCTAAAGAAGCAGGCGTTGAAGTGCTTTATTATACTTTTGTTTGTGGCGCAATTGTTGAAAACGATACTATTAAAGGCGTTATTGTTGAAAATAAATCAGGCAGAGGCGTTATTTTAGCCAAACGAGTTATTGACTCAACAGGTGACGGCGATGTAGCTTATCATGCAGGCGTGCCTTATTTTAAGGGCAGAGAAACTGATGGAAGAATGCAGCCTTGCACAATTATGTTTAAAATCGGCGGAGTTGATTATGAAAGAGCTGTATTTCCGGGCAGCTTTGAAACTAAAGTTGAAACCGAAAAGGGCGAATTGCAGGCGTTGGCTAAAGAAAAAATTCCGTTTCCTGCAGGACATGTGCTTTTGTATCGTCAGCCTACTGAAGGCACAGTTTGCTGTAATATGACTAATGCAATAGAAATTGACGGAACAGATGCAAAAAGCGTTACCGAAGGAATTATGACCTGTCGTTCGCAGATAGAGCCGATTATTAAGTTTTTGAAAGAATATGCCCCAGGATATGAAAATTGCTGGCTTATGAGCGAAGCTTCGCTTCTGGGTATTCGTGAAACAAGACATTTTGAAGGGCTTAAATCACTTACGACTGATGATATTCTTGAGGCAAAAGTTCATGATGATTGGGTTGTAAGAAGAGCCTACTTTAACTTTGATGTACATAATCTTACAGGTTCAAGTCTTGATAAAACAGGCGTTCAGGCAAAGTGGACGCAGCCTGATGATTATTCAATCCCTTACGGATGCATTTTGCCTAAAAAGATTGACAATTTACTTCTTTCGGGAAGAAATATTTCAGGAAGCCATTTGGCTCATTCTAATTTCAGAATTATGTCGGTTTGTATGGCACTCGGCGAGGCAGCAGGAGCTGCGGCAGCGATTTCTGTAAAAGAAAATAAGAAACTTACAGATATTAATGTAAAAGAAATTCAACAGGTTGTCGGAGAATAATTATTTGTTGCAAGTATGCCGTTTTTATGGTAAAATTACCTTGTAATGAGGTGATGACTTTGACGGAGATTTTACTGGTTGAGGACGATGCCGAAATTGTTAAAAATCTTACTGAATTTTTGACTAATGAAGGTTTTTCGGTTAAAAACGCCAACGGTCAAAACGGGGCTTTGGAATTGGTTGATTCCCAAAGCTTTGATTTAGTTTTGCTTGATGTTTCGCTCGCCGACGGAAATGGTTTTGCGGTTTGTTCTGCAATAAAACAAAATTATGATATACCTGTTATATTTTTAACTGCGTCAGGTGATGAATACAGCGTTGTTACAGGGCTCGATATGGGCGCTGATGATTATATAGGCAAACCTTTTCGCCCAAGAGAGCTTGTTTCACGCATAAAAAACGTGCTTCGCCGAAGCGGAAAGATAGGTAATACTATTGAATACGGCGGTATTACTGTTGATACACTCAAAGGTGTCGCTTTGAAGTGCGGAAATGATCTTTATTTATCGGCACTTGAATATAAGTTACTGCTTGTGTTTTTTTCAAATAAAGGTATTGTTTTATCAAGAAACAAGCTTTTGGAGGAAATATGGAATATAGCCGGTGAGTTTGTTAATGATAATACTCTGACAGTTTACATAAAAAGATTGCGAGAGAAAATTGAAGACGACCCTCAAAATCCGAAAATTATAAAAACCGTTCGCGGTCTCGGTTATAAAGTAGGAGATTAGCTATGGGATTTTTTCGCAACCCTGAAATAAAAAAGGCTTTAATAGTTTACATAATTTTTTCTGCAATGATTGTTTCTGTTTCTTTTTATTTCGGTTTAGAAACTGTTTTATTTTCAGTTGCAGTCTGTTTGATTTATATGCTTTTGCATTTTTTGATTACTTATAAAAGGTATAAATCAATAAATGAGTTAAGCTATGAAATAGATAAAATCTTGCATGGAAGCGAAAGCCTTGATTTGCAGAAGTACTCCGAAGGCGAGCTAAGTGTTCTGCACAATGAAATTCATAAAATGACAGTGCGTCTTAATGAACAGGCAGAAAATTTAAAGAAGGACAAAATATATCTTGCTGATTCTATTGCGGATATTTCTCACCAAATAAGAACACCGCTTACATCAATGAATTTAATAGCAACTTTTCTTTCTGAAGAGAATTTAGACGATGATAGAAGAATAACGCTTACAAAAGAGCTTTTTTCTCTGCTTTCTAAAATTGATTGGCTGATTAATTCATTGCTTAAAATTTCAAAGCTTGATGCGGGAACAATAAAGTTTAACAATGAAAGAATAAATCTTTTCAAGCTAATTAAGAAAAGCGCTGAGCCGATAGAAATTCCGCTTGATTTGCGAAATCAGTCACTCGTTATAAATTCTGATAAAAATGAGAGTTTTTACGGTGATTTTAATTGGACCGTTGAGGCAGTTGAAAACATTTTAAAGAACTGTATGGAACATACCGAGGAGGGTGGAACTATTACAGTTAATTTATCTGAAACGCCTATTTTTTCCGAGATTGTAATTTCTGATAACGGAAAGGGAATTGATAAAGAAGATTTGCCTAATCTGTTTAAAAGATTTTACAAAGGAAAAAATTCATCTTCTTCAAGCGTTGGTATAGGACTTGCACTTGCAAAAATGATTGTGGTATCACAAAACGGTGTTATTAAAGCAGAAAACAATAAAGATAAAGGTGCTCGTTTTATAATCAGATTTTACAAAACAACAGTATGAAAAAAGAGATAGGTTTTAATACCTATCTCTTTTAAGTTTAAATATTTTCGTTTTTAAGTGCGTCAATCGGACTTTCTTTTTTGATTTTTCTCATAGAATAAGCGCAGGTTATAAATACAACTGCAAATACAGCTACAATTACTATTAACGCGGATTTGTAAGGGAAAATATATTCCATTACAATACCCTCCTGCATTATTCTGCCTAAAACAAGCGATATAATAATGCCGATTGGCAATCCGAAAATTAAGCTTTTTACACCGTAAAGCAAGCATTCATAATTCATCATTTTATTAAATCCGCGTTGTGTCATGCCAACCGATTTAAGCATTGCAAATTCTCTGCGGCGAAGCGAAATGTTAGTTGAAATAGTATTAAATACATTTGCCACCGCAATGAGCGAGATAAGAATTATAAATCCGTATGTAAAAACGTTTACAACTATTGTCATAGCTTGTGTTATTTCGTTAGATTCGACATAATCATAGAGTCCTTCGGTAGAAATACTTGCTTCAGTAAGAGCTTTTGACATATTTTCAAATATAGTTTTATGGTCTTTGACTTTGAAAAATAAAGTTTTATATTGGTCATATTTCTGGTTTAATGCAGAATAGATTGTGTTTTTACACATTTCAGGAAATAAAAATGTACAAGTGTATTGAGATTGAGATTCTACTCCCATAGGCATTTTTTCTACAAATTCACCTATTTTAAACTGATATACTTTGCCTACATCATTGAAACTATATTTTATTTGCTCATATGATTTTTCATTTTCATAAATAACACTTGTTTTATCATAATTGTATACACAATATCCAGGAATATCTTTAAATCCTATACAGTTAATATATGCACCAGCTTTTTTGAAAGTTTTAATTAATTCGTATTTTTTTTCTTCTGAATTCCATATGGTATTTTCATTTTTTACCAGAGCCACAGGACTCTCTTTGTTCATGTAGATGCTTTCATTAAAACCATTTTGTTTTAAATATTTTTTGTAAACAATATCATCTATAAACATAATTTCTGAAATAATGCATGATTGGCTTTTATTATATTTAGCATTGTCTTTTTTATAATGTTTTAAGTAATTATCTGTTAAGTATTCTTTGCTTGTAGAAAACTCATAACATTGAAAATTGGTTATTTTATTATAATCGTCTATACCATCAATTTTTGTCAGTAAGCTTTCTGCTTTTTTGTTTATAGTTTCAGCAGTATTTAAATCCAAGTCAATATCAGCAAAACTGCTGTAGGTTATGTCATAATCTATTTTTGAAGAGATATCTTTTGTGCTTTGACTCATATAAGAGGTAAAGGTTGTTGCGGTCATAAAAAGAATTATACTTACTGTAAGTGAAATTATGGTTGTTCTGTATTTTTTACCGTTTCTTTTAAAATTCTTTTTTGCCAACATTCCCGAAAACCCGAAAAGCCTATATGTCAGTTTTGATGTTTTAAGCTTTTTCGCCTTAATTTTTATATCAGAGGTTTGTCTTATTGAATCAATGGCTTGTTTTTTTGAAGCTCTTTTAGCCGGAATATAAGCTGAAATCAAAACGGTTATAACTCCGATAACAGCAGCAATTATAACAGAAGTCCATGATACATATAAGGTTAGTGATACAGAGGTATTATTCATCATATCGAATAAATCATCTGTAAAATAAAATGTCAGTCCGATACCGCCGATACCCGATATAATACCTAAAGGAATACCGATAACGCTTAGAAATACTGCTTCAAAAAGCACGCTGTGAAGAATTTGTTTTTTGGTAGCGCCAATCGACTTTAAAAGTCCGAATTGTTTTGTGCGTTCGCTGACTGATATTGAAAAGGCATTGTATATAAGACTGATTGAGCCAAGCATAATTATAAATATCAAAACTCCGCCGAAACCGTAAAGAACCGCATTAAATCCATCGTTATTTGAAATTCCGTTGAATCTTAGTAAATCATCATTGTATTTTATATCAAAATTTTCAAAATATTTACTGCCGATTTCATAAGCATTGTTTATTTTTGCAGCTTTAAAAAATACATCGCAGTTTTTGTTATAATCCTTATTTTCAAGAGTTAAAGCTGCATAACCAGGCGCTGAATAATTTTCAAAACCCGGTCTTTCATAAAATCCGACAACTTTATATGATTTTGTGCTCTTATTAATCAGCTTTTCACCCTCTGTAAAATAGCAGAATTGGTTTGCGCTTTCGCCGTCTACAATGCGGTCGCCGATATTTAAAATAAGCGTATCACCAATTTTGGTTTCAACCTGTCCGTTGGTTTTAAGATGCTCCGGAATGAGTATTTCATCTGAGTTTTCAGGCATTCTTCCGCTTGAAATATTAATTGCAACATAATCGCTGAAATTTTTTGTGATTCCGCCGATGTATAAGTAAGGCTTATATTTATTGTTTGAATTAATATTGGCATATCCGATGTTTCTGATTGTTGTATATCCTTCAAAATCATCATTATCGGTTATTTTATCTATTGTATCTTTATCTACATCGATTGCTCTGCCGTGATAAGAGCCTACTGAAACCTCAACAGATTTTATCAAGCAATGCTGCAGGCTTGAAATACTGGTTGTAACAGCGGTAAACATAGCAACCGAAAGTATAATTCCTATAATTGTGACAATAGTTCTTGTTCTATTTTTAGATAATGTATTAAGAGTTACTTTATTAAGTATATTCATTTATTTTTTCACCGCCTTATCAAAAATGAGCGCAAAAGCGGTGAGAGCTACTGTAACAGCCGATAAAACGGCAACTGTAATTTTTAGAGTTTTCATTTTTTAAGCACCTCATCGCGTGTGATTTTGCCGTCTTCAATAGCAATGATTCTGTCAGCCTGAAGTGCAATATTCTCATCATGTGTTATCATAATCAGCGTTTGATTAAAGCGTTTATTTGAAAGCTTTAAAAGTGAAACTATTTCATGCGAATTTTTTGAATCAAGGTTGCCTGTCGGCTCGTCTGCAAGCACGACAGCAGGTGCATTTATAAGCGCTCTGCCTATTGAAACGCGCTGCTGCTGACCGCCTGAAAGTTGATTTGGCAAGTGATTTTCTCTGCCACGAAGTTTTAAAATATCAAGTAACTCATTAAGTCTGTCTTCATTTACTTTTCTTCCGTCTAACAAAACAGGAAGAGTAATGTTTTCTGTTACATTAAGTACCGGCAAAAGATTGTAAAACTGATAAATAAGCCCTACTTGTCTGCGGCGAAAAATTGCAAGCTGTTCATCATTTTTTAGAAAAACATTTTGATTGTCCATAAAAACTTCACCGCTTGTAGGCTTATCGACGCCGCCCAAAATATGTAGCAATGTAGATTTACCCGAACCGGAAGGTCCTATTATTGCAACAAATTCACCTTGATTAACAGAAAAGGACACATTATCAAGTGCGCGTACTTCATTTTCACCATTCCCGTAGGTTTTGGTTAGATTTTGTACTTTTAAAATTTCCATAATTAACACCTCGTTTTATTTTGTACCTTAATTATGCATTGTCAAGGTGACAATAAAGTGACTTTATTATTACAATTATGTCACATTACAAATTTTTTTATAATATTTGACTTGAGCGAAAGTTTGTTTCTCTGAATTTTCCCGGAGTCATTCCTGTTTTAGATTTAAAAAAGCAAATGAAATAGGAAAGGGAACTGAATCCGCAGTCAAATGCAATATCAGTAAGCTCCATATCGCTTGATAAAAGCAGAAATTTTGCTCGCTCAACTCTTTTTTGAGATAAGTATTCGTGAGGAGATATGCCTTTTTCTTTAATAAATTTTCTATGAAAATAAACAGGGCTTAAAGCTACCGACTTGGCTATGTCTTCTAATACTATATCTCTGTGGCAATTGTCAATTATAAACTGTTCGGCTTTTTCTATAATTCCTAACGGTTCATTTTGAATTTCATTTTGCTTTAATAACAGCGAAAAGAATTCAGAGAATAGTTTATTAAATTCTAAGTGGTCGCAAATGTTATTGGAATAAAATTTAATAATCATCTTTTGAAATAGCTTTTGAAATTCAACAGGGTCTGAAACTTTAATCATCATCGGCAGTTTTTTCAGTTCGTCATAATACATTCCGCTGCCGTCTTTTATATGAAAATAAAAACATTTAAAATGCAGCAGGCTGCTTCTGACTGTTCCCGGAGGGAGTATCAGAAGATTACCTGCTTTGTTTTTATGTTCAGTACCGTTAATAATAGCTGATCCGCTGTTTTCTGTAAAAAGTTCAATCTGCCATTCATCGATTTTATGAGGTTTGGTCTTGTTGACATTACGAAGTGTAACAGCGCTGTTGAAAAATCCTACTATATTAACAAGCGGAAATGAAGAAGAATACTTATAGTCATACATAAAACATCACCAAAAGATATGATAAAAGATATAATAACTAAATTAACTATATCATTTTTTAACGATTATGTAAAGTATTAAAATAAAATAAAGGTTAAGATTTCTAAATAATAAGTTAAATTAAATAAACAAAAATTTTTTGATATGGTTTAAAATATGAGTATACTTTTTATTGGTGTGGTGATTAAAAATGAAAGTAACCGATGTTAAAACTTTTGTTGTAGACTGTTTTAGAACAAACTTTTGCTTTGTTAAAATCTATACCGACGACGGTGTAACAGGCGTAGGAGAGGCTACACTTGAGTATAAAGAAAAAGCCCTTGTCGGAGCAGTTGAGCACATAAAAGAATATCTTGTCGGTAAAAATCCGTTGGAAATTGAAAAGCATTATCAGACTATTTATCGTGATGCTTACTGGCGCGGCGGACCGGTGCTTATGAGCGCATTGTCAGCTGTGGAAATGGCTTTGTGGGATATATTAGGTAAACATCTTAATGTTCCTGTTTTTCAGTTGCTTGGCGGAAAAGTAAATGATAAAGTGCGTATATATGTAAACGGCTGGTTTTCAGGAGCTAAAACACCAAAAGAGTTTGCCGAAAAAGCAAAAGAAGCCGTAAATCGCGGCGTTACTGCGATGAAGTGGGACCCATTTGGCAAAAGCTTTATGGAAATTTCAAATAAGGATCTAAATACAGCAATTGAATGTGTCGGAATGGTGCGTGACGCTGTCGGAAATGATGTGGATTTGCTGATTGAAGGTCATGGAAGATTTAATGTTGCAACAGGTATAAAAATTGCAAAAGAATTAGAGCAGTTTAAACCTATGTTTTTTGAAGAGCCTGTTCCGCCTGATAATCTTGAAGCATTAAAAGCAGTAAGAGATAAATCTCCTGTACCTATATCAGCCGGAGAACGCCTTTATACACTTCGTTCATTTAAAGATATGTTTGAAATGCGTGCGGCAGATTTTATTCAGCCGGATATTTCACACGCAGGCGGTATTATGGAATTAAAGAAAATTGCAGCAGCGGCGGACGCTTATTACATACCTTTTGCACCGCATAATCCAAGCGGGCCGGTTGCTAATGCGGCTACATTACAGATTGCGGCTTGCTGTTCGAATTTTTCAATTCTTGAAATTATGTACAGTGATGTCGATTACAGAAAAGATTTAACGAATGAGAGTCTTGAATATAAAGACGGTTATATAAAAATACCTGAAAAACCGGGACTCGGAATTGAGATTAATGAGGAAGAATGTCTTAAACACCCGTACTATCCTCATAATCTTCGCCATTATACAGGTGAGCTTACCGATATTCGTCCTAAAAACGGTGTCGGAACTGCATTTTATTTTTAAGGAGAGAATAATTATGAAACAATATGATGTAAAAGGACATGAGCCGAGCTTTCTGCCTGAAGGCAGCGATTGGAAATTAATTTGGTCAGATGAGTTTGACGGAACGGAGCTTGACCGAACAAAATGGGATTTTCGTCTGAATTTCTGGGGCAAGCCTTTTGAAGCTTATACTGACCAAGGTGTGGTTTTAGACGGAAAAAGTCATATAGAATTGCACCGAACTGAGCGCAACGGTTATTATGTTTCTCCGCAGCTGCAAACAGGATCAAATTCATTTGATATTCCAAAGGTTAATAGCGAAAACCCTTGGGGTGAAAATGATTTTTGGCCGATAGGCGATCTTAGTGAAGCAAAGTTTAGTCACAGGTTCGGTTATTATGAATGCAGATGTAAATTTCAGAAAATTCCTGAAGAAATGTGGAGCGCTTTTTGGATTCAGTCACCGAGTATCGGAACATCATATGACCCTAGCTGGAGCGGTATTGAATCGGATATAATGGAGTGCTTTAAAAAAGGTGAGCTTACCAGCGGAAATATTATGGGCGGTTACGGAAAACAATTCAGAGAAG
>JBJEIS010000025.1:0-23748 GCA_051877275.1 Acutalibacteraceae bacterium | reverse complement strand
TAAGTATCTTACTTATTAAAATTAACACAAAAAATCATCACGAATCATATGTTTATTAAGAGCCTGAAAATATTTTCATAGGAGAGTTTCAACTGAGTATATTTTATCAAACCATTATTTAATGATTACAGGTTTGGTTTATATTACTGTTATAAAAGTGTTAGATGTGTGGAAATAAATGTAATTAGAATAATTCTTTACAAAATAAAAAAATCCTTGAAACTCTTTATTTAAAAGGATTTCAAGGTTTGTAAAGATGTAGCAAAAAAGATGCCATCGCAGAATTCTGATGAGGACTTGAACCCGCAAAAAGTTGGTAGCGACAGCGAACCGTCGCGAGGGCGTTTACAACCGAGCCGGTAGGCCAAGCGAGACTTTTTGCGGAAAGGAGGAGCGACGGCGTGAGTGAGTCGATGACTTATAAAAAAAGTCGTCGCGAACGATACATAGTCCGCGACGACGTGGTGCGGGTGAAGGGACTTGAACCCCCACGAGAAAACTCACTAGATCCTAAGTCTAGCGCGTCTGCCAATTCCGCCACACCCGCATTTAACTGACTAAATAATAATATCAAATTTTTGCTTTTTTGTCAAGTAAAAATATAAATTAATTATCATTTAAAATGAAAAAGGGTAGACTAAAAATCTACCCATTTTGCTTATTTAGTTGAAAAATTCATTATAAATTGCTTTTAAAGCATCTTCAAAATATTCAGCGTCGACACCGACAATGATATTTAATTCAGAAGAGCCTTGGTCTAACATTCTGATGTTAATATTCTTTTCGGCAATTGCTTTTAAAACTCTTGCAGCAGTTCCGGTTGTTTTTCTCATTCCAACGCCTACTACGGCAAGAAGAGCCAAATTATCATCAAATGAAACGCTGTCAGCCAAAGTTTCACGCTTGATACTGTAAATTAAATCATCTTTTTTGTCTTCGATTGCCTTTGTTTCAAGAACAACAGACATTGTATCAATACCGGAAGGTAAATGCTCAAAGCAAAGTTTTTCTCTTTCCAAAACAGACAAAACTCTTTTACCGAAGCCTGTTTCAGAATTCATCATAGCTTTTTCAATATTAATGATTGAGAATCCTTTTTTACCGGCAATACCTGTTACATTCGGTGTTGATTCATCAACTTTTGTTTCGGCAACAATCATAGTTCCCGGTGCTGATGGATTGTTTGTATTGCGTATATTAATCGGAATACCTGCCTGATGAACAGGGAAAATAGCGTCTTCATGGAGAACGGTAGCACCCATATAAGAAAGCTCGCGAAGCTCTTTATAGGTGATTTTGCTGATAATTTTAGCATTCTTAACTATTCTCGGGTCTGTAACTAAAAATCCGTCAACATCAGTCCAGTTTTCATAAAGGTCGGCACAGGTTGCGCGTGAAACCAATGAACCTGTAATATCTGAGCCGCCGCGTGAAAATGTTTTTATAGTGCCGTTTGGCATTCTGCCGTAAAATCCAGGAATAACAGCGCGTTCATAATGAGATAAATGCTCAGCGGTTTTTTCAAATGTGAAATCTGAATTAAAGCTTCCGGTTTCATTAAATCTGATACATTTTGCAGCGTCCATAAAATGATAGCCGAGCAATTCCGAAAGAATTAAGCCCGAAAGATATTCTCCGCGTGATGCGGCATAATCGCGACCTGCGTTAGATTCAAGTGAGATTTTGATTTTTTCATATTCTGCCGACAAGTCCATATCAAGTCCTAAATCAGCAATAATTCCGTCATATCTCTCTTGAATTTGCTTTAAAATAGGAGTGAAATCTTCACCTTCGCTTGCTAATTCATAAGCGTTATAAAGCATATCGGTTATTTTAATATCACCGTCAAAACGTTTACCCGGAGCTGATGGAATAATATATCTTCTATCAGGGTTTTCTTTAACTATATTTGCTACTTTTCTGAATTGATTTGCGTCGGCAAGTGATGAACCGCCGAATTTTGCAACTACTAAAGACATTTTTCTCGTTCCTTTTCTAATATTCTTTCTATCTATTATATGTCAAGTACTCTGATTTTTGACAAAACTTTACCGTCAACAAGACAGATGAGATTGTCAAAAGCCTGTTCTTTCATAGGATCGGTAATAAATGCAATTTCGCCATCGGCTGCATTGTCATTAGATAAGAATTTAACCTTGCCGAATGCTTTTTCAACATCTTCTTTTTTAGCATTCATACGGACATACATACCTACTGTATCCTGCTTGTAATCTTCAACATAGCCTTCATTACCTTCTACCCAATAGAGATATTTTCTTGAGTTTAAGTGTTTTGCACAGTCGATTACATCAGCAACAACCGCAGAAGCAGTTGGAAGTTTACCTGCACCTCTGCCGTAGAAAACAACATCACCGATTGCGTCGCCTCTAACCATAACTGCATTGTAAACGTCATCTACCGTTGCAAGCTGGCTGTGTGAAGAAATAACTGACGGATAAACCGATGCATAGACTTTATCTTCAGAAATTCTTGCGGTTTTACCAATGAGCTTGATTACCATACCTGCAGATTCGCAGAAAGCAACATCTGATAAATCAATTTTAGTAATACCTTCGGTATAAACCTGATTAGGATATACATGTTTTCCGAAAGCGAGCGCAGACAAAATACATATTTTTCTGCAAGCGTCATCACCTTCAACGTCAGCAGTTGGGTCTTTTTCTGCATATCCAAGCTCCTGTGCTTTTTTAAGAGCGTCTTCAAAAGAAACCGAAGAGTGAATCATCTGAGTTAAGATGTAGTTGGTTGTACCGTTTAAGATACCGTAGATTTCGCAGATTTCATTTGCAGCAAGACACTGTGTAATCGGGCGAATAATAGGAATACCGCCGCCTACTGATGCTTCAAACAGGAAGTTAACATTGTTTTCTTTAGCAATAGCAATTAATTCATCGCCTTTTGTTGCAACAAGCTCTTTGTTTGAGGTAGCAACTGATTTGCCGGCCAACAGACATTTTTTAACAAAATCATATGCCGGGTTTGTTCCGCCCATAGTTTCAACAACGATTTTTACTTCGTCATCATTAAGAATATCATTAAAATCTTTTGTGAAAAGTGCTTCGTGCGGATCGCCCGGAAATTCTCTTAAGTCGAGAATATGAGCAATATCAAGCTTCATACCGGCTTTTTTCTGAATAGATTCGTGGTTTTTATAGAAAACTTCTACAACACCGGAGCCTACAACTCCGTAACCCATAACTGCAATTTTTACCATAAATTATCTTCCTTTCAATCTCCGAAAACCTGATGTACAGATTTTACGCCTTCAATTTCTTTTAGTTGATTAATTAATCCAGATACTGAAAAATCAGCATTTACAGTTCTGAATGAAACAGAAACAGGAGCCTTTTTTTCAGAAGGTATATTCTGATTAACTGTTAAAATATTTGCGCCGCTTTCATATAGAACAGACATAAACATAGATAAAATGCCCGCTTTATCTGCCAAAACAGCATGAAGTGTAACAACTTTACCGCCTGTATCCTCGTAAACATTGATGTGGTTTTTATATTTATAGTATGCGCTTCTTGAAATTCCTGCTTTTTTGCAAGCAATTGAAGCAGATACTTCATCTCCGTTATTAAGACTTTCTTTTACCTGAAGTACTTTTATAAAGATTTCAGGCAACACTTCACTGTCTACGATTAATTTTACATTATCGCTGATTTTGTCCACCTCCGGCGTACTGTGTTTTCGCAATGAATACACTATAACAGAAAATGACAATGATTTCAAGTCTTTTTTGCAAAAATATTAATTTTTATTACTTATATTTATTATAGGCAAAAGAAATGTTGATTTTTATCTGAAAAAATATTATAATGCATAAGAATGTGTTTATACATTAAAATTGTATATTCATCACATTTGTATCAAATTTTTATTATAGAATACTATTTGTTAATATGGAAAAAGGAGGAATTCTTTATTTGCAGCGTAATCAAAAACACAGTTTTGGTTGTTGATGATGACCCGAAACTTCGCAATACGATTTCTGATTATTTATCTGAAAATAATTTTGTTGTTTTAACAGCGTCTGACGGTGCTGAAGCAGTAAATATATTTGAACAGGAAAAGAATAATATTGATTTGGTTTTGCTTGACGGAATTATGCCGAAAATTGACGGATTTGATGTTTTAAAGCTAATCAGAGAATCCTCCGATATTCCGGTTATAATGCTTTCCGCAAGGGAGCATGAGCAGGATCAGCTTAAAGGGTTTGAACTCGGAGCTGATAATTATATAACAAAGCCGTTTTTATTAAGTGTGTTGAAAGAGCAGATTAAGGCTTGTATTTCAAGAGCAAATAAGTCCAATAAAAATCTTCTTAAAAAAGGTTTGCTTTCAATTGATAAGGCGAGAAGAAGAGCATTTATTGAAGAAGAACTGGTTGATTTAACCCCAAAAGAATTTGATGTTTTGATATATTTGATTGAAAATGAGCATCGTGTTCTTGACAGAGAAAGTATTCTTGACGCAGTTTGGGGAATGGATTATTACGGTGATTTTAGAACAGTGGATACCATTGTAAAACAGCTGCGTAAAAAGCTCGGTGAAAAATGTAACTATATTCGTTCGGTTTACGGGGTAGGCTACTTCTTTGAAGCGTCCGAAAGTCAGGAGGAAAGCTGATATGTTCAGGCGGTTATCAATTAAGCTTGCTATTTATATTATGCTTATTCTTATTTTGACAGTAGGCGGCGTTAGCTTTTTATACTCTTCAAATTCTAAAAATCTTTACATAAATAATGAAAAAAAGCTTATGTCTACCGTTTTAAACGAGCTGAATAAAATAGATATTTCAAATAATACGTCTGAAATTAATAATTTTTTGGACAAGTATTATGAACAGACTTATGACCTTTATATTTGTGATGAAGAAATTACTCCTGTTTTTTCAACCAAAAGAATGATGGATACCACTGATGTGGTTAAAATGAAGTTTGTTGATAAGTTGGATGAATATAAAGAAGACAATAAGCCTGTATTTGAAAAAAACGAGGATAGATATGAGCGCATTGTTTTGCGCGCAAAGATAAATAATTACGGTAAAACATACTATGTTTTTATCGAAGAAAGCTTGCGTACAAGCGACGCAGTTTTTAAATATACAAATAAATTTCTTACAATAATGATTGTAGTGTTTATTGTAATCAGCGTAATTGCGGTTTTGATTTTAATCAGCAGCAATACCCGTTCATTAAGAGAGTTAAGCGAGGTTGCTAAGAAAATTTCCGAGGGCGATTATTCTGTAAGATATAACGGTAAAATCAAGAAAGACGAAGTCGGCGTTTTGGCAAATAATCTTAATTTTATGGCAGATACGATTTCGGAAAATATTAATAAACTAAAAAATTACAACTTCTTATTAAAAGAAGATAACAGTCGTATGACTGAATATGAAAGTATGCGTAAACGCGTACTTACAAATGTTACTCACGAGCTTAAAACTCCGCTTGCCATTATTTCCAGTCAGATTGAAATGATGAACTGTACAAAAGACAGCAAAAAAAAGGTTTATTATTATGAATCTGCAATGGAAGAGATTGATAAAATGAGCAAGCTTATAAGCAGGCTTTTGAATTTTTCAGCAGGCGAGAAAACTATTTTTGAAAATCAAAAACAAAAGGTTATGCTTGATAAATATATTGATAATTTATGCGATAAAAGCATTTATCTTATTGAGTCAAAGCATATAAAATTTGAAAAAGATTTTGAGCCTTGCGAAGTAACCGCTTCATTTGAGCATATTGAACATATTTTTAATAACTACCTTATGAATGCAATTCAGTACAGCAATAAAAACGGAAGAATAAAGGTATCTATTAAAAATTTTGATGATAAATGCAGACTTTCTGTTTTTAATCAAGGAAGTAAAATTAACGAAAACGAGAGCGAAAAAATCTGGACTGATTTTTATAAGTCAGCCGCTATGGAAGATGATTCTAAAAGAGCGGGAATAGGACTCTTTATTGTAAAAGAGATTTCACTTATAAACCATGACCGATGCGGATATGAAAACTTGTCAGACGGCGTTGAGTTTTGGTATGATTTTTACTATGAAGAAGTTTAATATAAAAGAAATTACTCCCGAAAGGAAGAAAAAGAGTGAATATAGTATCAGCAGAATTTATGTGTTTTGCATTATGTACAGTACTGCTTTATTACATAATTCCTAAAAAATTCAGATGGTGTATTTTTATCGTTGCCAACACCTTGTTTTATATCTACGGCGGCGGTGAAATGATTGTTTATATTGTTGCCGCTTGCGCAATTGCTTATTTTGCCGGCAGAGTAATAAACAGCTTTTATGAAAAGCAAAAAAAAGAGTGTGCCGGGCTTGACCGTAAAGAAAAAAAGGTTATTAAGCAAAAATATAACAGTAAAAGAAAATGGGTTTTAGGAATTTCTGTGATCCTTGTTTTATGCGGACTTATTCTTACTAAATATTCAGGTTTTTTAGCTGAAAATATTAATGTGCTTTTAGGAATTACGGGAATTGGCAGTATTAATGTTGATAATATAAGTTCATTTTTTCCTGTTGTTTTCGGTTGTTCTTATTTTACTCTTTCAATTATTGCTTATATTACTGATGTTTACAGAGGAAAATATAAAGCTGAAAGTAACTTTTTAAAGCTATATGCTTTTATCGCTTTTTTCCCGCATATAATGCAGGGACCTATCGAAAGATATGATTATTTGGCACCGCAGCTTTTTGAAGCAAGAAAGTTTAAATTTGAAAATATTAAAACCGGTGCAATGCTTATTTTATGGGGTGTTTTCAAAAAGCTGGTTATTGCAGACAGAATTGCTACGGTTTCAAATTATGTGTTTAAAAATTATCAGAGCTTAAATGCAGTTTCGATTATTTTCGGACTTGCAGTATTTTCAATACAGATTTATGCCGATTGGACAGCCTATTGTGATATTGTCGGCGGTGTAGCTGAAATGATGGGCATTAAAATTACAGAGAATTTCAGACGCCCGTATTTCTCAAAAAGTATGCCTGAATTTTGGAGAAGATGGCATATTTCAATGAGTCAGTTCTTTAAAGATTATGTTCTTTATCCGATTTCTGCATCTTCATTTTGTTTGAAATTAAATAAAAATGCAAGAAAGCTTTTCGGTAATGCGGCAGGCAGAGTTATTTCATCTGCACTTCCGATTTTAGCAGTATGGTTTTTAACAGGTCTTTGGCACGGCGCAAGCTGGAACTTTATGCTTTGGGGTCTGTTTCAGGGTGTAGTAATTATGTTAAGCGTAATTTTTACGCCTATGATTACTAAAATTAATGAAAAATGCCATTTTAAAACCGATACTTTCGGATGGTCGCTTTTCAGAATGGGAAGAACATTTTTAATTTGTTGTATCGGCAGAATTTTCTTTAAAGCGGCAACTGTTTCTGATGCATTCGGAATTTTTTCAAGACTCGGCGTGCTTAGCGGAGGTCTTTCAATAACAAGTCTCGGACTTGATATGAAAGATTGGAAAGTTTTCTTTGTTGCGTTACTTGTTTTAATAATTGTATCTGTAATGCAGGAAAAATTTGAAGTTCGCAAAAAGCTTGATGAACAGCCTATAATTTTTAAGTGGATAGTTTTGTATTTGCTTATTATGTCGATTGTTATTTTCGGCGTTTACGGTGATAATTCAGCTCATGTTTCTTTTATTTATGAAAACTTTTAGTAAGGAGTAAAAAATGAGAAAAGTATATCTTGTAATAAAAAATATAATACTTTGCAGTTTGTTTTTCGCAATTCTTGTTAATATTTTTGCATTTTTTGCTCCTCTGTATAGATATGAGGAAGATTATCTTTCCACAGGAACATTAGACACTTTTTATGCGCAGGATAAGGGTTCGGTAGATGTTGTATTTGTCGGTGCTTCATCGGTTTATCGTTTTTTTGTGCCGACTGTTTTATATAAAGAGCACGAAATTACTTCCATGAATTTTGCTACTGCGGGAATGCCTGCTGAATGTATGAGCGGTGTTATTAATGAAGTCGTTGAAAAACAGTCTCCGAAATTGGTTGTTGTTGAACTTCGTGACTATATTAAATGGTTAGACAGAGACGGACAGGAAGAGTATGAAGACGAAACATGGGATGCAAAAAGGGAATCTTTTATTAGCAGACTTGTAAATAATATGCCGCCTTCTTTAAACCGTGCAAAAATTATTCATGATTCAGTACCGAGTGTTCTTGAACAAAATGAGCTTGAGTGGCAGTTTGAATATTATAAAACTCATAATAATTGGAAAAATTTTAATTTTTATGATTATAAAGAATATATAGAAAAACAACTTTCAGGCAAAAAAGAAGTCAGAAATATTGAAGGAAAATACAAATACGAGAAATATAAAGGTGCAAGTGTTGTATCTTCCGTAACTTATAATGAAACAGTTGATAATTCTAATAACAATGAAATTAGAGAAATTGCTGAAGAAAATTTAACGCCTTTAAAGAATATGGTTTCAGCAGCCAAAAAGTGCGGTACAAAAGTTCTGTTTATAACTACTCCGTATCCTGAATCATCTGAAAGAGTAGGTTTTGAAAATTATATCGAAAAATATTTGGCTGATGAAGGCTTGGATTTTCTTAATTGCAATAAATTGTATAAAGAAATAGGAATAGATTTTTCTTCTGATTTTTATGATGATAAACATGTAAACACTTTGGGTGCATATAAAGTTACTGATTATTTTGGAAATTATCTTGTAGAAAACTATAATCTTGAAAAGACAAAGCTTAATGAAAACCAGCAAAAAGAATGGCAGGAAGCTTCTGATCTCTGGTACAAAGAAATATATAAGCCGGGTGTTGAAAAGATTAAGAATACAGTAAAAAAGAACAAAGAAAAAGGTAACACAGATTATTAATAAAAGGAATGTTTGAAAATGATAAATTCTATTGTTGAAGCAATTAAAAATAATAGTATTTCGCAGCCTGATAAAATTTGTTTAACTGATGCAAAAGGACAGATAACTTACAGTGAGTATTATAATTTAATATGCAAAAAAGCAACCTTTTTAGTTAAAGAGGGCATAAAAAAAGGCGATAAAGTTATTATTAAAACTTCACAAAGCATTGAGTTTTTATCAACTCTTCATGCGGTTCATTTAATCGGAGCAATTGCTGTTCCGCTTGAAAAAACCGTAAAATCAGAACGAGTTCTTGAGATTAATTCTTTGGTAGAAGCTAAATGTTATTTTGCTGATAAAGCGGTCGAGCTTGACGGAGTTAAAATTTATACTTTTTCTGATTTCGATTTGAAAATTGAGCCTGAACAGTTTAACAAACTGCCTAACCGCGAAGATGAGTCAACTATACTTTTTACCACCGGTACAACAGGTAAATCAAAAGGCATTTTAATGGCTCATTGCGCTGATGTGGCAGTAGCTGAAAATGTTAAGTTCGGTACAGAAATGAAGAAGGATAATGTTGAGGTTTTACCTATGCCTTTTAATCATTCTTTTTCACTTAGAAGATATTACGCCAATATGATTAACGGCTCAAGTGCAGTTTTGTTAGACGGAGTTATATTTATTAATAAGTTTTTTGAAGCATTTGATAAATATTCGGCTACTTCTGCCGGTATGGCTCCTTCTGCTTTATCAATTATTTTCAGACTTTCAGATGATAAAATCAGTGAATATAAAGATAAAATTGATTACATACAGTTTGGAAGCTCTTATATGACAGACGCCGATAAGCAGAGAATAAGAGAGCTTTTACCGAATACTCGCCTTTATAATTTCTACGGTTCTACTGAGGCCGGATGTTCTTCTATAATTGATTTTAATAGAGATAATATAAATCCTTATGATATAGGAAAACCTACCGTTAATTCCGATATTAAGTTTGTTGATGAAGACGGTAATTTTGTTGAAACAGATATTGATAATCCTGCGCGACTGGTTACAGGCGGCGGTA
Source organism: Acutalibacteraceae bacterium (assembly GCA_051877275.1). Lineage (GTDB taxonomy): Bacteria > Bacillota > Clostridia > Oscillospirales > Acutalibacteraceae > RUG11462. The sequence continues at coordinate 13,795 of JBJEIS010000025.1, read as the reverse complement.
TGATTATGAATGAATATTATAAAGAACCTGAGCTTACAAGTGAAATTTTGATTGACGGTTATATTTATTCAAACGATTTGGGTTATTATGATGAAAACGGCGATATAATTATGCTCGGCCGAATGGATGATGTTATAATCAGCGGCGGTCAGAAAATCTCGCCATTTGATATTGAAGATGTCTGCATTAAATATGAAGGTGTCGACGATTGTGCTGTAATCGGTGTTGATGACGCGGTCATGGGACAGATTGCAAAGCTTTTTATTGTTGTAAACGATAGTTACAACGAAAATGAGTTGGTTAAGTTTTTAAGTGAAAGACTTGAAAATTTTCAAATACCAAAAGTTATTCGAATAATTGACAAAATTCCTAAAACTTACAACGGTAAGGCGCTTAAAAGGGAATTGAAAAAAATCGACTAAAAGGAGAAATTAAAAATGGAAGAATTATTGGAAATCTTATCAGAGATTAAACCGGGTGTTGACTTTGAAAAGGAAACAAAGCTTGTCGATGACGGAATTCTTGATTCACTTGACATTATTTCAATTATTTCAGAAGTATCTGATGAATATGATGTTAAAATTCCGACTGAAAGCATTGTTCCTGAAAACTTTAATTCTGCAAAAGCTATGTTAGCTTTAATCAACAAACTTGAAGAAGAATAATCTAAAATTTATTTAATTGAAAGGAATAATTACGATGAATTTTAAATTTGCAAAAAAATTAATCGCAGGCGCAATGAGTGCAGCAATGCTTTTTGCTTTCTGCTCTTGCGGTGATTCAAAAACAAATGATAAAGACGGAAATGAATCAAGTGAGTCTGCAAAACTTACTATTGCTTATCAGGGCGGCATAGGCTATGCGCCTGTACATATTATGGAAGCAGAAAAGCTTATTGAAACAAATTACGGAAAAGATGTAAAAGTTACTTTTCAGAAGCTCGATTCGGGCGCTGATATAAACACAGGTATTATCGGCGGAACAATTGATATCGGCTGTATGGGTATCGGCCCTGCTGTTTCAGCTGTTGCAAACGGTGTGCCTTGTAAAATCGTTTCTAACCTTTGCTCACAGAGCCACGGTCTTATGACTAATGACACAAGTATTAAATCTTTAAAAGATATTAAAAGTGATGATAAAATTGCGCTTGTAAACACAGGTTCTTTCCAGCATATTTTGCTTGCTATGGCAGCTGAACAAGAGCTTGGTGATGCACATGCGCTTGACAACAATATCAGTCCTATGGCTCATGCTGACGGTATGGCAGCACTTGAGAGCGGTACTGTTAAACTCCATTTAACATCTTCACCTTTCATTAACAGAGAAAGAGAAAATTCAAAATATACTGAAATTAAAGCAATCAATGATGTATGGCCTGAAGGCAACTCTTTCTTGGTAGCAATGGCTTCTACAAAGCTTGAAGAAGAAAATAAAGAGCTTTTTGACGCTGTTGCAAAATCATTTGATGATGCTATCGGATTTATTAACAACAATCAAGATGAAGCAGCTGAAATTATTGCTAAATATCTTGATCAGGATAAAGAAACAACCTTGGAGGATTTAAAAGACCCTACATGCAAATTCTTCGCTGAATTAAAAGGCGTTTCTAAAATGGCTGATTTCATGTATAGAGCAAAATTTATTGAGAACAACGTTAAATTTGAAGATTTGAAATTCAGCAATGTAACAGGCGATTAATCTCATAAATTTTACCAAACAGGAGAAACAAAAATGAAGAAGTATCAGAAAGTATTAATTCAGGTTATCTTTTTGGCTGTTGTTGTGGCTTTTTGGCAGTATTATGCTGTTTCGCGCGACTTAATGGCATTTCCGAAAATGACCGAAATTTTTAAAACTTTATATGAAGATATGTTCCATAGCGATACAAAGCCTATTTTGGAGTATCTCGGAAACTCGCTTTTAGCAATTCTTAAAGGTCTTGGAATCGGTATTATTCTTGCGTTTATATGCTCGGGATTAAGTGTTGTAAGCAAAATATTCGGCGTTATTTACAACCTTATTGTATCGGTGTTTGACTTGCTTCCGGGTGTAGCATTAATGCCTATTTTAATGATAACCATCGGACCTAATGATACTTCTATTCTTGTTTTGGTTGTTCATTCGGTTATTTGGCCGATGTCAAGAAGCATTATTGATGGCTTTAAGTCTGTACCGAAAATGCATATTGAGTCAGGCAGAAATATCGGACTCAGTCATATGGGATTGATTTTCGGTATTTATATTCCGTCTTCTTTTGCAAGTATCTTATCAGGTATTCGTGTAGGTTGGGCAAGAGCATGGCGCGGACTTATTTCTGCCGAAATGATTTTCGGCGCAGCCCAGTCTGCAGGTATCGGTGTATTTATTAACAATGCAAGAACCGTATGGCTTGATTATGTAAGTGTTTATGCTGCATTAGTACTTATAATTCTCGTTGGCATTATTGTTGAATACGGTATTTTTGCCAATATTGAAAAACATACTGTTAAGAAATGGGGTATGACCAATGAGCGATAATGTTATTTTAAATATAGAAGGATTGCATAAAACTTACGTTTCTCAAAAGCAGAGCAATCAGATTATTGAAAACCTTAATCTTTCAGTAGAAAAAAATGAATTTGTTTGTATTCTCGGTCCTTCAGGATGCGGTAAATCAACGCTGCTTAGATGTATTGCGGGATTTGAAGATTTTGAAGGAACTATCACTTGTAATGGTAAAGAGGTTAAAAAACCGGGTACAGACAGAATTATGGTTTTTCAGGATTTTAATCAGCTTTATCCATGGAAAACTATTGAAAAGAACGTTCAGTATCCGCTGAAAGTTCAAGGACTTAAAGATAAGAAAAAACTAAAAGAAATTTCTGATGAATTTTTGAAAAAAGTTGATCTTGACGGCTATCAGAAAATGTATCCTCATGAGCTTTCAGGCGGTATGAAACAGCGTGTTGCAATTGCAAAAGCTTTGGCGCTCAAACCTGATATTATTCTTATGGACGAACCTTTTGCCGCTTTGGACGCTATGACCAGAAACAATCTTCAAAAAGAGCTTTACAGAATTTATCAAGAAGAGAATATTACCGTAATTTTTATTACACATAATATTCAAGAAGCTATTGTTTTAGGTTCACGCGTATTGCTTATGAGCAAAAACGGCGAAATCATTATTGACGAAAAAAATAATATTGAAAAACCTTGCACACCGGCATCTGAAGGCTTCGGCGAGATGTGGGATATGTTTTCGACAGCGCTTGAAAACGAAAGAGCAAGAGAGCGTGACATTAAATGAAGTTTATAAAAAGAATATTTATTGTTTTTATGGCTTTATCTGTGTTTTTTACTCCGGTTATTGCAAATGCCGATGATTCGGTGCCGGAAAAAACCAGAATTTTATTGTTGGGTAATTCGTTGTTCTATTATAATTCAATGGATACTGTTGTTTTTCCTGAATTCTGTAAAGCAGCAGGCGAGAATGTTGAGGTTACGAGTATAACCGAAAGCGGAACAACTATTTATCGTATGGCTAGCGAAAAAACCGAAATAGGTAAAAAGGTGTTGGCGGCTTTAACTGAAAATACATATGATTATGTTATTCTTAACCCGTCGCGCCGAGTAACACCGTTTGAGTATTCGGTATACCATGCTGAAAAAGCAGCAGCTATTTACTTAAATTCACTTATAAATGCTATGGGAGCAAAAACTCTTCTTGTTGCCCAGCCCGGACTTGCAACAGGAGATATTCCTGTTTATTCGATGAGTGATAGCGGATTAAGCTCAACTACCGAGTATAGTCTGCCTATGGACAGAAACACTCATAGAATATATGTTGAAAATATGTGCAATGATTTTGCAAAGGATATGGTTAATGTCAGCATTGTTAAAGTCGGCCAGGCTGCTGAAACAATATTAGAGGCTTTTCCTGATTTTAATTCTTTGTATAAAAGCGATAACCGTCATCCAAGCACAAGAGGCAGTTATTTGCAGGCAGCTTGTTATTATGCCGCCGTTTTCGGCAAATCACCTGTCGGAGTGAATTATGTTTATTCTCTTTATAACTGTAATGCCATTACATCGCAGAGAGCGGCTGAGGTTGCGGTTTTAGGAGCAGATAAATCAATACTTAAAACCGAAACGGGAACCAGAACTTTAACGGCACAGCTTACATCTAATACTTCGGCTTGCCTTAAATGGACTGAGCCGAAAACCGCAATTAGATATAATATTTACCGTAAAACCGGTAGCGGAAGTTATAATCTTATAGGCTCAACAGTCGGTAATGAGCTTTCTTATACCGATAATACATTAACCGGCGGACATACATATTATTATAAAATCAAGGCAGTTCACAAAGTTGGTGACTTGGAATTTGAATCTGATTATTCATCTGAATCAACCGTCGCTACTTTAGCTGCTCCAAAACTTTCATCGGTTACTTTGCAAAGTAAAAAAACAGCGGTTATAAAATTTAAATCTGTAAGCAACGCAAAAAAATATAGAATATATCGTAAAAAGCAGGGCGCGTCAAAGTTTACCTTAATCGGCTCAACAACTGCGCTTTCTTATACAGATAAAAAACTTAAGCTCGGCAATACTTATGTTTATGCAGTTGCCGCCGTAGGTAGTAGCAGTAAGATTTTAAGTGATCTTTCAACTGAAAAAAGCGTATTGTCAATAGCTACGCCTAAAGTACAACTTACTGCGAAAAAATCACAGGTTGTTGTAAATATTACCTCTGTAAAATATGCAAAGCGATATGCTGTTTACATCAAAAAAAGCGGTTCTAAAAGCTACAAGCTTTTAAAAACCACTTCAAAATTAAAAGTAACAGCTAAAAAATTAAGTTCTAAAACAAAATATTCAATTAAGGTTGTGGCATATAAAGGCACTTTGAGTACAAATACTTCAAGTGTTCCGAAGATAATTTCGGTAACAACAAAATAACAATTAAAAAAGAGATTGATTTTTTAATCAATCTCTTTTTTCTTTTTTTGGTTCAAATGATAGATAGCTTGAACAAAGTGCAATTATCATAACAGGGAAGAAAACTATAAATGGCAGGCTGTATGGGAAAAAAGCGAAAATAGCAAACGATACTAAAATTACCGTTAATAAAAAAACAATGCTTCTTGCAAAGTTTATAAATATTTTAAAAAAAGAGTCTATTATCAACTTTTTAAAGTCATAATTTTTTTCGCAGTAAAGAGGGAAAAACCAACATGCTGTCATGATAACTAAAAACAGGCATAAAAGTGAAATTGATGCTAAAAGATAAAATACAAATATTTCTTTTGCCAAATTAAAATAAAAGAAGCAGGAGAAACTAATAATAAATATTGTAATGGTAAAAATAATTCCGTAAAGAGCACTTTTTAAAAAATTATTTTTAAAATTTACAAAGTATTCTTTTAAAGGATAAACAACCTCATCTTTGGCGTATTTATTGCAAACGCTGATAAAAGCGGTGTAAGAAGCGCCGATGGTTACAATCGGCAGGGAAGTGACAACAAACATAATGTTTAATAATACAAGGTCAAAAAAGTTATGATATATTAACTGAAAGTATCCTAAAATACCTGTTCGTTTTTTATAGGGCACAGTTCTTTTAAAGTCTAACAGATTCATTTTTCTTGTTCCTTTCAAATTTAGTATTGCCTATTATGGAATTATATTATCATAAAATAAAGTGAAAATCAAATAAAGAAACACGTCTTTATAGTGTTAAGCGTTTTTTTGGCTATTTTGTATAAATTGCTTAAAAAGTTTTATACTATTTCTACAAAATTATATTTTTTTGAAAAAAAGACTTGTAAATTATAAATTTATATGCTATATTGTACTTGCAGTTGGAAACGTTTCCAATTAGACAGAAAAATAAAATTCGGAGGAAAAAACAATGAAAAGATTCAGAAAAATTTTAGCACTATCCCTTGTAGCAATATTCACACTTGCAGTATTCACATCTTGTGGAAACAGCAAAGAAAACGAAAACAGCGGTGAATCCGCAAAAACAATCAGATACCTTAATTTCAAACCTGAAATTGCAGATGTTTACAAAGACATCGCAGCAGCTTATGAAGAAGAAACAGGCGTTAAGGTAATTGTTGAAACAGCAGCAAACAATAAATACGAAGAAACACTTATGGCAAAAATGTCTTCAAGCGAAGCTCCGACACTTTTCCAGATTAACGGCCCAAGAGGTTATGCAAGCTGGAAAGATTATTGTGCAGACCTTACTGACACAGAGCTTTACAAACATTTGACTGACAAGTCAATGGCAGTAACAGTTGACGGCAAGGTTTACGGTATCCCTTATCTTATCGAAGGCTACGGAATTATTTATAACCAGGCAATTATGGATAAATACTTCGCACTCGATAACAAAGCAACTTCTTATACTTCAGTTGATGAGATCAATAATTTTGCAAAACTCAAAGAAGTTGTAGAGGATATGCAGAAAAACAAAGACGCTCTCGGCATTGAAGGTGTATTTGCAAACACATCACTTAAAGCCGGCGAGGATTGGAGATGGCAGACTCACCTTGCAAACCTCCCTGTTTATTATGAGTTCACAAACAATAATGTTGATTTAACATCAGATGCAACAAAGAAAATTAATTTTGAATATGCAGAAAACTTCAAAAACATTTTCGATCTTTATACTGATAATTCAACAGTTGATAAATCAAAACTCGGTACAAAAACCGTTACAGACTCAATGGCAGAGTTTGCACTTGAAAAATGTGCAATGGTTCAGAATGGTAACTGGGCTTGGGGCCAGATTGGTGAAGTAAGCGGAAATAAAGTTAAAGCTGAAAACGTTAAATATTTACCTATTTATACAGGTGTTGACGGTGAGGAATCACAGGGCTTGTGTATCGGCACAGAAAACTTCTTCTGCATTAACTCACAGGCTTCAGAAGCAGAGCAGAAAGCTGCTGCAGACTTCATTTATTGGTTATATTCAAGTGAGAAAGGTAAAGATTTTGTAACAAACAAATTAGGTTTCATCGCTCCTTTCGATACTTTTGAAGAAAATGAAAAACCAACTGATCCATTAGCACAGGAAGTTCTTAAATGGATGGAAAAAGACGGTATCAAAACTGTTTCCTGGAACTTTACACTCTTCCCATCACAGACATTTAAAGATAATTTCGGCTCAGCATTATTACAGTATGTTCAAGGTAAAAAGACATTTGACGAGGTTAAAACTCAGGTAGTAAACGATTGGGCATCAGAGAGTGCAGCTATTGAATAAGTTTATTTAATGCAAACCGCTCTGTTGGATAAAAACAGAGCGGTTTTAAAAAATTAAAGGGAGATTACATTATGAATAAAAGCTTAAAAAAATATTTCCCTGTGTTTGTATTGCCAACATTAGTGGCATTCATTATTGCGTTTGTAGGTCCTTTTATATTAGGATTTGGGCTGTCGTTTACAAAGTTTACAACAGTAACAAATGCAAAGTTTGTCGGCTTTGAAAATTACATTAAAGCATTTGCCGGCAACAGCGATTTTTTACACGCACTAGGATTTACAGTATTATTTACAATAGTTTCAATTGTTTCGGTTAATGTCATTGCTTTTGCACTTGCAATGCTTTTAACCAGATCAATTAAAGGTACAAATTTCTTCAGATCTGTATTTTTCTTGCCTAACCTTATCGGCGGAATTGTACTCGGTTATATCTGGCAGCTGCTTATAAACGGTGTATTGGATTTGCTTTGGCAAACAGATATTACTCAATCATCTACCTATGGTTTTTGGGGTTTGGTAATATTGACAAACTGGCAGCTTATCGGTTATATGATGGTAATTTATATCGCAGGTATTCAGAATATTCCGGGAGATTTGACAGAAGCGGCAGCTATTGACGGTGCTTCTCCTGCTAAATCACTTTTCAAAATTACAATACCTATGGTTATGCCGTCAATTACAATCTGTATGTTCTTGACTCTTACTAATTCGTTCAAAATGTTCGACCAGAACTTAGCGCTTACAGGCGGCGCACCGGGTAAAGAAACACAGATGCTTGCATTGGACATTTACAAAACATTCTACGGAAGAATGGGCTGGCAGGGAGTCGGACAAGCCAAAGCGGTTATATTCTTTATAATCGTTGCGCTTATAGCCTTTATCCAGCTTCGGGCAACAAGGTCTAAGGAGGTAGAACAATGATTGCTAGTGCTAAAAAGAGTACAAATGTAATTATAGTAATAGTTCTGTCTTTGCTGGCAGTTTTGTTTATGGTTCCTATTATATTAGTTTTGATAAATTCATTTAAATCAAGACTTTATATTTCAACCTCACCTTTTTCTCTTCCTAATGCCGAAACCTTTGTGGGTTTGGAAAACTATATAAGCGGACTTACTTCATCCGGATTTTTTGCAGCATTCGGCAGATCTGTTTTTATAACGGTAGCTTCCGTTGCATTAATAGTTTTATGTACAGCAATGACCTCATGGTTTATTATCAGAGTTAAAAATAAGTTTACCAAGACACTTTATTATTTATTTGTTTTCAGTATGATTGTACCGTTCCAGATGGTTATGTTTACAATGACATATCTCGTTGGAGTTTTACATCTTAATAATGTATTAGGTATAGTTTTTGTTTATCTTGGTTTTGGCTCGGGACTTTCGGTATTTATGCTTTCCGGTTTTGTAAAGAGCATACCTTTGGAAATAGAAGAAGCGGCAACAATAGACGGTTGCGGTCCTTTACAGACTTTCTTTAGAGTTGTATTCCCGATATTAAAACCGACTGCAATTACAGTTGCTATCTTAAATGCAATGTGGATTTGGAATGACTATTTGCTTCCATACCTTGTACTCGGTACCGACCATAAAACAATTCCGGTTGCAATTCAAATTGCAATGCAGGGCGCTTACGGTTCTACCGATATGGGCGGATTTATGGCAATGCTTGTTTTGGCAATCATTCCTATCATTATTTTCTATCTCGCTTGTCAAAAACACATTATAAAAGGTGTTATTGCAGGTGCGGTAAAAGGATAAAAATATAATAAAACCTTGTATTTACGGGATTTTTGAGGTATCATATATGTTATAGAAAATTAAGGAAGGTTTTATAACTTATGACTATAAAGGATATTGCAGAAAAATCAGGTTATGCCGTAGGTACAGTTTCAAGGGCTTTAAATAATCACCCTAATGTAAGTGAAACAGCAAGGAAGAAAATTTTAGAGGTTGCTGAAAAATATAATTTTGTCAGAAACACTAATGCACAACAACTTAAACAGCAGGGAAGATATATTGCTATTCTTGTTAAGGGTACTTCAAATATCCTTTTGAATTCAATTCTTGAAATTATTCAGAAAGATATAGGCAAAACAGTTTATACTTCATCGGTTTTTGTGCTTGATGAGTATGATAACGAAGCTAAAGCAGCTTTGAAAATATATTATGCAAAAAGACCTGCGGGAATAATATTTTTAGGCGGTAATCCGGAAAGGTATGAAACTGATTTTAATAAAATCAAAGTGCCTTGCGTTTTAATTACCAACCAAGCGGGAAACGTTGGAAATGATAATCTTTCAAGCATCAGTACAGATGATATGAAAGCATCAGAACAAATAACAGAATGTCTTATTAAAAACGGACATAGGAATTTAGGCGTAATCGGCGGCGATATAAGTAATTCCGAAATATCGGAAAGACGATATAAGGGATTTATGAATGCCGTTAAAAAGAATAATATTAAATTTGATTTTGACACGCAATATCAGACTACAAAGTATTCTTTTGAGGGCGGAGCAGATGCTGCTCAAAAGCTTTTAAGCAAAAATGATAAAATAACAGCAATTTTTGCAATGAGTGATGTTTTGGCAGTCGGCGCTATCAGAAAATTCAACGATTTAAACTTTAAAGTTCCCGAAGATATTTCGATAGTTGGTTTTGACGGTTTGCCTCTTTCGCAGTATATTGTTCCGAGATTAACTACAGTAAAACAGTTTGAGCAGGAGTTGGCTGAAAAAGGTTTGGCTTCGCTGCTTAAATGTATTGAAGATGAAGATGAAAAAGCTTCTCATAATGTAATACCTTTTGAACTTGTTGAAGGAGAAAGCGTATTACATATTAAATGATTTCATCTTCTGTGAAAGGAATGAAATTTATTTATGGCATCTATAACCTTAAAAAATATAGTTAAAACTTATGATAACGGCGTCACTGTTATACCGGATCTTAATCTTGAAATAAAGGATAAGGAATTTATTATTCTTGTAGGTCCTTCAGGATGCGGTAAATCAACAACTCTGCGTATGATAGCAGGACTTGAAGATATTACTTCAGGCGAGCTTTATATCGGCGATAAGCTGGTTAATAAGGTTGCACCTAAGGACCGCGATATTGCGATGGTATTCCAGTCGTATGCGCTTTATCCTCATATGACAGTTTATAAAAATATGGCTTTTGCATTGACTTTGCGAAAGGTAGATAAAAAAGAAATCGACCGCAAGGTAAGAGAAGCCGCAAAAATACTTGATATTGAAAAATATCTTAACCGTAAACCGAAAGCGCTTTCAGGCGGTCAGCGTCAGCGTGTGGCTCTCGGTCGCGCTATGGTTCGTGATCCTGCTGTATTTTTGCTTGATGAACCTCTTTCAAACCTTGATGCAAAGCTGCGTACTGAAATGAGAAGTCAGATTGCAAGACTTCATAAAAATTTGCAGACAACATTTGTTTATGTAACACATGACCAAACAGAAGCTATGACAATGGCTGACAGAATTGTTGTCATGAAAGACGGTTATATTCAACAGGTTGATACACCTTCAAATTTATACGATCATCCTTGTAATATGTTTGTTGCCGGATTTATCGGCACACCGCAGATGAACTTTATTGACGCTGTTATAGCTGAAAAAGACGGCAAGCTTTATGCTCAGTTCGGTAAATATTCAATTGCTTTGCCTGAAAGAATGCAGAACAATAAAAATATTGCAAAATATAATAATAAGCAGGTAGTTTTCGGTATCAGACCTGAAGATTTAAGTTCAGATAAAAGATTTATGTACGCTGATGAAAGCAACAAAATTGATTTGAATATTGAGATTGCCGAAATGATGGGTTCAGAATATTATCTTTACAGCAATATCGGCGACAAACGAATTATTGCCAAGGTTCCTTCAAGTGAAAAGGTAAGTTCAAATCAAAATATATCACTTTATCTTAATGCCGATAAAGCTCATATTTTTGACAAAGAAACCGAAAATCTGATTTGCGATTAATTTAATAAAAAAGGGGCGGTTATATTTGAGAACAAGCGGCGTGTTAATGCATATTTCATCGTTGCCGGGAAAATTCGGTATCGGTACATTCGGTAAAAACGCATATTCTTTTGTGGATTATCTTAAAGAAAGCGGACAGACATATTGGCAGATACTTCCTTTGTGTCCAACCAGCTACGGTGATTCGCCCTATCAAAGTTTCTCTACCTTTGCAGGTAATCCTTATTTTATTGATTTTGATATTCTGAATGAGCAAGGTCTTCTTTCTAAAGAAGATTATATGAATATTGAATGGTGTGACGACGAAACAAAAGTCGATTACGGAAGGCTTTATACTAAGCGTGCAAAGGTTTTTGGAACTTTACAGAAAAATTTCTTCAATTCACCCCTTGAAGATTATAATGAATTTTGTGAAAATAATGCTTTTTGGCTTGACGATTTTGCATTATTTATGGCTGTGAAAGATGAATTTAACGGCAAAGAATTTTCAAAATGGGATGATGATATCCGTTTGCGCAAGCCAAAAGCATTGCAAAAATATAAAGAAAAATGCAGTGATAGAATTTCCTATTACAAAATGCTTCAGTTTTTGTTTTTTGAGCAGTGGAAAAAGCTTAAAGCTTATGCTAATGAAAACGGCATAAAAATTATCGGTGATTTGCCTATTTATGTTGCTGCTGACAGTGCAGATGTTTGGGCGTCTCCGAAACAGTTTATGCTTGATGAAGATTTAAAACCTGTTGAGGTTGCGGGTTGTCCTCCTGATGCTTTTTCAAAAGACGGACAGCTTTGGGGCAATCCTATTTATAACTGGGATTATATGAAAGACGACGGCTATTCATGGTGGATTTTGCGTCTTAAAGAGGCTTTAAAAATATATGATGTAATACGAATAGACCATTTCAGAGCCTTTGATTCTTATTACTGCATAAAAGCCGGTAGCCAAACTGCAAAGATAGGCATTTGGCGCGAAGGTCCTAAAATGGATTTGTTTAAACAGTTAAAATTACATTTGGGTAAATTGCCGCTTATTGCGGAAGATTTAGGTTTTTTAACGCCAAGCGTAAGAAAGCTTTTAAAACAGAGCAAATTTCCGGGAATGAAGGTTTTGCAGTTCGCTTTTGATTCACGCGAGGAAAGCGATTATTTGCCGCATAATTATATAAACAATTGTGTGGTTTATACAGGAACTCATGATAATGATACAATTCTCGGTTGGCAGAAAAATTCTAAAAGAGCGGATGTACGATTTGCTAAGAGATATATGAATTGTAAAAGAGACCTTAACTGGGCAATGATTGCCACTGCTATGGCGAGTGTAGCCGATACAGCTATTGTGACAATGCAGGATATTATCGGTCTTGGCAGTGAGGCGAGAATGAATATTCCGTCAACTGTGGGTGAAAATTGGAAATGGCGTGCTACGGCAGAGCAGATTAATGAGGAGAACTGCCAAAAGCTTTTATACTACACAAAACTTTATTCAAGAGAACGCAAGGAGAAAGCTAAACGATGACAGAGTTAGAGAGAAATATAATTTTATTTGCAAAAACTGAGTATCAGAAAGAGATTAAGGATTTATCTGCAAATGAACTTCATAATGTTGTATCAAGCGCAGTTATGGCTCATATTTCCGAAAAATGGGCAAATTCAGAGGTTAAACATAATCAGGATAAGCGAGCATATTATCTTTCTGCTGAATTTTTGGTAGGCAGAGCCATTTATAATAACTTGTTTTGCTTAAAATTATCTGATGAAACTTCAAAAATATTAGAGAAATACGGCAGCAGCTTGAATCTTATGGAAGAGGTTGAAGACGCAGCGTTGGGTAACGGCGGTCTTGGTCGTCTTGCAGCTTGCTTTTTAGATAGTGCGGCTACATTAAATTTACCGCTTGACGGTTACGGTATTCGATATAAATTCGGACTTTTTAAACAAAAATTTGAAAACGGTTTTCAGAAAGAAGAGCTTGATAACTGGACAAAATACGGTGATCCTTGGTCTTTGAGAAGAGAAGATGAATCGGTTTTAGTTAAATTTTCTGATGAAACTGTTAAGGCTGTTCCTTATGATATGCCGATTATCGGTTATGATACTGATAATATCGGTACTTTGCGTTTATGGCAAAGTGAAGCTTTGGAAGAGTTTGATTTTGAATTATTTAACGAACAAAAATATGATAAGTCTTTAAAGAATAAAAACAGCGCTGAAAATATTTCGAGAGTTCTTTATCCTAATGACAGCACCGACAGCGGAAAACTGCTTCGACTCAAACAGCAGTATTTCTTCTCTTCGGCATCATTGCAGGATATTTTGAAAAGATTCAAATCGGCTCACGGTAATGATTTCAGCAAATTACCGCAGTTTGTTACAATTCAGCTTAACGATACTCACCCTGTTATTTCAATTCCGGAATTAATCAGACTTCTTAATTTCGAGGGTGTTGAATTTGATCAGGCGTTTGAAATTGCAAAAGAAGTATTTAATTATACTAACCACACAATTATGCAGGAAGCGCTTGAAAAATGGAATATGAAATTTGTTCGCAGA
>JBJEIS010000024.1:0-23766 GCA_051877275.1 Acutalibacteraceae bacterium | reverse complement strand
TGTAAGAAAGCCTAAAGTTGAATTACAGGCATAAGAATGTTTCTGTTTTTCATACTAAATGCTTTTACCGACAATAAAAAACGGCAGACAAAAAGTCTGCCGTTTTTTTATGCAAATATTTAATATTATTAAACCGTGATATTTTGACGGTTTTATTTTTTTGACTTAAAACATATCTTTTTTATAAAGTATTATTCCGACTATCGCTGTGATTATTACTGTAAAAATAGAAACAAACCACATATTATCAGCGAGAGGCAGACTTCCTGACAAACTCGGGCCGATATTCATACCGAAGAATGAAAAAACCATTGTAGGAATTGCCATTAAAATTGTGATAGATGTGAGCACTTTCATCACTTGGTTAAGGTTGTTTGAAATGACCGATGAGAAAGCGTCCATAGTATTTGCAAGGACGGTTGTCGATATTGAACACATCTCAATCGCCTGTTGCAATTCAATTAAAACATCCTCAATTAAATCTTCATCTTCTTCATACATCTTGATTACCTTGTAACGAAGCATTTTTTTAACTGTTATTTCGTTTGATTTTAAAGAGGTTTGGAAATAGACAAGGGATTTCTGCAAATCAAGCAACTGAACAAGCTCTTTATTTTTCATTGATTTGCGAAGCTTGGTTTCAAGGTTTGAAGAATAGCGGTCAATCTGACGCAAATACTGCAAAAAGCGAGTAGCCATTCTTGAAAGAAGCATTAAAACGAAATTTGTTTTATATTCAGTTTTTATATTTTTTACAACACCGTGAGTAAAATCCATTAAAACAGGATTATCTTTTTTAGCAATTGTAATGACATTTGTAGGCGTTACGATAACACCGAGAGGAGTTGCGTTATAAATAATGTTGTTATTCTCTTTTTCGGCGCAAGGAACGTCGAAAATGATAAATGTGTGTCCGTCTTCGGACTCGATACGCGAAGCCTCTTCTTCATCAAGTGAGTCAAGAATGTATTCAGGTTCAACGTGAAAACGTTCTTTAAGAGTATTGATGTCATCTTTATCAGGTTCGATGGCATTAACCCAGCAGCCCGGCTCGTAATGGTCGATTTCTGAAATGCAGCTGCCGTCGGTTTTGTAATAAGAAATCATAAAATGAGTCCTCCTTTTCAAATTTATGCAAGTAGAAAAAGAGCATATTTATATAATATACTCAAAGGACCGATGCGTTGTGACAACAAACACAATCAGTTAAAACTATACCGCGACAACTTCGGGGAATAGAATCAGTATTCATTTGTTATCACCGCCTTTTTATGATTCTTTAATTAAGTATATCACAAATTCAAAAAAAATCAATGATTTTTTCCTTTTAGCCGAATTTATAATTTTAGTGAATAATAACTTGTATTTGGCCTAATGTTAAAATTATGTTAAGAAACAATTTTTCGTGTTGATATTGGTAAATATATTTGTTACAATGTGGTAAATGATAGTTTAGGAGGTATTTGAATTGTCATTTTACAGTGATTCTAAAGATAACGTTTTAAAAAGCTTTTCTGTTGATTCTCAAAACGGACTTAGCAGTAAAGAAGCTGAAAAACTGCAAGAAAAATACGGCAAAAATCAGTTAAAAGAGAAAAAGAAAAAGAGTGGGTTACAGCGCTTTTTTGATCAGTTTAAAGACGCGATGATTTTAATTCTTATTGCGGCTGCAATTGTATCATTTGTTATTGCCTGTATAGAAGGAACTCCTGAGGAATTTTTTGAGCCTGCGCTTATTCTTCTTATAGTAGTTCTAAATGCTATTATGGGCGTTTTGCAGGAGTCAAAAGCCGAAAAAGCGCTTGACGCGCTTAAAAATATGTCGGCGCCTCATGCACGTGTTATTCGTGACGGCGAAGAAAAAATTATTGACGCTGTACAGCTTGTGCCGGGTGATATTATTAAGCTTGAGGCCGGCGATTTTATTCCGGCTGACGCAAGGCTTCTTCACAGTGTAAGCCTTAAAAGCGAGGAGTCGGCGCTTACCGGCGAGTCTGTTCCTTCAGAAAAAGATGCGGATGCGATTATTGAAGAAAATGCTCCGCTCGGTGACCGAAGCAATATGATATTTTCGGGTTGTTCGATTACTTACGGTACTGCAACAGCGGTTGTTACATCAATAGGTATGGATACTGAGATGGGCAAAATCGCGAATCTTTTGGAGGGCGAGGGAGATACACAAACGCCGCTTCAGAAAAAGCTTGCTCAGCTTGGAAAATATCTTGGTATTATGGCGCTTGCCGCTTGTGCGATAGTATTTGTAGTAGGATTGTTAAACGGTATTAATCCGCTTGAAATATTTATGACCGCCGTTTCGCTTGCGGTAGCGGCTATTCCGGAAGGCTTGCCTGCTATCGTTACAATTGTACTTTCTATCGGAGTTCAGCGAATGGTTAAGCGAAATGCGCTTATACGCCGATTGCCTGCAGTTGAAACTTTGGGAAGCGCTTCAATAATATGCTCCGATAAAACAGGAACATTAACTCAAAACAGAATGACGCTTGTTAAAGCATATTTAGATAGCGGAAATACAGAGAAAATCGGAACAGATAATTCTGATGATGTTAAAAAGCTGTTAAAATACGGCACGCTTTGCTGTGACGGCTCGGTTGTTATAAGCGGTGATGAAGAACAGCATATAGGCGATCCTACCGAAACTGCGATTGTGCTTGCGGCATATAAAAACGGTATGCCTAAAGAGCAACTCAATAAAGAATGTCCGCGTTTGGCTGAAATCCCGTTTGATTCTGACAGAAAATTAATGTCAACGGTAAATAAAATCGACGGTAAAAATATTGTAATTGTTAAGGGCGCATTTGATGTTATGATGTCGCGATGCGTTCACGGTAATCTTGAAAAAGCAAAAGAGATTACGGAACAGATGAGTAAAGACGCACTTCGTGTGCTTGCAGTTGGCATAAAAGAAATTGACGATGTGCCTGAAAATCCTACCTCTGAAGAGCTTGAAAACGGTCTTACATTTGTCGGACTTGTCGGTATGATTGATCCGCCGAGACCTGAGGCTAAGATTGCGGTTGAAACCTGCCGAAAAGCAGGTATAAAGCCTGTTATGATTACCGGCGACCATGTTGTCACCGCTTCGGCGATTGCCAAAGAGCTGGGAATTTTGCTGGATGGCGATAAAGCCGTTACGGGTTCGGAATTAGACGCAATGACTGACAGTGAGCTTGATAATCAGGTTGAGCATATTGCGGTTTATGCCCGTGTTTCGCCTGAAAATAAGATACGCATTGTAAAGGCATGGCAGCGAAAAGGTCAGGTTGTTTCAATGACGGGCGACGGTGTAAACGATGCGCCTGCGCTGAAGGCTGCAGATATCGGTTGCGCTATGGGCATTACAGGAACAGATGTTGCAAAAGGCGCAGCGGATATGACGCTTACGGATGATAATTTTGCTACTATTGTCGAGGCGGTTCGCGAGGGCAGAGGAATTTATGCTAACATAAAAAAGGTTGTAGGCTTTTTGCTCGGAACCAATATCGGTGAAGTAGTTGCGGTATTTGCCGCAATGCTTTTATGGCATAAATCACCGTTTTTGTCAATGCAGCTTCTTTGGATTAATCTTGTAACCGACAGTTTGCCGGCAATTGCTCTTGGTATGGAAGCGGTTGAGGCTGATGTTATGGATAAAAAGCCAAGACCTAAAACCGAAGGCATTTTTGCACACGGGCTGGGAATCAGAGTAGTTCTGCAAGGTCTTATGTTTGCGATTTTAGCGTTAGCAGGCTTTAAAATCGGTGAAAATGTTACCGGTCAGCTTGCCGGCGGGCAGACAATGGCATTTATGGTGTTAGCACTTTCGCAGACTATTCAGGCATTTAATATGCGTTCGGATCATTCGCTTTTCAAAATAGGCGTGTTTACAAATCATAAGTTAAATTGGGCGGTATTGATTTCGGTTTTGATGATGGCGCTTGTATTGTTTACGCCGATAGGCATTGCATTCGGTCTTATTACTTTACCTTTAAAACTATATTTGATTGGATTGGGCTTGATTTTAGTTCCTGTTGTTGTTATGGAATTTTCAAAAGCCTTTGGGTTGATTAAACATAAGCATTAAATAAAAATAAAAAATCTGCTTCGTTTAAAACGAGGCAGATTTTTATTTTTACAGGAAACTATTTTTCTTTTCTCAATTTAGTTATTAAAACATATGCGCCTATAAGTACTAAAGCTGAAACCGCAACTACAATATACATTGTACTAATGCTGACTTTTTCATCAAAAAAGTACATGTTTATATCAAATCCGTCACGAATGGCTTTTATAACCTCACTCGGCATTGTTTTTCCAAGCTCATCTAAAACAGAATTCATATAATGATTTCTGAAAAGACCTGTTGCATAAGTTCCCGGAATAAACATTACAAAATCGCGGAAGCTTTCACCCATTTGTGAAATCGGCATGTATGCACCGCATAAAAATCCGTAAAGTGAGCTGATGATTGTTGAAACCGCACCTATTCCGCCTTGAGTTGAAATGAATGAGTCAACTAGTGCGGCTGATGCAGTTCCGAAAAGCACTGCAAGAATTACATCAAGAAGAATGAGGAGCACATCGCTTAATGTTAAGTACCATCCTATAATCGCTATGTAAACAAATCCCACCGCAGCGGCAACAAAGCCTACAATCATTGTGGTTGTAACATTTGCAAGATAATATCCCAATGCTAATTTTGCCGGCTTAATAGGCGCTACAAGTAAATCGTTTCTTGCACCTGTTATTTTATCCTGTGCCATAATTATATTCGAACAAAAAGCAACTGTAATACAGCTTACCGCAAGGATTGATGACATAAGCTGGCAGGCGGCAAGAGAATTTACAAGGTCGCTGACATCGCCCATGCCTTGTGGCAGCATTGATTCAATTGAGTCTACATAAACATTGCGAAGAAACGAAACATAAAGTACAAATAAAATCAAAGGTGAAATAAGTGATGCAAAAAATGTACCTTTATCTTTAAAGAAAAGAGTTATGTTTCGCATTGTAAAATGTTTTACCGCATTATTCATAGCTTATTCCCCCTCCTTCGCGTTTTTGCCGGTAGCATTAATGAAAACATCGTCCATTTTTCCTTTAACGATTTCAAAATCGTTGAAAATATCAGCATTTTCAAGAATCATCTGCTTTGCAGCAGCTGTATTTTTCACAGTTATTTTTAGGTAACTGTTTTCTTTTGTAAAAGCAATATTTTTATTTTGTAAAACAGATTCGTCTGTATCATAAAGCTTTATATAGTCGCCTGAGAATTCATTTTTTAAATCGTTAGGAGTGCCGGCAGCTACCATTTTACCGCTGTCAAGTATTACAACATAATCTGCTTCGGCGGCTTCTTCCATATAATGAGTAGTGAGAAAAACAGTAAGGCCGTCGGTTTTTCGCAAGTCTTCGATTACATTCCATACCATAATACGCGACTGCGGGTCAAGTCCTGTTGTAGGCTCATCAAGAATAAGGATTTTCGGATTATGAAAAAGCGCTCTTGCCACATCAATTCTGCGTTTTTGTCCGCCGGAAAGCTTACCGATAGGACGGTCAAGAATATCATTTAGTTCAAGCATTTTATCGAGCTCGGCAAGACGGTTCTCAAAAGTTTTGCCGAAAATGCCGTAAAGTGCGGCTCTGGTTTTGAGATTTTGTCTTGCGGTAAGCGCTTTGTCAAGAACTGTATTC
This sequence comes from Acutalibacteraceae bacterium, assembly GCA_051877275.1. Lineage (GTDB taxonomy): Bacteria > Bacillota > Clostridia > Oscillospirales > Acutalibacteraceae > RUG11462. Next base: position 18,072 of record JBJEIS010000024.1, on the reverse strand, counting down.
TGAAATACTATGCCAATGTCGGATTTGATTTTGTCTGCATCGGTATCTATGTTTTTGCCGTTTACGGTTACTGTACCGCTGTCTTTTTTTAAAAGTCCGCAAATGATTGATATTGTTGTACTTTTTCCTGCACCGTTTAACCCCAAAAAAGCAAAGAGTTCGCCTTCTTCTACACGAAAAGAAATATCATCAACAGCTTTTACATCTTTGAAATATTTCTTTAGGTTTTTAATTTCAATAATATTCATATGGCTCTCCTTTATTTTAATAGAAAGTGTCACATTAAACATTATATATTTTTATTTATCATGTGTCAATATTTGCAATAGTTTTGAAATATTCATATGGGCAAATTGCACAAACGATTTTAAAACGCATTATTTTACGGCGTCGAATTTTATCGGAATTTAGAAAAAACTATTAAGTATTTATGAAAATTGATAATTAAACTCATGTTTTCGAATAAATTGTCTGATATTTCTTTAAATAATTTATGGTAGTTTTAACAACAAAATATCACAAATTAACAAGAAACAGGCTTTTATATGTGCTAATATTAGACATCATTGAATAAATATCTCTATCCATTTGTGCAATATGTACAAAAATTAATAACGCTTTCTGTATAAGGTGCTAAAACAAAAGGCATTTAAGAGGGCTTGTTCATATTTTGTTTACATTATGAATACAAATTAGAGTATTTATGAAATCAAAAATCCCGATTTGCATCGGGAAAAAATGATTAAGGAGAATTTGTGATGGCTAGAATTTTTTCAATCGTTTTAGCAGCGTTGATGGTTGTATCTGCAATAAGCATCAGCGTATCTGCCGAAACTGACTCTAGTTCTGCTACTTACGATCCGCAGGGTTACGAAAAGAATCAGTCAAGTATCGCCGTTTCGGGTGCAGTCACCTATAATGAGCTTGATACTTACGAAGAGTATTTGAGTAAGAATGCTGATATTCCTGCAGGACAAGAGCATGTTGTTGTCGGCGTTGCAAACTTGGTTAATAAAACCGAGGGAGCAAAAGTTGAAAAAGGCGCAAATTATCCTGTTGAGAACGGTGAAAACTATAAAAAAGTAGTTTACACTTCTGAATCGGATGATATTGAGTTTAAATTCAACTTAAAAGAAGCAGGAAAGTATAACCTTATCGTGAACTATTATACTGTTGAGGGAAAAGACATCAACATTGTAAGAGAGCTTCAGATTAATGGTGCTACTCCTTTCTCAAATGCTTCGGAATGTAATTTTACAAGAAATTTTGTTGATGTTTTAACTAAAGACAAAGACGGTAATGAAAGTTTTAAGACTGATTACCTCGGCAATGAGTTAAGACCTGAACAAAAAGAGGTTTATGGTTGGAAGTCCCAGTATGTTTATGACTATTTGGGATATTATTCCGACCCGCTTGAGTTTGTTTTCCAGCAGGGAGATAACACAATTTCACTTAATGCTGTTAAAGAGCCTGTTATAATCGGAAGCATTGAGATTGTACCGATTATCCAAGTTGCAGATTATGATACATATATTAAGCAGTATGAAGGCGCTAAAAAATATGACGGTGAAGAGTGCTTTATTGAAGGCGAACACGCTTCTTTTAAATCAGATAAGACTCTTTATCCATCAGCCGATGTATCTACCGCTTCAACTTCTGCAAACGGCAAAAATACATCTGCTTATACTCAGTCTGTAAACTTAATAGGCGGCACAAACTGGGAGTATGCTCAGCAATCTGTTACATGGATAGTAGGCAGTGACGTTAAAGAGGGTCTTTACTCTCTTAACTTTAAATATCGTCAGAACACTAATGACGGTATGCGTTCGCCGAGAAAATTGTATATAAACGGTGAAATTCCTTTTGCTGAGGCTAAAGCCCTTGAGTTTAATTATTGTACAGAATGGGAAGTATATCATCCTCAGAAAGCTGACGGCTCTGAATGTTTGGTTTATTTAAAACCTGGTGATACCATTACTTTGGAGACAACCCTTTCTGAAATGGGTGGATATCTTAATAAGACAAATGAAACTTTGACTGAAATCAATGAGATTTACCGTCAGATTATTAAGATTACAAATACCGATCCTGATACAAACCGAGATTATCAGTTGGATGAGCTTATTCCTGATGATATCAAGAAAATCGGTGAATGTGCAGAAATATTACAGTCGATTGTTGACGGTATCAAAAACTATACCGGCGAATCAAGTTCCGGACTTTCAACTCTTGATACTCTTATTCGTCAGATGACTAAGATGTATGAGGATCCTGATACCATTGCAAAAGAGCTTTCATATTTTAAAACAAATATAGGTTCTCTTGGTACATGGATTAATACCGCTTCATATACTCCGCTTGAGATTGATTATATTTCTCTTTCAGCTCCGGGTTCCGAAATTAAAGATCCTGAAGTTGGTTTCTTCTCAAGTCTCGGATACAGTATTAACCGATTTATTTCATCTTTCGTTGTTGATTACAATGCAATCGGTAATGATCACGAAATTGATGAGAGCGACGAAGACACAATTACTGTTTGGTTGGCAACAGGTCGTGACCAGTTCCAGATTCTCCGTCAGCTTATCAATAACTCATATACTGCTGAAACAGGCTATCAGGTAAACCTTGAGCTTGTAAATGCAGGTGCAGTTCTTCCTGCAACCGTTGCAGGCATTGGACCTGATGTAGTTCTTGATCAGGCTACAACAGAGCCTGTAAACTTTGCTCTTCGTAACGCAGTTTATGATTTGAAAAACTTTAAAGACGATAAGGGAACCGAAGGCAGTTCATGGGATATTTCATATGATGAAGTTCTTAATCAGTTCTATCCTGAAGCATTAAATCCTTTCAGATTTGACCGTAAAGGTAATGGTAAAGAGGAAGATATCGGACTTTATGCATTGCCTGAAAAACAGGATTTCCAAGTTATGTTCTATCGTACTGATGTATTGGCTGCTGAAGGCATTTCTATTCCTAAAACTTGGAACGAACTTATTTCTACCATCACAGCTTTAAATAAGAAAAACCTTGAATTCGGTATGCCGGTCAGCGCAGCTGCTGCAAATGGCGGTACAAGTATTTTCTATACAATTCTTAAACAGCTCGGCGGCGATATGTATACTACCGACTGTCGCAGTACTGCTTTACAGACAGATGAAGCTACTAAAGCATTTAAACAATGGACTAACTATTATGTAAACTACGATTTGCCGCTTTCTTATGACTTTAAGAACCGTTTCAGAACCGGTGAAATGCCGCTTGGTATTGATTCATATACATTGTATAATACACTTGCGGTTTCAGCGCCTGAAATTAACGGCAGATGGGGTTACACCTTGATTCCTGGTACTGAACGTACTGATAATCAGGGAAGAAAATATATAGACCATTCATCAGCTATAACAAATAACTGTTCATTAATTTTGTCAGACAATATTAACTATGAGCTTTCATGGAAGTTCCTTAAATGGTGGATTTCAACCGATACACAGGCTTCATTCGGTAATCAGATTGAGTGCGTTCTCGGTCCATCAGCTCGTTATAATACTGCTAACCTTGAAGCTTTTGAACAGTTACCTTGGTCTGCAGATGAAAAAGCTATACTTAACGAGCAGCTTTCATGGGGAAAAGCGCTTCCTCAGATTGCAGGTAGTTACTTTATTGACAGACATATAAACAATGCTTTCAGAAAGGTTGTTTATAAAGAAAAAGATGCAAAAGATACACTTTACGATTACTCAAATGTTATCAACGCCGAAATCACTAAGAAACGTTCTGAATTCGGACTTCCGTTGGCAGATGAAGAATAGGAGGGAGATTTAAATGGCTGAAATGTCTAAATTAGATAAAAAACAAATTAGAGCTACAGACAGAAAGCTTTTGAAACGCAAGTTTCAAAATAACTGGGATTGCTATTTTTACATTGCACCATACGGTATAATCTTCTTCTGCTTTACTATTCTTCCTGTTTTAGCTTCAATGGTTTTGAGCTTTACATATTATAATGTGCTTGAAGCTCCTACATTTATAGGACTTGATAACTATCGTCAGCTTATCGGTAACGATGATGTATTTATTACCGCGGTTAAGAATACCTTAACCATTGCGGTAGTTACCGGTCCGGTTGGTTACTTAATGTGCGTTATGTTCGCTTGGCTTATTAATGAGCTTGGTCCGAGAACGCGCGGTATTATGGTAACTATACTTTATGCACCGTCAATTTCAGGTGCGGCATATACAATCTTCACGATTATGTTCTCCGGTGACTCTTACGGTTGGGTAAACGGTACATTGCTTAATCTCGGTTTGATAGACCAACCGATACAATTTATGACCGATACGGATTACATGATGTGGATTTGTATGTTGGTTGTTATTTGGATGTCGCTTGGTACCGGATTCTTGTCCAACGTTGCAGGTTTCAGAACAATCGACCGTTCTCAGTATGAGGCAGGTTATGTTGAGGGTATCAGAAACCGTTGGCAGGAGCTTTGGTTTATCACACTTCCAAGTATGTTGCCGCAGTTGATGTTCTCCGCGGTTATGAGTATTACACAGTCATTCTCAGTAGGTGCTGTTACAACCACCTTGTTCGGTAACCCAAGTACTGACTATGCTGTTCACACAATTTTGAATCACATTGATGACTACGGTGGAGTTCGTTTTGAAATGGGTTATGCCTGTGCAATCGCAACAGTATTGTTTGCTTTGATGGTTGCTTCAAACGAAATTATCCAGAGAGCTTTAAGAAAGGTGGGACAGTAATATGGCTACAACAACCGGAACTGTTGACCTTAAAAAACTTAAGGCTAGTAAAAAGAAGTTTAATCCGGGCCCGGCAAGAAGCCGCGCCGGTATTATTGCCAACTTCTTGTTCTTATGCTTAATCGGCGTGATTATGTTTATCCCTATGGTTTATGTATTTTGTAATGCTTTTAAACCTTTGGATGAGTTGTTCCTCTTCCCGCCGAAACTTTTCTTCAGAAATCCTACACTTTCAAACTTTAAGAGTATTTCAACTCTTATGAGTTCTTCATGGGTACCTTTCTCAAGATATATTTTTAATACGGTTTTTGTAACAGTCGTAGCAACATTCTTCCATATAATCTTAGCTTCTTTGGCAGCATATGTGCTTGAAAAAAGAGATTTCCCTGGAAGAAATATGATGTCAAAAGTTATCGTATTATCTCTTATGTTTACACCTGCTGTAACAGGTATTCCTAACTATATTATTCAGTCAAAACTCGGAATGATTGATACATATTGGGTTATGATTATACCTTATGTAGGCGGTTCTATGGGACTTTACCTTATGAAACAGTTTATGGCTTCATCAATTCCTAATGTTTTGCTTGAGGCTGCAAGAATAGACGGCGCAAGCGAGCTGCGTATATTTACTCAAATCGTAATGCCGCTTGTAAAACCTGCTTGGCTTACAATGCTTATGACATCTGTGCAGTCAATGTGGGGTATTTCAGCATCAACCGTTGTATTTACTGAGTCTAAAAAACCGTTGCAATATGCGCTTTCGCAGATTGCTGCCGGTGGTATCGCTCGTACAGGTTCTGCTGCTGCTATCTCGCTTATCATGATTGTTCCGCCGCTCGCAGTATTTATTCTTGCACAGACTAACATTCTTGATACTATGGCTTCATCAGGTATTAAGGAATAAGAAGGGGGAGGATTATAAGTGAAAAATAAGATTTTAGTATTTTTACTTGTTTTTGTAACCGTTTTCGGTTTCAGCGCAAATGCAGCCTCCTCGTATAAATCATATGTTTATGATAATAACGGTGAAACCTTTGAGGCACCTGATGCATTTTACTTTGATAAACAGTATGACCTTGTTAATATGAAAGATAACAACGGTAAACCTATCGGAATGTTGTATCCTCATGATATTTTCGTTGCTGATAACGGATTGATTTACGTTTCGGGTGATGACGAAGATGAACAAGGTATGGTTTTAATACTTAACAGCGATTATTCGTTTAACAGTGTTATAAAGAGTTTCCAGCATACTATTAAGTTAGAAGACGGAACCACAAAAACCTTTAAAGACCGTTTTGGAAGCATTACAAATACTTTTGTTGACAAAAACTCAGGCAGCATTTTTATTTGTGATTTAAACGGCGCTACACCTGAAAACAGCGACTTTGAACAGGCTAAAAACATTAATGTCGACGCTACTTCGGGTCGTGTAATTAAACTTAATGCAAATTTTGAGCAGGAATTGGTAATCTGCGGCATTACAAATGAAATTTTGCCGAGTGATTTCTCTTTCCAGCCGAAAAAAATAGTTGTAGATAACTACGGTCGAATTTTTGTACTTTCGCAGGGCTTCACAATGGGTATTATGGAGCTTGATTCAGAAGGCGAATTTGTTCAGTGTATCGGCGCTCCGTCAGTTACATATAACCCTATTGAGCTTTTATGGAGAGCTATCAGTACAGACGCTCAGAAAGAAGCTATGGAAGACTATGTACCTACTGAGTACAGCGGTATCGAAATTGACGCTGAAGGATTTATTTATGTAACAAACAGTACTTTTGATAAATCCACTTACGAGGACATTGATTGTCTTTCAAGACTTAATGCTAAAGGTAACAATGTACTTCGTACTGCCGGTACTAACCTTCCTTACGGTGATACCGATGCGTCTTGGCGAGCAACTCTTGAGGGCGCTTCTAAACTTGTAGATATTAAATCACTTGATTACGGAAATTACGCAGTTCTTGATTCGTTAAGAGGTAAAGTTTTCTTCTATAATACAGATGGCGTAAACCTCTTTGAATTTGGTACTGTTGCTGATGATCCTGATGATGATCACATCACTTATATTGAGGGTAATCTCGATGTTCCGGTTGCACTTGAATGGCATAATGATCAGTGCGTTGTTCTTGATTCAGAGCTTCATTGTATAAATACTTATTCGATGACAGCTTATGCACGCAAAATTATTGAGGCTTCAAGACTTCATGAATTAGACCTTTATGATGATGAAATTAAGGTTTGGAAAGAAGTTTTGGCTTTAAACAATAACTCTGTTGCTGCTAAGCAGAATATCGCTAAGGTATTTTATCGTGACGGCGACTGGCAGACAGCTATGAAGTATTTCAAGGAAATTAAAGACCAAGAGAATTACTCAAAAGCTTATAAATACCAGCGTCAGGAATATATCAACGATTATTTCACGGTTGCTGTTGCAGTTATTGTTGCGTTAATCATTTTGATTGTTATTTTCGGAAAATGGCGTAAAAACCATAAAAAAGAGGTTAAGGAAGATTCTCTGTGGGCTAAGATTAAGTTTGCAAAGAAAATGATGTTCAGGCCTTTGCACTCTTCCTGGATTTTAGCAAGAGAGAATAAAGGTTCTGTACCTGCTGCAACAATTATACTTATCGCGGTTTCGATAATGAGCGTATTGCAGGCAAGATATACAGGCTTTATCTTTGACGCTCATGCCGAAGATGTTAATATCATTGCTGAAATTGCTACAATAGTATTACCGGTGCTTTTGTTCTCTGTCTGCAACTGGTGTGTAACGTCACTTATGGCGGGCGAGGGTAGCTTTAAAGCTATATATATGTCAACCTGTTATTCATTGACACCGATTCTTTTCTTGTATCCTATTGCTATTTTGTTATCAAATATAATGGTACTTGAAGAGGGCGATTTCTATTCGGTATTCATTTCAATTGCGCTTATATGGGTATTTGCTTGGATATTCTTCTCAAATATGAGAATCCACGATTACACACTCGGCATGGCTGTTATTGAAATTTTAATTACAGTTGTTGTAATGTTATTGATAGTGTTCTTGGCTATTCTGTTTATGGCGTTAGTTCAGCAGATGTACTCATTTGTTGTTGACATAATAGATGAGCTTGCTACAAGGTAGAAAGGAGGAAAGAAAGATGTTAAGAAAAGTTATTTCTATTGTAATGATGGTTGCCATCGTTGTTACTACATTGACCTTCTCCTCCTGTGGTGAGGTTGAATCTAAAAACCCTAAGCGTCCGGAGAATATTCCGGGAGCAGGAACCAGCGTTTCAGATCTTTCAAGCGATAATTACCGCTTGATTTCTGAAAATGATAAATTACAGTTTTGGTTTAATGATGATACAACCGATATTAAAATTGTAAATAAACAAACAAATTTTGCTTGGACTTCGGAATATTATGATTCTGAATCCGATGAATATTATAAAGGTCAGGTATTTACTCTTCAGTATACCGATAAATCAGGAGCTGAAAATGAAAAAGTATCTGATACTGACAGTATAGAGGCTGGTCAGTTTAAGATTTCTGATATTGACAACGGTGTAAAGGTTCAATACGGTGTAGGTGATGTCGGCTACGTCATCAACTTCCCTATGGCATTGTCTGTTGACCGTTATAACGAGTTTGTTGAAAAACTCGGTGCCGATTCAGATTATGCTTACACTTTGTCAGACTATTATGAACTATTTGATTTCTCAACTGAAGAAGGTCGCGAAGGTTATGAAGAAGACGACCTTAAAATGATGGAAAATCAGTATAGCAAAGCTAAAAAAGAGCCTTGGTACTACATGACAGGCAATACAGATTTTCTTGATGTTCAGACATTAAATGAAATTTTTGCTTCAGTGGGCTATTCAGAAGAGGATTATAATAATGATAATGACGGTGTAACTGTTCCTAAAACTGATCCTACAGAATTTAATATTTCAATTTGCTATGCTTTAACTGATAACGGATTAAGTGTAACAATTCCTGAAAAAGAGATTTATTATAATAAGGATTATCCTCTTGAAAGTGTTATAATTCTACCGAACTTAATGGATTTTTCAAATGATACAGAGGGTTACTTCTTATTGCCTGACGGTTCAGGCTCAATTATGAATTTCAACAACAACAAAGAATCACTTCGTGATAAGTCTGTTTATGTCCAGATGTACGGTGTTGATAGTTCAAGAGTTGTTGATGAAAAAACCGCTTATTATAATGATGCAGTTTTGCCTGTTTTCGGTACATGCGTAAAAGGAGCTGCAAACAAAAAAGGTGTTTACAAACAGAAAGATTACAATGGTTTGTTTGGCATAATTGAGTCAGGCGAAACATTTGCAGGTATCGAAGCTAATAACTTTGATGAAGAGGCCGGAAAACACAACAATATGAAGCTCGAATTCAGAGTTAATGAACGTGTTAGAATGGATGCCTTTAATTCAAGCGGCGGTACAGATAATGAATCAAAATATTGTAAATATCAGTTCCAGAGATATTTAGGTGATATTAAATTCAGTCTTAATGTTTTAAACGGTGCTGATGCTACCTATTCGGGTATGGCAAACTTTTATTCGAATTACCTTTTTGATGATGCTGCAAATACTACCGCAAAAGACTATTATTCAACAGTTGAAACAGTAGGTGTTATTAATACAACCGATAAGTTCTTAGGTATCGAGTATAATACCAAGCAGACTCTTACTTCTTTTGACCAGATTTCAAAAATGGCTTCCGAGCTACAGTCAAACGGCTTTAAAAATATGAATATTAAAGTTTCCGGCTGGTGTAACGGTGGTTATGAACACGGAATGGTTGACAGTATAGAGGTTATGAAAGATATGGGCGGCGAAGACGGTCTTAAGTCTTTGGTTGACACATTATCTAAAAAAGGTATAAATGTTTATCCTGATATAGATTTCCAAAACTACTATTGTTCAGAAGGTTCGCCTAAATCTTCATATATAGCAAGTTCTTTAAACGGCAGTGATTCAATTGTTTGTCAGTACAATCCTGTTGATTACTTAAAAGATGAAAAGCTTTCAAAATATGCGCTTACATTAAACGGATTTACTGAAAACTTTAACGGATTTATGTCAGATTACAAGGAATTTGGAATCAAGAATATTTCTTATCGTTCAATCGGTAAAGAAATTACTTCAAACTTTAAAGATGACGAAACCTATATGGAGCGTCAGGAAACACTTGAAAACCTTGTAAAACTTGTTAAATCGGCAAGTGATGATGGTTACAGCATTATGGGTACATCAGGTCAGGCAGCTTATCTTAAATACCTCGATGTAATTAATGAAATGCCTATTGAATCTGCTCATTTTGATAAATGTGATTACAGCGTTCCGTTTACTGCTATGGTTCTTTCGGGACACAAAGATTTCACATATAAACCGATTAACTTGAGTAACAATAACCGTAAAGATTTACTTCAGCTTATTGAAGCAGGCGCAGGTGCTTACTATAAAATTACCGGTACATTCTATGAAGAACTCGCAAACACTTCATATGATTCAATGTATTCAACTGTATACAGCGATATTAAGGATCAGATTTTTGACACTTATTCATATCTGTCAGAAGCGCTTGACGGCGTATACGGTGTGAAAATGGTAAATCACGAGCAGGTTGCTGAAAATGTTTATAAATCAACTTACGCAAACGGCACCAGTATTTATGTTAATTATTCTGATAAAGAATATGTTGCAAACGGTATTAAAGTTGCGGCACAGGATTATTTCAAAGTAAAGGAGGCTGCTGAATAATGGCTAAAAAAGTTTCACTTGAAGTTAAACAAAGAAGATATGGTTACTTATTCACTCTTCCTTTCCTTATCGGTGCAGTAATCTTCTTGATTTTCCCGCTTATTGAGTCTGTTGTTTACAGTTTTGCTACTGTAAAACAAGGTGACGGTTTGTTTGGTTTTGACCTTTCAAACTGGGGTTTTTCAAACTATAATAAAATTTGGCTTGAAGATACTTCTTTCAGAGATGTAGTTTTCAGCTCTTTGAAGAGTTTGGTAACTAATGTTCCGGTTGTTGTAATATTTGCTTTCTTTATGGCAAGTATTCTTAATGCAAAATTCAGAGGACGCGGTTTTGCTCGTTCTGTAATGTTTATGCCGGTTATCATTTCTTCAGGTCTTGTAGTATCACTTTCAGGTGATGCACTTGCACAGTCTATCGTTTCATCAGGTGACAGATTTGCAGAAACCGGTTCAGGCTCGGCAATTCAGGTTACTGAAGTATTCCAGCATATGCTTGAGGATATGGATATCAGCGATTGGATGGTAAATTTAATTGTTAATTCCGTTTCGGGAATTTCAACAATCGTTTCAATGGCTGCTGTATCAATTGTAATATTTATTGCAGGTCTTCAGAGTATTTCACCTTCTATCTATGAGGCTTCATATATTGAGGGTGCAACTAAATGGGAAGTATTCTGGAAAATCAGCCTTCCAATGGTTTCTCCGCTTATTCTCTTGTCAGTTGTTTATACAATAGTTGATAACTTCAATGGATCAAACAATTCAGTTATTGCAAGAATTCACAATAATATTATTCAGATGAAGTTTGATATTGCAACAGCGATGGCGGTAAGTTATTCGTTAATCATACTTGTAATTCTCGTAATTGTATTTGCGATTTTGAACAAGATTGTATTCTATCAAGATTAAGGAGGGAGAAGAAAATGAGTACTTTAACAAAAACAAAAAAAGAGTTTAAAGTTGATAAAGTAAAACTCAAGAAATATACATTAAAATATGTTGTTTCAGTTATCCGTTTGATTTTTATCATCGGTATGTGCTTCGTTGTACTTTTCCCTTTGTTTCAAAAGATTGTTTTGTCAATTATGTCTTCGGTTGACCTTTATGATGCGACCGTTAGCTACATTCCAAAGCATTTAACTACAACAAACTATGTTGCTGCTTGGACAAAACTTGGAGGAACAGCTACATTTTTAAGAACAATCGGTCTTACAGTTTTAACTTCTGTTCTCACTGTAATCAGTGCAACTTTGGTTGGATACGGTCTTGCAAGATTTAAGTTTAAATTTAACGGTCTTGTTTTCGGACTTGTAATTTTAGCTCTTGTATTGCCGAGTGACCTTTTGTTCACACCAAGATACATGATGTTCTCATCACTTGGTCTTATCAATGACAGTTGGATACCAATGATTTTGTTCTCGATTACTTGTACCGGATTTAAATGTTCTTTGTATATCTTCCTTATGCGTCAGTTCTTTAAAGGACAGCCGCATGAGCTTGAAGAGGCAGCATATGTTGACGGCGCAGGTCCGCTTAAGACTTTCGTTTCAATTATGTTGCCGGGTGCTGTTTCAATGATGATTACAGTTTTCTTGTTCTCATTTGTATGGCAGTGGCTTGATGACTCATATACAACAATCTTTATGCAGAAGGTTGAACTTATTTCAACAAAGTATTCTTCTTTGATGTACGATTTCGGTGATACATCAGCGCTTTCGGCTCTTAATATTTCACTTACTAAGAGTGCGGGTGTAATTATCATCATCGCTCCGTTGATAGCTTTATATGCATTTACTCAGCGTTACTTTGTTGAAAGTATCAGCCGAAGTGGTCTTGTTGGTTAATATTTTATCAATAAAAAATCCAAAGTGATTTCACTTTGGATTTTTTTATTATGTTGAATTAAGTATAAAAATGTGGTATACTAAAAAAAATTCCAGATATCATTCGGAGGTTCTGAGTGAAAAAAGAATATATATTTTTTGATTTTGACGGAACATTGGTAGATACCAGCAGCGGCATATTTCATTCGCTGAACTATATGTTTGAAAAAATGAATTGTAAGATTTTAAATGAATCTGAAATGCGTAAATATATAGGTCCGCCGCTTGACTGGTCGTTTATGACATATAATAATATGTCTGAATCCGAAGCCGCACTTGCAACTAAGCTTTTTAGAGATGATTATCAGGCAAACGGTGTTTTTATGCATAAAATCTATGATTCTGTCGAAGAAATGCTAAAGTCTTTAAAGAAAAAAGGAAAAGTAATTGCGCTTGCGACTTCAAAACCTGAAGCTCACGCAGAAAAAATTATGAAATCTTATAATATTTATGAGTATTTTGATGTAGTTTCAGGTGCAACCTTTGACGGTTCAAGAAGCTGTAAAAAAGATGTATTGCAATACGCAGTTGATAAAATAGGTTTAAAAGATTTAGGAAGTTGCGTTTTAGTAGGCGATACTAAAAATGATGTTGTGGGTGCCAAAGAAGTAGGAATGGATTGCATCGGGGTTTTGTATGGATTCGGCGCAAAAGAAGAGCTTGAAACTGCCGGAACCGTTGCGACCGCGGCAACGCCTATGGATGTAGCAGATTTGATAGATTAGGGGTGAGAAGATGAAACAACTATATGGAAGCGGCGTTTTAACAATTGCGCCGTGTAACCGCGGTTTTGTTTTTTCAGAGGTTTATAAAAGCGAGGATAACGGTAAAGAAAAAAATCTAATTGCATTTAATCAGCATAGTTTTGATACAGGTATAACAAATGCTATAACAAAAGGCGCTTATTTAAACAGCATTTTTCAAAATCACAGCGAATTTTTAAGAGAAGAAATAGGAGATTATATCAATATAATCACAGTTTTTACTCCGAATTTCGGTATTATAATGCTCAGCCCTAATGGCATTGCAAAGGTTTATGATTATAATTGCCGTTTTAAATGGAAGGGCAATCTTAAGTATAAAGGGTATGCTCCGGCGGATGCAGTTATATACGGCGATTCGTTATGGTGCTCATATCCGGATTCAAACACATTAATCAGATACAATACTAATTCAATGCGTCAGGAATTTAAAATCAGCAGCGGTGTCGGAGGCGAGTTTGTAGAGCCTTACGGACTGTTTATTGTTGAAGATGAGCTGATTATCACTTCTCAGTCTACAGGATTGATTCAAAAAATGGCGTTTAAAGATTATAAGGTTGAAACGCTTTATGACTTACCGGAGCCGGTAAAGAAGTATATAAAGGTTGACTCAAATGAAGTAGTTTTAACTGAATCAGGAATTTATAAAATATAAAAACAACCCGCCTGTTGGTTTATTTCAACAGGCGGGTTGTTTCGTTAGTATAGATTAGGCTAAAATTTCGTCAGCTAATTTCTCCATTTGTTCAATGTTTTCATCATTCACAGCTGATTTAATTGAAACAACTGTGTCGCAGATTTTAATATCTTTCATTTCGCTGAAGATTTTTGAAAGCAGTTTTGCGCTTACCGGCGCCCAAGTACCGTTTTCAATAAATCCTACAGTACGTTTCTGATAATTTTTGCCTTTTAAATATGAAGCAAAGTTTTCAGCTTTTGGCGCAATTTCCATATTATAAGTAGTTGAGGCGATTACAAGCTTGCTGTAACGGAAGGCGTCTTCAACCGATTCTGCAAAATCATCACGCATAAGATCAAATGTTGATACTTTTTTTGCACCTTTTGTAAGAAGTATTTCTTTGAATTTTTCCACTGCTTTTTTAGTGTTGCCGTGAAAAGAAACGTAAGCAATAGTTACACCTTCATTTTCAGGCTCATAACTGCTCCATGTGTTGTAAAGGTCAAGATAATAACCGAGATTTTCTGTTAAGATAGGTCCGTGTAGCGGACAAATTGTTTGAATATCAAGAGTGGAGGCTTTTTTCAAAAGCGCCTGAACCTGTGCGCCGTATTTACCTACAATGTTAAAATAATAGCGTCTTGCTTCACAAGCCCAGTCTTCATCAGTATCAAGTGCGCCGAATTTGCCGAAGCCATCAGCTGAGAAAAGTACTTTATCAGTGCTTTCATATGAAACCATTACCTCAGGCCAGTGAACCATAGGTGCCATAACAAATGTTAGAGTGTGGGCGCCTAAATTCAGTGTGTCACCTTCTTTAACCTCAGTTTTATTACAAATTAAATCTTTGCCGAAAAACTGCGTTGCCATAACAAAGGTTTTTGCATTTCCTACCGCTGTTGTATTCGGATATTTTTCTAAAAATGCTTTTAAGCTTCCCGAATGGTCAGGCTCCATATGCTGTATTACAATATAATCAGGAGTTTTGCCGTCAAGTGCAGCTTCTAAATTTGCAAGCCATTCGTCGGCCTTTGAAGCATCAACCGTATCCATAACCGCAATTTTTTCATCTATAATGATATATGAGTTGTAAGACATACCGTTTGGCACATCAAACTGACCTTCAAAAAGGTCGACATCTTTATCGTCAACGCCTATGTAGATGATTCCGTCAGTGATTTTTTTGTTCATAACGATTCTTCCTTTTCTTTTTTTGTTATTTTAACATATATCTGTAATAATTACAATGCAATTTCAAACAATTTTTAATAGTTAATTTTACCTCTGAAACAGGAGTTGTCATTAACACAGCCTTTGATGAAAATGCTGTTATTTTCAACTGCTGAATAGACTTCAACCTTTTCGCCGAATTTTGCTTCCTTAACAAAGTCGATTGCAAATTCTTTGATTTCATTTACTTTGTTTTCAGGGGTAAAATCAATCAAAAAATCGGCATAAAGGGCATTGTTTAAATGTTCATTACTGTCAAGCATTGAGTATAAAACCTTTTTAGACCCTACCGGTGACAATTCAGCGGGCAAATGAATTTTGCTCGGATTGCTGACAGAAGTGGTACGCGCAGAGTCCTCAGGTAGTACTACTCCCAGCTTGTCAGGCTTTGCAAGCTTATGGTTGGTTTTGTCTACCAAAACGAAAGCAGAAACACCTTCAATTATTTTATCGCCGTTTTCGTCAAACCAATCGTATCCACGGAAAAATTTCAGCCCTTTTAACTGCTTGTTCCAAGTGTCGATTGTGACAGTTTCGCCAAGTCTCGGCATGCGGTGAATTTTGGCTGTTGCATTCACCAAAACAAAAATAACACCTTTTTCGCGTACTGTTTCATAATCAAGATTGTATTCTTCGGATAAATGACATTCACCTGCGTATTCCTGATATTTGAGTATCGAAGAAAGACGCATTTTTCTCATAGGGCCTGCATCAAAAGTGCCTATTTTAAATGTATATCTGTAATTTAATGCTTCACTCATAAAAACAATTCCTTTCAACAATACATTATAATACTTAAATGTTGAAATGTAAAGATTGATTTTTTAAATAAACAGAGGTATAATTAAAGAAAATTATTCTTTGGAGATTATCATGAAAAATATACCATTTTCACCGCCGGATATTACAGAAGAAGAAATTTCAGCGGTATGTGATACATTGCGTTCGGGCTGGATTACAACAGGCCCTAAAACAAAGCAGTTTGAGAATGAAATAACCGAATATATAAAAAGCGGCGGCACAGCTTGCCTTTCAAGTGCAACTGCGGCGCTTGAGTGTACTTTGCGCATATTGGGTATAGGCGCAGGAGATGAGGTTATAGTACCGTCTTATACCTATACCGCTACCGCATCCGTTGTGCATCATGTCGGTGCTAAAATTGTAATGTGCGATACAAAAGAGGACTCGTTTTTTATTGATTGCGACCGCATAGGCAGTTTAATTACTGAAAAGACAAAAGCGGTTATTGCTGTTGACATTGCAGGCAAAATATGCGACTATGACAAGATTTTTGAAGTTTGTGAGAGCAAAAAAGAGCTTTTTAAACCGAATAATGATTTGCAAAAGCAGTTTGGCAGAGTTATTGTAATTGCCGACGGTGCTCATTCGTTCGGAGCAAGCAATAAAGGCAGAATGGCAGGTTCAATTGCCGATTTTACTGCTTTTTCATTTCATGCGGTTAAAAATCTAACCACCGCAGAGGGCGGCGCAGCAGCTTGGGCAAAAAAAGATTTTATAGATGATGAATGGCTTTATAAGCAGTATATGCTTCAATCACTTCACGGGCAGAATAAAGATGCGCTTGCAAAAACAAAGCTTGGTGCATGGGAATATGATATTGCGGCTCCGCTTTACAAATGCAATATGACCGATATTATGGCTTCTATCGGACTTGTTCAACTTAAAAGATACAGCGAGATGCTTGAAAAACGCAAAAATTATATTGGAATCTATGATAAGATTTTATCTGACGAAAGATTTATTCATTTTGAGCATTACGGTGATGATTTTTCTTCAAGCGGACATTTGTATTTGTTGAGAATTAAAGGTATTTCATCAAAACAGCGCAGTGAGATTATTGAAAAAATGAGCGAAAAGGGCATTGCGACAAATGTTCATTACAAACCGCTTCCTATGCTTACCGCTTATAAGAGTTTAGGCTTTGATATTTCTGATTTTCCAAATGCTTATCATCAGTTTGAAAATGAGATTACTTTGCCGCTTAACACAAAAATGAGCGAAGATGATGTTGTTTATACCGCTGATTCGCTTAAAGAGATTTTAAAGGACTACTAATGCGAAAAAACTATCAGCTTTTATTGGACGAAACAATTAAAAATATATCCGATGTGGGTGTAAAGCCTAAATTATTGCTTCATGCTTGCTGTGCGCCCTGCTCTTCTTATGTTCTTGAATATCTAAATGTTTATTTTGATATAACCTTGTTGTTTTATAATCCGAATATTGCACCCGAAAGCGAGTATTCTTTCAGAGCAGAAGAGTTAAAGCGTTTGGTAGAAGAAATGCCGATTGAAAGAAAACCTGAAATTGTGGCTTGCGATTATGACAGCGAGCCTTTTTACAATATGGCGAAAGGTCTTGAAAATTTGCCTGAGGGTGGCAACAGGTGCTTTTTGTGCTATGAATTGCGACTAAAATGTGCGGCAGAGTATGCAAAAAATAACGGATATGATTATTTTTGTACTACTTTATCTATAAGCCCTTATAAAAATGCTGAAAAACTAAATGAAATCGGTGAAAGCCTTTCAAAAGAATACGGTGTTAAATATTTGTTTTCTGATTTTAAAAAGAAAAACGGTTATAAACGCTCTATCGAATTGTCAAAAGAATATAATCTGTATCGCCAAAATTATTGTGGCTGTGAGTTTTCACGCAGAGATTGTGAAAAATAAAAACGGTGCAATATAGGTATTTTAGATTATTTTGAAACTTTTTTAAAAAAATGCTTGACTTTTGTATATGCTTGGGGTATAATAATCAAGCGTCAATTTGTTTGAGGCATTTGTATGGCTGCGTAGCTCAGTTGGCTAGAGCATTCGGTTCATACCCGAAGTGTCGTTGGTTCAAATCCAATCGCAGCTACCAAAGTGTAGTTTCCCGCTTTATGCGGTTAACATATATGGCCCGGTGGTCAAGCGGTTAAGACACCGCCCTTTCACGGCGGTAACACGGGTT
>JBJEIS010000023.1:0-5748 GCA_051877275.1 Acutalibacteraceae bacterium | reverse complement strand
CCGACAGGTTAATCCTGTTGTTTTCTGCGGTATTTATCCGGCTGACGGCGCGCAATATACCGATCTTCGCGAGGCGCTTGAAAAACTTCAGCTCAATGATGCGGCGCTTATGTTTGAAGCTGAAACCTCATCTGCTTTGGGATTTGGTTTTCGATGCGGATTTTTAGGACTTTTGCATATGGAGATTATTCAGGAGCGACTTGAGCGAGAGTATAATCTTGATTTAATTACAACCGCACCGTCCGTTGAATATAAGCTGAATATGTCTGACGGCACAGAGTTGTGGATTGATAATCCTACAAATTATCCTGATCCTGCTTCAATTGTTACCGCAGAAGAACCTATTTGCAATGTTCATATTTACAGCCCTAATGATTATGTAGGTGCAATTATGGATTTATGTCAGGAGCGCCGAGGTGTGTTTGTTGATATGCAGTATGTTACAACCGAGCGTGTTGATATTCATTATGAAATTCCGCTTAACGAGATTGTTTATGACTTTTTCGACGCGCTGAAAAGCCGTACAAGAGGGTATGCTTCTTATGATTACGAGGGTAAAGGCTATAAGCCGTCAAAGCTTGTTAAGCTTGATGTAATGTTAAACGGCGAAATTGTTGACGCATTATCATTTATTGTTCATGCTGATAATGCGTATAAAAGAGCAAGAAGAATCGCTGAAAAGCTTAAAGAGCATATTCCGAGACAGTTGTTTGAAGTACCTGTTCAGGTTGCGGTAGGCGGAAAGGTTATTGCGAGAGAAACCGTTAAAGCGGTTAGAAAAGATGTACTTGCAAAATGCTACGGCGGTGATATTACCCGTAAGAAGAAGCTTCTTGAAAAACAAAAAGAAGGTAAAAAGCGTATGCGTAAGCTTGGCTCGGTTGAAGTACCGCAGGAAGCATTTATGGCAGTATTAAAATTAGATGAATAATTATAAGGAGCATTGAATTGCAGAAAAACAAAGAAATTTTTGTAAGTGAAGAAGACTTGGCTATTCAGCAGGGGTTTGCTGAAAAGGTCAAGGAAATTTGTATAAAAAAATACGGTAAACCGAAAGCGCATATCAGAACTTTCGGTTGTCAGCAAAATGTTGCAGATTCGCAGAAAATCATGGGTATGCTTGAAGAAATGGGTTATGAGTTTACCGATGAGTCGGATGACGCAGATTTGGTTATTTTCAATACCTGTGCGGTTCGCGAACATGCAGAGGACAGGGTTTTCGGAAATGTCGGTGCATTGGTGCATTTAAAACGAAGAAAACCGAATACTGTTATTGCTCTTTGCGGCTGTATGATGCAGCAGGAGCATATTGCAAAAAAGATTAAACAAAGCTTTCCGCATGTCGATTTGGTATTCGGAACTCATGTGGTTCATAAATTGCCTGAAATGCTTTATAAAGTATTACAGGGGCAGGGAAGAATTTTTGATATTCCGGATATGGACGGCGTTATTGCAGAGGGTATTCCGCAGGTTAATGAAAGCAGTATCAACGGCTGGCTGCCGATAATGTACGGATGCAATAATTTTTGCACCTACTGTATTGTGCCTTATGTCAGAGGGCGTGAACGCAGCCGTAAACCTGAAGATATTTTAGCTGATTTTAAAGATATGGTTGCTAAAGGTATTAAAAATATTACGCTTTTAGGTCAAAATGTAAATTCATATGACGGCGGTATAAGCTTTGCTGAGCTTTTAAGAAAATGCAACGATGTTGAGGGCGATTTTGTTATAAGATTTATGACTTCGCACCCTAAGGATTGTTCAGAGGAATTATTAAAAGCAATGGCGGAATGTGAAAAGGTTGAAAAACATCTTCATCTGCCTGTTCAATGCGGCTCAAGCAGAGTTCTTAAAGCGATGAACCGTAAATACACTCGTGAGGATTATCTTGAATTGATTAAAAAAGCAAAAGAGATAATTCCTGATTTAATGCTAACTTCCGATATTATTGTAGGTTTTCCTTCGGAAACTTATGAAGAGGTTAAGGAAACTATTTTATTAATAGAAGAAGTGCGTTATCAGTCGTTATTTACTTTTATTTATTCAAAAAGAAAAGGTACTCCTGCTGCTGAAATGCCTGATTCTGTAACTAAAGAAGAAAAAGGCGTTTGGTTTAGAGAATTATTAAAGGTACAAGAGAATATTTCAGAAGAAATATGCAAGGAACAGGTCGGAAAGACTTTTAAAGTGCTTGTTGAAGAACCTTCAAGAACACAGGGTAATCTTTATACAAGAACACTTAATAATTTCGTTGTTGAAATTGAAGGCGATACCGATTTAATCGGAACATTCATTGATGTTGAGGTTACAAGCGGTGACACCTGGATTTTAAAAGGTAAAAAAATATAATTTGTATGAAAGGATATATTATAATGGAAATTTTAGAAATAACAAGAAAATTAGGCGCTGCAATTCAGGCAGACGAAACATATAAAAAATTTGCCGAGGCAAAAAAGACAAATGATGAAGACAAAGAATTGCAGGATTTAATCGGTGAGTTTAATCTTATCCGTATGAATGTTAGCAAAGCTATGTCAGATTCTGAAAAAGACGAAGAAAAGATTGAAAAATACAATAAGGAACTTCAGGAGTGTTATAAAAAAGTTATGGCAAATGAATCTATGATTGCTTATAACGAGGCAAAAACCAATCTTGATGCTATTATTAACAAAGTTAATACTCTTATTGCTATGTGTATTGACGGCGCAGACCCTGAAACTGTTGAAATTCCGGACGCGTCATGCACAGGTTCATGCAGTACTTGCGGCGGATGCCACTAAATTAATTAATTTAAAAGGGAAGTTAAACAAAAATGCCAAAAAGAGTTGATATTTTACCGGAAATAACTCCGAATATGTCACCAATGATGCGTCAGTATATTGATATAAAGTCACAACATCTTGACAGCATATTGTTTTTCAGACTGGGCGATTTTTATGAGATGTTTTATAACGATGCAAAAGTTGCCAGTGAAGAATTAGACCTTGTTTTAACCAAGCGTGCAAACGGAGAAGATGAAAAAGCCGATATGTGCGGTATACCTTTTCATTCAAGCGAAGGATATATTGCAAGGCTTGTCAAAAAAGGTTATCGTGTTGCTATTTGTGAGCAGACCGAGGATCCTTCTAAAACTAAAAAATTGGTTAAAAGAGATGTTGTTCGCATAATTACTCCCGGTACTGTAACTGAGGACAGTATGCTTGATGCCGGTACAAATAATTATCTTGCTACCGTATTTATTGATAATGATACAGCAGGACTTTGTTTTGCTGACGTTTCAACTGGCAAACTTCATTTAACTGAAATTAATTCAAAACAGCTTGAAACGGAAATAATTAATGAAATAACCCGTTTTTCTCCTAAAGAGGTTCTTTTTAATGAAAACGCGGCAAAATTTGTTTCGCTGTATAATTTGGTTGCAAAATCACTGCAAAGCAGAATTGATACGATTGATGATGAATTTTTATCTAATGAATGTGCCGAGCTGGTTTTAAAGCATTTTAATGCAGAAAGCTTTTCATCACTTGGCATTGAAGAAGAGTCATCGGCTAAAAAGTCGCTTTGCGCAACACTCGGTTTTTTATTTAAAACGCAAAAAAACGATGTTGCCGCGATAAACGCTATTGATTTATACAGCGAAAATAAATATATGCGTTTGGATTTGTCAACAAGATTAAATCTTGAGCTAACAAGAACCATGCGTTCAAATGAAAAAAAAGGTTCGCTTTTATGGGTGCTTGATTCAACAAAAACCCCTATGGGTAAACGACTGATACGCGATTGGATTGAATTACCGCTTTTATCTCCCGCCGAAATTTCGAGACGACAGAATGCTGTCGGCGAGTTGCTTTCAAAGCATGAGGTTAGGGAAGAATTGAACGAGGCATTAAAAGAGATAAAAGACCTTGAACGCCTTATGACCAGAGTGCTTTACGGTACTGTCAATGCAAGAGAGCTTAATACATTGGCTTATACTTTAGATAAAATGCCTTATATAAAAGCCGCTATTCGAAATATGGATTCGGCATTTTTAAAGAGCATTTATAATGATATTGATGAGCTTTTTGAGCTTTCAGACCTTATAAAACGCGCTATTGTTGATAATCCTCCTCTCACTGTTAGAGAGGGCGGAATTATCAGAGAGGGTTTTGACGCCGAGGTTGACCGTCTTAAAAATGATATGACAGGCGGTAAAGACATTGTAACCGAGCTTGAAATGCGTGAGCAGGAGAGAACGGGAGTTAAAAAACTGAAAATAAAATATAATCGTGTATTCGGTTATTATATAGAAATTCCTAATTCAGCTGATTTTACACCGCCGGATGATTATATCAGACGACAGACTTTAACTAACAGCGAAAGATATATTACTGATGAGGTAAAACAGCTTGAAAGCCGTATATTAGGTGCGCAAGACAAGCTTATTGCACTTGAATATAACCTATTTGTGAAAATACGCGAAGAGGTTGCAAACCATATGGAAAGCGTTAAGAAAACCGCCGATGCAGTGGCAAGACTTGACGCTATATGGTCGCTTGCAACAGTAGCTTACAGAAACGGATATGTTTGTCCGCAGATTTCTGTTGACGGCGTTATTGATATTCGTGAGGGCAGACACCCTGTTGTTGAGCTTTTATCTGATAATGCGTTTGTACCGAATGATACATTACTTGATGTAAAAGATAACAGATGCGCTATTATTACAGGTCCTAATATGGCAGGTAAATCTACATATATGAGGCAAACTGCCATTATCACACTTATGGCGCAAATAGGCTCGTTTGTTCCTGCAAAAAGCGCAAAAATCTCAATTTGTGATGCGATTTTTACTCGTGTAGGCGCTTCTGATGATTTGGCAAGCGGAAAGTCAACATTTATGGTTGAAATGAGCGAAGTAGCTAATATTTTAAAATATGCTACTAAAAACAGCTTGCTTATAATAGATGAAATCGGACGCGGTACTTCTACTTACGACGGTATGGCGATAGCAAGAGCGGTACTCGAATATGTTGCCGATAAAAAGAAAATCGGTGCAAAAACACTTTTTGCAACGCATTATCACGAATTGACTTCTTTAGAGGAAGAGTTAGACGGAGTTAAAAATTATAATATCGCCGCAAAGAAAAAAGGCGATGATATTATCTTTTTACGCCGTATTGTGCGCGGCGGCTCTGATGACAGCTATGGTATTGAAGTTGCGAAATTAGCAGGCGTACCGCAAAAAGTTGTTAACCGCGCAAAAGAAATACTAAAAACTCTCGAAGCCGGCGAAAATGTAATTATTAAAAAAGAATATGTTGCCGATGAGAATACATTTGCTTCAACATTATCGGCACAGTTGGTAGATGAGTTGAAATATCTTGATGTAAACACTTTAACACCGATTGAATGTATGCAAAAACTAAATGATTTTGTAAATAAAGCTAAAGGCATACAGTAGATAAAAATGTTTACAATAAATAAACAAAAGCTAAAACAAAATTAAGGAGGAAATAGTAATGGCGAAGATTAATGTTTTGCCTAAAAATGTAGCAGAGCTTATAGCTGCGGGTGAAGTTGTTGATCGTCCGTCAGCGGTTATTAAAGAGCTTGTTGAAAACAGTATAGATTCCGGCGCAGACGCCATTACTGTTGAAATAAAAGACGGCGGCCGCACATTTATGCGCGTCACCGATAACGGTTGCGGTATTGAAAAGCAGGATATTCCTACTGCGTTTCTTCGCCATGCTACAAGCAAGATTAAAACAG
>JBJEIS010000022.1:0-5773 GCA_051877275.1 Acutalibacteraceae bacterium | reverse complement strand
TGCCCATTGATAAAATTATGCGATTTTTACTTGTCTAACGATTTCATTGTCGGGAATAAAAGTACGTCTCTTATAGCCGGTGAATCGGTCATAATCATACACAAACGGTCAATACCGTAGCCTATACCGCCCGTAGGAGGCATACCGATTTCAAGCGCATTAAGAAAGTCTTCATCAGTATGATTTGCTTCCTCATTACCGTTTGCAAAAAGCTCCTCTTGTGCTGCAAAACGTTCTCTCTGGTCAATAGGGTCATTAAGCTCTGAATAAGCATTTGCCATTTCCCAACCATTCATAAAGAACTCAAAGCGCTCAACATACTCAGGATTTTCAGGCTTTTTCTTTGTAAGCGGAGAAATCTCAATAGGATGATCCATAACAAATGTAGGCTGGATTAAATGCTCCTCAACATAGGTTTCGAAGAATAAATTAAGTATATCGCCTTTTTTGTGATGGTCTTCATATTCAATATGATGCTCGTCAGCAACAGCTCTTGCCTCTTCAACGGTTTTAATTTCATTCCAATCAACACCGGAATACTTCTTAACGGCATCTACCATTGTAATTCTCTCAAAAGGCTTGCCGAGATCCATTTCCACACCGTTGTAAGTAATTGTTGTAGTGCCAAGCACTTCTTGAGCCACATAACGGTACATTTCTTCGGTTAAATCCATCATTCCGTGATAATCGGTATAAGCCTGATAAAGCTCCATAAGAGTAAATTCAGGATTATGACGGGTATCAAGACCTTCGTTTCTGAAAACACGTCCGATTTCATAAACTTTCTCAAGACCGCCAACAATAAGACGTTTTAAATAAAGCTCAAGCGAAATACGGAGCTTTAAGTCTTCATCAAGCGCATTGAAATGAGTTTCAAAAGGACGAGCAGCAGCACCGCCTGCGTTTGAAACAAGCATCGGAGTTTCAACTTCCATAAAACCTTTTTCATCAAGGAATTTACGAATTGTGCTGATAATTTTTGAACGTTTAATAAAAGTGTCCTTAACCTCATTATTCATAATAAGGTCAACATAGCGCTGACGGTATCTTGTATCGGTATTAGTAAGACCGTGATATTTTTCAGGCAACACCTGAAGGCTCTTTGAAAGCAAGGTTACGCTTGAAGCGTGAATCGAAATTTCGCCTGTTTTAGTTTTAAAAACCTCGCCTTTTATGCCTACAATATCACCGACATCGTATTTTTTAAAATCTTTATAAGAATCTTCACCGATGCAATCTCTTGCAACATAAGACTGTATATTACCTTTTAAATCAGCAATATTGCAGAAAGACGCCTTACCCATAACGCGTTTTGACATAATTCTGCCGGCACAGGAAACCTCTTTGCCTTCAAATTCTTCAAAATTTTCTTTAATTTCACTGCTATGAGCAGTTACATCATATTTTGTAATAACAAAAGGGTCTTTGCCTTCTGCCTGTAAGTTATTCAATTTTTCGCGGCGTAAACGCAAAATTTCATTTAAATCCTGCTCGCCCTGCGGATGTGTTTTTTGTGCCATTAATTTACCTCTCCCAACGAAGTTTATTTTTTCTTGATAATCTTTACAATCTTAAATTCAAGCTCGCCTTGCGGTGTTTCAGCTACAACTGTTTCGCCCTCTTTATGACCCAAAAGTGACATACCGATAGGTGATTCATCGGAAATCTGACCGTTTTCAGGGTCAGCCTCTGCTGTACCTACAATTTTATATTCCATTTCCTCATCAAGTTCAATATCCAAAACAACAACTGTTGTACCGAGATTTACTGTCTTTGAACGCGGTGACTGCTCTTCAATAATAATATGATTTTTTATGATAGCTTCAATTTCATTAATTCTGTTTTCAAGCTTTGCCTGGTCATTTTTAGCTTCATCATATTCAGCGTTTTCAGATAAGTCGCCGAAAGAACGTGCAACTTTAATCTTTTCAGCAATTTCTGCACGGCCTTCAACCTTTAAATAATCTAACTCGTCTTTTAACTTTTGTAAACCTTCTTTGGTAATCTTTATATCTTTAGCCATTTTATTCACCTCAAAAAAATATAAGTATCAATTAATTATATAAAATCTTTAAAACTTTGTCAAGAAATTTAATGATTAAATTTGTAAATACATTAAAAAGCAGGCACAAAAGTACCCGCCTTTAAAAAATCAGTTAGAAAATGCTTCTTTATAATTATTAATACACATATCTATAATCTTAACAGCCTCATCTGCGCCTTTTATATCTTTAACCTCGGTAGGTATACCCTCAAGTGTTTTATAAACCTCAAAAAAGTTTGAAACTTCCTCAAAAATATGCTTTGGCAACTGAAGAATTGATTCAAAACAATTATATGAAGGGTCACGAAGCGGAACAGCAATGATTTTTTCATCAAAAGACTCACCGTCTGTCATTTCAAGTACACCTATCGGCTTGCAGTCGACCAAAGTGAGTGGGATAATAGACTCCTGACAAAGCACCAATACATCAAGCGGGTCTTTATCATCTGCATATGTACGCGGTATAAAACCATAGTTTGCCGGGTAATGAGTAGAAGTATAAAGAACTCTGTCAAGCCTTAAAAGTCCTGTGCTTTTATCAAGCTCATACTTATTCTTACCGCCCTTTGAAATCTCAATTACTGCTGTGAATTTTTCAGGTGTAACTCTGTCAGCACTGATGTCATGCCAAATATTCATTATATAAAATCCTTTCCGATTTTTAATTAATTATACCAAATTAAAGGTCAAAAAGCAACCTCTTCTATCATCTCAAATCATCTAATAAACCGCAAAAAAGCTGATGTTTTTCACATCAGCTTTTTTATTTGCAAATTACATATTATTTTCGACAAATTTTTTATGTGCTGCACGCAACTCCTCAGCCTTTTCTTCAGGAGCGGTAGGATTGCAATGAGCCCAAGCGCCTGTTTCTGAAGAAGCATTGAACTTAATTTTATCTTTTGAACGCATAGGCGGGAAAAATTCAACATGGAAATGATAATAATCCGATGTGTCTTCACCGTTTACAGGTGCGTTGTGCATACACATCATATAAGGTAATTTCATATCAAACAAACTGTCAAGAGTACCTGTAGTTTCTTTGATACATCTTGCAAAATCTTTCTTTTCTTCCTCTGTAAACTCTGCAATATTACTTAAATGACGCTTTGACATAATATAAACACCATAAGGATATTCGCAGAAGAAAGGTAAGAATACTGTAAAATACTCTGTTTCAAAAATAATTCTTGATTTTGCTTCTTTTTCTTTTTCAAGCATATCGCAGAAAATACATTTGCCGTTTTCTGCAAGATATTTTTTAGCGCTGTTTAATTCAAGCTGAAGCTTTTTAGGCACTACCGAATAACCGTAAATCTGACCGTGAGGGTGAGGCATTGTAACGCCTACTGCTTCACCGCGGTTCTCAAAGATAAATACATATTTAATCTTTTCATCAGCTTTAATTGCATTAAAACGTTCTACCCAAAGGTTAACCAATTTTGAAATATGATCAACCGAAAGTTCCGGAAGAGTAACAGTATGTTCAGGTGAATAGAGAATTACTTCACATTTACCGTAAGCAGGTTTAACCTTAAAAAAGTCAGTTGCTACATCGTCAGGCTCCGGCGGATTCTGCGAAAGCGCAGGAAAATCGTTATCATACTCATAAACATCAAAGCTATCAGGAACTTTACCTGAACCCGG
Source organism: Acutalibacteraceae bacterium (assembly GCA_051877275.1). Taxonomy (GTDB): domain Bacteria; phylum Bacillota; class Clostridia; order Oscillospirales; family Acutalibacteraceae; genus RUG11462. Next base: position 2,082 of record JBJEIS010000022.1, on the reverse strand, counting down.
ACAAAACGGACACCAGTCTTTAGGCATTTGCGGTCTGTTTTGTCTGTGGGAAGCAATCATTACCCAATCTTCAATTAGTGGATGCCATCTTAATTCTGCCATATTATATCAATCTCCTAAAAAAAATATATTAATCAAATAAATTAGGTGTTATCTCAACGCCGCCGACAGGGCGAACAGAAAGAACGTAACATTTACCTTCACCGAATACTTTTTCAATCTCGGTTTTATATGTATCAAGAATCTCATTTGGAACAAACGCCTGAATTGTGCCGGCAAAACCGCCGCCGTGAACACGAAATGCTCCTTTACCGTCAAGAATTTTTTCAGTCAATGTGAGTGCAAGCGTAAGTCCCTGTTCAAATGGGTCGCTTGGAGAGAAAACATTCTGCAAGCATTGTAAAGAAGAACGACCCGACTCTTTTATAACAGCCTTAAACTGCTCGAAATCGTTAGCTTTTAAAGCATTTTTAAGTTCTACTGCTCTGCGGTTATCATTAAAGAAGTGAATTGCACGAAGTACTGCTCTGTCATTAGTTTTTTTACGAACCTCATCAATTCTTGAATAAAATTCGTTTTCATCAACGTCTCTAAGTACAGCTTTGCCGAAGAATTTTGCTACAGACTTCATTTCAGCAGGAACTGCTGCATAATCAGGAGTTAAATCTGCATGGCATCCGCCGGTATCTACAATACAAAGTGAATGATTAACAGCGGTAAAATCAAAATCAACTTTTTCTATAACAGGATCTGCAGGGTCATTAAAATCAATACCTACAAAACCGCCGTAAGAGCAAGCCATTTGATCCATAAGTCCGCAAGGTTTATTAAAGAAGTTGTTTTCAGCATACTGTGAAACAATTGCTTTTTCAACCGAATCCATTTTTTCATTATTATAAAGTGAATTTAAAATAGTACAAACCAAAATTTCAAAAGCGGCTGATGAAGAAAGTCCCGAACCCTTTAAAACATTTGAAGTTGTATATGCGTCAAAACCGCCTATTTCATATCCTAAATCGTGAAATCTTGCAGCAACACCTCTTACAAGTGCAGGTGCATGATCAATCTCTTCAGTCTGAGGAGTAAGAATTTTAAGATCAACGATATCCTCTTTAAAACCTTCAGACTGTATTCTGATAATGCCTGAATCATTTTTTCTTGCAACAGCAATTACATCAAGGTCTACACCGGCAGCTAATACACATCCGTGCTGATGGTCTGTATGATTACCGCCTACCTCTGTTCTTCCCGGTGCCGAAAACAAATGCAAATCTTCAGAATCACCGTATTTTTCAACAAACTTATCTACAACATAACAATATCTTTTTGCACAATCGCTTTTGTTGGGATATAACTTTTTAAAAGTATTTTCATACTTGCCGACCATTAATTCAGCCTTTAAAGCTTCTGCATTTCTCATATATCATTCTCCTTAAAACCTAATTGTTTTTATTGTAACATATTACAATAATATAAACAAGCAATTTTTTCAAATTTTTTTACCTTTTTATTTTCAATCACCATATACTTCAATTAAATTTCAAAAAACACAGCTTAATTGTGCTAAAAGTGAATTAAGTTAATCCTGCTTTTATAACAACATTTTTATTCAAAAAGTTTTATTTTTTTCTAAAAAAGGCTTGACAATCTAACTTAATTATGGTATATTGTTTAGGCGCTCACGTTTGAGGCGTATATAAGCTGGTGTAGCTCAGTTGGTAGAGCAGCTGATTTGTAATCAGCAGGTCGGGGGTTCAAGTCCGTCCACCAGCTCCATTTTTCTCTTACTCAAGTCTGTTAAGGACTTGAACCCTAAGAGGGTTTTAACGTTAAGAAAACTTGTCAGTGACAAGTTTTTAGTTAAAAGCGGCGAAACAGCTATGCTGTAAGCCATTAGTACACGAGCGTAGCGATGTGGGCGTGTCCGTCCACCAGCTCCATTTTTCTCTTATTGATAGTCTATTTTGACTTACTTTAAGAGAGTTATAATTTAATATGGGAGTGTTCCCGAGTGGCCAAAGGGGGCAGACTGTAAATCTGTTGTCTCTGACTTCGGTGGTTCGAATCCACCCGCTCCCACCA
>JBJEIS010000021.1:0-5955 GCA_051877275.1 Acutalibacteraceae bacterium | reverse complement strand
TTTTGTCAATAGACTTGGGTTAAAACGACATTTAAACGGCGCGAAACGACATAAAAGCAGCCGCATATACCATTTTCTCATGAATTTGTACTCCGAAAAACGGTATATGCGGCATTTTTATTATTTATAATTTTCAAATGTTTGTATTGAATAACTGACCGAAATAAAGTATCATCGCCTTTTCGGTGTCACTGCTGTTTTTTGTGAATTCTATATCCGAAATATTGAACAGAATGCACCCACAGTGACCTTTAAAAGTCGGAAAACATATAACTTTCAAGTATGTATCTATTTCCGGGCTGTAATCAATCATCTCCAGCGTTTCACCGTAAAGCGTTGCGCGTTCATAGCTTCGCAGCCATTTAGAATCCATATTGCTGAACAAGCTGCCGAAAGAACTGCCGATAAGACGCTCAAGCGGCATCTTTTCGAGTTTTGCCAACGCAGAATTGCCATATCTGAAAATCCAGTCTACAGCGCGGCTTTCCTCATTAAATATCATCTCAATATCCGTAAAAGCAAACGGCAGATTATCAAAGCTTATGTAATGCTTGCGGTATTCCTCATCTGTAACAGGAATGCCATCCTTAGCAAAATTGCTGATAATACTCCTCTGTTTTGAATGAAGCTGTTCAATAATCTCATTTTTCTTTCGTATCGTATATGTCAGGGACTCACCGTTGTTAAGGTTAATGCTGTCGGTAACATCATGTACCGCCCTTGCAGAAACAAGGCATCCGCGATTCACCTTAATAAAGCCATCACCTAAATAATCTTCAAGCTCAGATATAGTCATTCTTGTTATATATGTTTTCCCTCCGGAAATGTGTAGCTCTGCATTTTTCCCTATCATAAGAACATAAAGAATTGTGCTGATATTTAAAACAACCCTTTTTCTGTTTGAAATAATCGTAATACATTTTTCTTCCTGCAAATCAGACACCTCGCTTTTTTCCGGCAAATCTTATTAGACTTATTTCTATTTTTAATTTGTCTGAAAGTTATCAGATTCATTTGAAACTAACAAACCTTTAGGAACAAAATACCACTTGCCGTCAATTTCTGCCGAATATTCATCAGCTATGTAATAAGATTCTGCACCGTCATCATTTTTGGTTACAGTTCTGACAGTAACATTTTTGGCGTCAGTGATTTCAACTTTATAGCCTGCTTCTTTACAAGCATCATTTAAAAACTCAACCATTTTATCTGTAAATGGATAAACATCAATTACTTCCGACACAACCTTATAATCATCACCGTAAGCATTTTTTAAGGTTTCTTCCGTGCTGTCTTTGTAAGAGGAAAAACTGCCGTATTCATTGTTTAAATAGTTTTCGGCATCTGATTGAAAGCTTTTATACATTTCATCAATATATCCTTGTAAATCACCTGTATACAAAGAATTCATCGCATTTTTTATAGGTTCTGCCGGAACGGTTTTCGCTGAATACTTATAAGCAAAAAATCCGCACACAACACCGATTACAAACACTGTCGCAATAACAATGATAAAAGCATTGAATTTTTTAGGCAAAGTAGTTTTTTCAGTTGTTTTTTCTTCAATTAAAGATAAATTCTGCGAACCGCATTCTGTACATTCCATAGCAGCATTAGGTAATTCGGCATTACAATCAAGACATCTTCTCACAATTCACATTTCCTTTCCCTATTTTATTATTTTATTTTATCATAAATAAAAATAAAACAAATGAATTATTTGTAAACAGTATCAAATATAGGTATTTAAAATATATTTGTAAAAAATGCTTGACAAAAATGATATGATATATTATAATCTTAATGTTGCAAAAATAATATGGTGGGTATAGCGTAGTTGGTTAACGCGTCAGTTTGTGGCACTGAAGACCGTCGGTTCGAATCCGTCTACCCACCCCATTTAAAAACCTCTCATGTAATTTGCATGAGAGGTTTTTTTATTTTAATGACAAATATTTCATAGCATTATTATATAAAGTATGGTATAATAACAAAGTGATTATGGTATGGCATTTTAAAAGGCGGTGGAGTATATGAAAGATATTATTATTAAAAAATATCCGCATATTTTGCACGGCGGAGATTACAACCCTGAACAATGGCTCGATTATCCAGATGTATTATCTGAAGATATGAGATTATTAAAAATAGCTAATTGTAACGAGCTTACCGTCGGTATTTTTTCTTGGAGCACACTTGAAAAAAGCGAAGGTGAATTTGACTTCTCTTTTTTAGATAAAGCAATAGACGATATTTACAACGCAGGAGGAAGAGTTATTCTTGCTACTCCGAGCGGAGCAAAACCTATATGGCTTGCAACTAAATACCCTGAAACATTGCGCGTAGATGAAAACGGAGTGCGTTACAAATTCGGTGCCAGACATAACCATTGTTATTCTTCACCGATTTATCGTGAAAAAATTGCAATTATTAATCAAAAATTAGCGCAGAGGTATAAAAGCCACCCTGCTGTTATTGCATGGCATATTTCCAATGAATTTTCAGGTGAATGTTATTGCGAAAATTGTATAAAAGGGTTTAGAGAGTGGCTGAAAGCCAAATATGGCACAATTGATAAACTTAATCACGACTGGTGGAATACTTTTTGGTCGCACTCATATGACGATTGGGAGCAGATAGATCCGCCCGGGCCGCTTACTGACCATTATGTTCATGCAAGAGACCTTGATTGGAAACGATATGTAACATATAAAACAACCGATTTTATGAAGCATGAAATTTCTGTTATTCGTAAAATTACACCTGATATACCTATTACAACAAATCTTATGGGATTTTATAACGGGCTTGATTACAGAATTTTGAGTAAAGAAATTGATTTTGTTTCATGGGATTGTTATCCGCCTTGGAGTAATAATCCGTCGCGTGATTTGCATGAAGCACGGTTTACCGCAATGACGCATGATTTAATGCGTTCATTAAAGCATCGTCCGTTTTTAGTTATGGAAAGCGTGCCGAATGTAACCAGTTGGTTTGAATATAACAAGCTTAAAAGACCTAAAGTTCACGAATTGACATCTTTACAGGCTGTTGCTCACGGTTCAGACTCTGTTTTGTATTTTCAATGGAGAAAAAGCAGAGGTGCAGTAGAAAAATTTCACGGAGCGGTAGTTGACCATGTTGGCAACGAGAATACTCGCGTTTTCAAAGATGTTTCAGCGCTCGGCGAGCGCCTTAAAGGTTTAGATGAAATTGTCGGTACAACAACCAAAGCCAAAGCTGCAATTGTGTTTGATTGGGATAACCGATGGGCAATTGACATGGCTAAAGGATTTGCCACTAACAATAAAAAATACATAGACACAGTAGAACAGTATTACTATTCTCTATGGAAAAGAGGAATAGATACTGATATTGTAAGCAGATCCGAGGACCTTTCTAAATACAGTCTTGTTATTGCACCTATGCAATATATTGTCTGCAAAGAAGCAGAACAGAACTTTGCTGATTATGTTAAAAACGGCGGAACGCTTTTATGTACATATATGACAGGAATGGTTGATGAAAACGATTTATGTCATTTGGGCGGATTTCCTTGCGGCGAACTAAAAAATGTCTTTGGAATATGGAATGAAGAAATTGACACTCTTTATCCTGAAGACAGCAATACAATAAAGCTTGATGATGAAAAAGAATTTAAAGCAATTGATTATTGCGAGCTAATTCATACGCGAGGAGCAAAAGTTTTAGGAGTATACGGCGAGGATTTCTATAAAGGAATGCCCGGCTTTACCGAAAACAGTTACGGCAAAGGCAAAGCCTATTATGTTGCTTTTCGCGATAACGGCGATTTTACCGACTATATTGTAGAGAAGCTGCTTAATGAAACCTCAATCTCGTCTGCTTTTGACGGTGAACTTCCAAAAGATGTTACCGCTCATTCAAGAAGTGATGACAAAAATACTTATGTATTTTTAGAAAACTATTCTCATAATGACGTTTTACTGAAAACATCTATTAACTGGGAAAACATCGAAACCAAAGCATTACTTGACAGCAAAATAGAACTACCTGCTCAGACTACTTTAATTTTAAAACAAATGTAATAAAAATATAAAGACTTCTTCATATCTTAAAATATTTTTGCATACAAAAAAGCCGGTCAGTTACTTTGCGTAACCAATCGGCTTTAGTTGATATTAAATTATTAAAGAACCCTTTTGAATTCGTCATTAATTCTATCACTAGGGAATTTTTCAACAATTTCTTCGTAAATTTCATTTATCCAACTCAATGTATCATCGTCAATTGATTTAAGGAAATTATATAGTTCTTCTTCATCATTCCCAAGAGCGTCAAGAAGTTCATTCCATTTTTCTCTTGTTCTTACGTCATCATTGACATATATTTTTTTTCGCTCTTTAATTATTTTTTTAACTTTTTTTATATCTATCAATATCAGTTACCTCCCATTTGTTTTTAAACAGCTACTCGAGAATACCTTCTGCCCTTAATCAAACCGCCATTTTTTAAGCTTGGTGATTTTTTAGGATTTTCTAAGCCGATAAAATTTCCGCAAACTGAATGTTTAAGAGCTATCTCTAATATAGTTATTATATCATTGTCTTTGAGTTCTTTCAACGTTTTAGCATATATTTATATGCCGATTTTTTAATATAACAGTTATAATTCTAAAAAATTATATTAAAAAACTGACCTCGCAAAAAGCGAAGTCAGTTTTTAATTAACTAAATTAGTCAGCTAAAGGTCTGAACTGGTCAGCGCCTACGCCGCAAAGCGGACATACAAAATCTTCAGGTAATTCTTCGCCCTCATAAACGTATCCGCATACATCACAAACATAACCTTTTGGAGGTTCTGCAGGTGTTTCAGGTTCTTTTTCCTCTTCAACAGGTGCCTCTTCAGGTAAGAGCGCTCTGATTGAAAGGCTGACTCTTTTTGCATCATAATCAATGCTGATGATTTTAGCCTGAACCTCTTCACCGATTTTAAGAACATCCTGAGGTTTTTCAATTCTCTTATTGGCAATCTGTGAAATATGAATAAGACCGTCAATACCAGGAATAACGTTTGCAAAAGCACCGTAAGAAGCAAAACTTACGATTTTAACGGTTACTTCATCGCCTTCATTATATTTGGATTTAAGAATCTCCCATGGATTATCTTCAGCTTTTTTGAATCCAAGTGAGATTTTTTTGTTTTCTTTGTCAAGGTCTTTAATGTAAACAGTAACAGTATCGCCTACATTAACAACTTCTGAAGGATGTTTGATTCTTATCCAAGAAAGCTCGGTAATGTGAATCATACCGTCAACTCCGCCGATGTCAACAAAAGCACCGTAAGATGTAAGTGATTTTACAACACCTTCGTATGTATCGCCGACAGCGAGTTTTTCCCAAAGCTCTTCTCTTGCTTTTTTCATTTCTTCACGAAGAACTACGCGAATTGAGCCAACAACATTTCTGCCGCGGCGAATATCAATAATTTTGAATGAAACAGTTGTTCCTACAAGCTGTTCCAAATCTTCGCCTTTTCTCAATGTAGCGTGAGAAGCAGGAATAAATACGCGAATTCCGTTTGATAAAACAGTAACGCCGCCTTTTACAACTGCTGTAACCTTGCCTTCAAGAATTTCGTCGTTTTCTTTTGCTTCTTCCATTGCAGCCATACCTGCATAAGCGTCAAAACGTTTTTTAGAAAGAGTAATAATACCCTCCTGGTCGTTAGTTCTCATAACAACCAAATCAAGCTCGTCGCCAACCTTTACAAGGTCAACAGGATTAACATTAGGCTCTGCTGAAAGCTCGTTTGCAGGAACAATGCCTGTGTACTTACGTCCAATATCAACCTGAACTTCGGTTGGATTAACAGCTACAACTACACCCTTAACTCTCTGGTTAGAGTTCATGCTGTTAAGCGACTCTTCAAGTGCTTCTTCGAATGTCATATCGTCAAAGGACTTTTCAGCCACAG
>JBJEIS010000020.1:3404-5963 GCA_051877275.1 Acutalibacteraceae bacterium | reverse complement strand
TGATACAAAGCTTCGCCTTGCAGTTGACGAAATGTACGCAGACTACGCAGTGCTTATTCCTCAGCTTATTGAAAAACTGCCGCGTCATTTCTTTGCAACAAGCTCTATCGACGCGCTTATCCACGCTATCGAATCAAGTCTTTCACCGCTCTCTACCCCATTTTCACTTCTTTTCGGCCATAAAGCAATTGAGATGATTGTTTCAGGCTATACAAGGATTAAAAACGAGGGGTATGATATACTGCCGCAATTACTCGAAACCTTTATGATTGCAAGCAATTACGCAGGCATTGCATTCGGTCAGGCAGGTTGCGGAGCAGTTCACGCTATGAGTTATCCTTTAAGCGGTAAATATCATGTTGCACATGGCGAGGCAAATTATGCGCTTCTGACTTCGGTGCTTAAAAAGTACGCTGAAAAAGAATGCAGCGAAAAATATGACGAAACTATCACCATTCTTAAGAATGCTTTGAACTGTGAAAAAGAAAATGTTGCAGAAAAGCTTGATGAATTGCTTAACGCAGTGCTTGAGAAAAAGCCGATGAGCCACTACGGTACAACGATAGATGATGTAGAAGCTTTTGCAGACAGCGTTTTAAAATATCAGCAGGTTATTATGTCACATAATCCTACAGTATTATCAAAGAAAGATGTTATTGATATTTATAAAGACTGTTTATAAATCGAAAAAGCATTACTAAACAAAAACAGAAGAAGCTGAATAAAAAGTTCAGCTTCTTCTGTTTTTTTATATTATTTTAATTAATTTTTTTAGCGGTAGGCAGTAATTTTCTCATAATTTTACCCGTTGCGGTACGCGGTATTTTATCAATTCTGATTATTTTTTTCGGTACTTTGTACTCTTCAAGATTCTTTTTAAGATAATCATTAAGCTTTTCAAAGACAAAACCTTTTCCTTTACATTCTATATAAAGTACAGGTATCATACCTAAATCAGGATCTTCTTCAGCGGCAACAGCGCAACTGTCTATTCCGCTATACAAATCAACTACCTTTTCAATTTCATAAGGCACAACCTTATGCCCGCTGATATCGATAATATCGCCTACTCTACCGACAAAATAATAACAACCCTGTTTATCAAAATAAACAATATCGTTTATTATAATATAGTCATCTTTTTTCACTTTGTCAGTCAAAGTTTTTTTTCGATAATATCCCGCCATATTCATATTGCCCTTAACGCAGATATATCCGTACTTTTCAGGAGTAGTTACTTCTTCTCCGTTTTCATCTATGATTTTAAGTGTAACATTGCAAGCAGGATACCCCAAACAACCATCGTCTGAATTTTCTAAAGTATTATTAATAAGCAAACATCCCGATTCCGTTGTGCCATAAACATTATAAAGCGTTACAGCAGGAAAAGCCATTTTAAAATTGCGAATATCAAACGATGAAATAGAGCCTGCAACGGTTTCAACAAATCTTATAGCGCTAATATAGTTTTTAAGCTCCTCATTTTTTATTCCGATAAGAAAATTTAAATCAATATTTAGTATAGAAATACTATTGATACCGTAATCCTTAAAAAATTTTAAAAGAAGTTCCTCACTTAAAGGTTTATATGTAATAACGGCAGTAGCTCCAACATATAAGGTAGCCAAAACTCTTCGGTATCCTGCCGCTAAATCAAACGGAACATTTGAAAATATAACGGTATCTTCAGTAATATTTATACCGTTTACAAGATTTTCGATAGTCGCCAGCGTACTTTTATTAGTATGCTCAACTAAAACAGGATTTCCTGTTGTTCCGGTTGTAGAAACGACAGAAGAAACCTTATCCCCTTTTGGAAAACGGATTTTACTGTCACAAGGAGTGGCAAAAAAATCGCTGAACTTCTCTCCTGTATTTTTGAAAAAAACAAGTGAAGGTTTTGTAGCTTTAAAAATATCCTGAAGCTTATAAATTGAAATATTTTTTTCTATAGGAACCGAAATCATACCTGCAAGATGGCATCCCAAACAAGCAGCAAAAAAAGAAGGCAAATCGACTGCCTCTATAGCAATTCTGCTGCCTTTTTTTATACCGCGAAGTTTTAAAGAAGCAGCAAAGCTAAGAATTTTTTCCCGCAGTTCTTTATATGTAATCTCTCTTTGAGCGGTAGCTATTGCAATTTTATCAGGTTTTGACTCACTGTTCTCCAAAACAGCCTCAACAATACTGTCCATTAAAATCCCCTGTTTTTTGAAATAATATAAAATATTGTATCATAAAATAATTAAACTTTCAATTATTAATTTTTTGTGATATACTAAAGCATAAGGACGGTGGAAGATAAAAATGAAAGCAAGAAAAAAACCTCTGGGAAACAAAAACATTATAGGTGCAAATGTAACTAAAATCAGAAAACTAAACCGTATGAGTCAAAAAGAACTCGCTATTAATATGCAGCTGCTCGATGTTGATATTAATTTTTCTTCACTTTCAAAGCTCGAAGGACAAACACGATCCGCTTCTGACAAAGAGGTGTATGCTATAGCACAAATCTTTAATATAAAAACAGATGATTTATTTAAACTGTAATCAACATTA
>JBJEIS010000020.1:0-3304 GCA_051877275.1 Acutalibacteraceae bacterium | reverse complement strand
GCTTTTTTTGTAGCCGGTTTCGGCGGCGGCCTGTTTTGCCGCGCTTGACGCTGAATTGCCATCATCAACCAAATCTTTGGCAATTTTTACTGCCTGCTCAAAAGTAAAACTTTCACCTTTTTCAGCTTCTTTTCCTTTAATAACTAATACAAATTCACCTTTAGGCGGTGTTACGGTATACTTTTCAATTGCCGCTGACAAGGTTGTATTTATAACTTCTTCGTGAATTTTAGTAATTTCACGGCAAATTGCAAGCTCTCTGTCGCCGAAATACTCATACATATCTTTAAGTGTGTAAATAAGCTTATGCGGAGCCTCATAAAAAATCATAGTTCGCGTTTCGTTTTCAAGCGATCTAAGATGTTCTTTGCGATTACGCTTAGTAACGCTCAAAAATCCCTCAAAAGTAAAACGGGTTGAGCTCATTCCCGAAATTGCCATTGCAGTTGCAAAGGCAGTAGGACCCGGCACAGATTCAACTTCAATGCCTTTTTCTCGGCATAGTTTAACAAGTTCTTCACCCGGATCGGAAATTGCAGGCATACCGGCATCAGTAACCAGCGCGCAATTTTCACCCTCTGAAATTCTTTTTACAATCTGTTCGCCTGCTTTTCCCCTATTATGCTCGTGATACGAAACAAGAGAATTTTTTATTTCAAATTTATTAAGCAATTTTAATGTTACTCTTGTATCTTCGGCAGCAATAAAATCTACGCTTTTAAGCGTTTCTATTGCTCTGGGCGAAAAATCCGAAAGATTGCCGATTGGAGTGCCGACAACATAAAGTTTACCCATTTTCTTTTCCTCTCATAATTTTATAAATCTTAATGACCTCATCAGTATCTGTTCCGTCAGCATTTTTCAAAATTAAATCAGGAAGCAAATCATTACCGATTTTTCCGTCTTTTATTCCGCTGATTAAAACAAGCATCGGTTTATCACCTGCTTTGTTTACCACATTTCGTATGGTTTTAGGCTCAATCCCCGCTGATTTCATTTCAAAAATCACCTCGCCCATTCTTTCAGGACGCTGACACATACAAAATCTTCCGTTTGGCATAAGAATACTATAAGCCGCCTTGCAAATATCCGAAAGCGTACATTTAATCTCGTTTCTCGCTATATCAATACCGTCTATACCGGTGATTTTACCTGAGCCAAACCGCTTATAAGGCGGATTCATAGTTACCAAATCAAAACTGCATTTCATTTTTTCAGGCAGCTGCTTTAAATCGTAATTCAGCGGAAAAATATTTTCAGCTGCATTATTAAGCTCAACCGCAGACTTTACAAGACTTATTGCGTCAGACTGAATATCAACAGCGGCAACTTTAATATTTTTATTATCCTGCAGCATTAAAAACGGAATGATACCGCAGCCTGTACCCAAATCGCACGCATATTTTGACCTATTAGCATTAGCAAAATAGTTTAACAAAACCGCGTCGGTTCCAAAACGGTGAATACTGCTGCAAAAAATACTGTAAATTCCTAAAAACTCTTTATTAATATCTTTCATTTTATCAACCAAATATATAAATTTTAAAAGCGAGACATAACCTAAATGCCTCGCTTTTAAAGTTAAGTAAAATCAAAAATTATTCAGCAATTGCTTCAACAGGACAACCTGCTGCGCAAGAACCGCAGCTGATGCATTCATCAGGATTGATTTCATATTTGCCATCGCCTTCAGAAATTGCGCCTACAGGGCAAGTACCTGCGCAAGCGCCGCAAGCGATACATTCATCAGAAATTTTGTATGCCATTAGTAAAACACCTCCGTTTTTTAAGTATTGTAACACATTAAATACCGATTTTCAATAGAATTTTTAAAATTATAGCTTTAAATTTAAGTCAAATAAAGAATTTTTTTGAAATAAAGTTTTATTATTCTTCTTTTTCCTTGACTTTTGCCTTTTTAAACCCGCCGATAGGCTTAACATTTTTAGATAAATAGTTTTCAGGAGCAGCGTCAGGGTTTTCGTCAAGCTTAACTTTAACCGAACCTGTCATTGCATTTACATCTGTGACAACGCCTTTTCCGTCAGGAGTTTTTACATGACATCCGCATGGCGGCATTTCTTTTAAAATGCTCTCATAAGTATCTTGTTCATATTTCAAACAACACATAAGTCTTCCGCAAGAGCCTGAAATTTTAAGCGGATTCGGAGATAATCCTTGCTCCTTTGCCATTTTGATTGAAACAGGCTGAAATTCATCTAAAAATCTTGAACAACAGAAAGGCTGACCGCATATTCCGATACCGCCGAGCATTTTTGCTTCATCACGAACACCGATTTGGCGAAGCTCTATTCTTGATTTGAACTCAGAGGCTAAATCTTTAACCAGTTCTCTGAAATCCACTCTGCCGTCGGCTGTAAAAAAGAAAATAATCTTTGAATTATCAAAAGTATATTCAACCCTTGTAAGCTTCATATCAAGACCGTGCTTAATAATCTTCTGCTCACAAATATCAAATGCCTTTTTTTCTTTTTTTAGATTCTCATTTTGTTTTATTAAATCCTCTTTTGTTGCGATACGAATGATATTTTTAAGAGGCTGAACAATTTCTTCTTCCTCTACCATTCGGTTTTTCATAGCAACATCGGCACATTCAAGGCCTCTGGCGGTTTCAACAATAACTTTATCACCTAATTTAGCCTTTTTTCCGTTTGCGCCGAAATAATATATTTTTGCTGATTCTCTGAAACGAACTCCAATAATCTCTGTCATAAGTTTTTCTCCTCAACTATCTTCCGAGTGCAGCCTTTAGGTTTGCACAAAATCTTGTTAATGTTAGTTTAACCGATTTATTTCTAAGCAATGAAATACGCACATTTTCGGTAATATCAATTGCTTTTAAAATCTTGTTTAATGTAAGCTTGTCCGCTATATCACTGTATTCATTATCAATTTCTAATAGTTTTATTCTGTATAATTGTTGTAATGCGGACTGAATATTTACAACAGCATTCATTCTCTTTTCTCTGTCAGATGAAAGCGCGGTCAGTTTAATAAGCAGTTCAAGTTCCGTTTTGAACACCGCGCAGCTTATTATATCAAAAGCTTCTTCTAAATTATCACTGTTTTCTTCGCTTTGCTCGCCGCTGACAAAAACAGTAGCCCTTGAAATAATCGTATCAAGCAAATGTGCTTTGCTTACACAATTAAGTACAAATACAACGTTTTTCGGCGGTTCTTCTAAAATTTTAAGTAAAGCATTTTGCGATACAGCAGATATATTATCAGTATCATTAAAAATGTAAACCTTTACTTTTGCCTCATTCGGCTTAATATAAGCATC
>JBJEIS010000019.1:0-5994 GCA_051877275.1 Acutalibacteraceae bacterium | reverse complement strand
GCACTAAAACACTGATTTGTCAATTATTTTATAAGTATTTGTATGTAAAAATGCAACCTATAAAAGGCTGCATTTTTAGTTAAAACATTTCTTCAATCTCTGATTTTGACACAAGACCTATTGATTGGTTAGAAACCTCACCGTTTTTGAATAACAAAAGTGTAGGAATACTGGTAATACCAAACTGTGCGGCTAAAACAGGCTGTTCGTCAACATTCACCTTGCCGACTTTAATTTTACCTTCATATTCTTCAGCTATTTCCTCAACAACAGGAGCGAGCATCATACAAGGTCCGCACCAAGTTGCCCAAAAGTCAACCAAAACAGGTAAATCAGATTTTAATACTTCCTGTTCAAAATTATCTTCTGTAACTATAATCTCAGCCATTTTTACTGTCTCCTTTTTATTTAGATTTATAATAAAGCATACAATGACAATATCCTTCAAAGTCAGGGTCTTTAATTTGCTCGCGAAATTCTTTGCAAATACATTTATTATCCTCTGTGCGCTCTGTTCGGCAAGGACAATAACCGCCGGTTTTCTTAAGCCCTTCTTTTACAGATTCGACTATTTTTTCATTTTCATTTAAAGTAACTGCCATTATTATACCCTCCTTTATAAAGTATATAATTTTATTATAGCATAGAATAAAATTTTTGCAATTAATTTTATTAAAACAAAATAAAACTTACTAAATTGAAATATATACTAATAATGCAACTAATAATTTAACACTCTTATCAAAAAATCAATGCTTTTACTTTAATACTTTATTTTTCATCTGTTCTATCAAGAAGATAATCTATACTTACATCATAGTAATCAGCAAGTTTTATTAATGTTTCGGCAGTAAGAGAAATAACACCTGTCTCATACTGTGAATAGGTGTTTTGTGAAACATTAAGATAAGCTGCAATTGTTTTCTGACTTATATCATTATCCTCACGAATGGCACGAAGATTTTTAAAAACCATAATATCATCTCCTGCCAATATAATAAAATATCTGTAAAAAAGATATTGACTTTTATCTGTAATACAGATATAATATAATTGTGATAATTATTATGTGTTTAAAGTTTCAAATTATGAGGAGGTGAATAAAATGAAAAGAATAAAAAAGTTAACAGCAGTTCTAATCACAATACTTATACTATTATCTTGTGTAGCTTGTTCAAGTTCTTCAGACAAATGGGATCCGGGAGAAGCGCTTAGTCGCGATCCTGACACATGGTCTGATCAAGATAAAAAAGAAATCAATTCATTCTTTAAATGGTTAGATGACAACGATTAGAATACAAAAAACCGCTTCCAAATATGGAAGCGGTTTTTGTTTTTCAAATAATTCTGTTTTATTGCTTAACCCAATTTTGCCGGATTAACTTTAACACCAGGACCCATTGTAGTTGCAATAACACAAGATTTGATGTACTGACCTTTTGATGATTCAGGTTTTGCTTTAATGATAGCATCGAGCAATGCATTAAAGTTTTCAGCAACTTTTTCAGCGCCGAATGAAACCTTACCAATTGGGCAGTGAATGATGTTGGTTTTATCAAGACGATACTCGATTTTACCGGCCTTTGCTTCTTCAACAGCTTTTGCAACATCCATTGTTACAGTACCTGCTTTTGGTGAA
This sequence comes from Acutalibacteraceae bacterium, assembly GCA_051877275.1. GTDB lineage: Bacteria > Bacillota > Clostridia > Oscillospirales > Acutalibacteraceae > RUG11462. The sequence continues at coordinate 4,355 of JBJEIS010000019.1, read as the reverse complement.
GGCATAAGACCACGAGGTCCGAGAACCTTACCGAGACGACCGATAGTACCCATCATATCAGGAGTAGCAATAACTACGTCGAAGTCCATCCAGCCTTCGTTCATAATTTTAGCTACTGTATCAGCATCACCGATATAATCAGCGCCTGCTTCTTTTGCAGCATCAATCTTATCACCTTTTGCGAAAACCAAAACGCGAACGTCTTTACCGGTTCCATTAGGTAAGATAACTGCACCTCTGACCTGCTGGTCAGCATGTCTTGAGTCAACGCCCAAACGAACGTGAACTTCAACTGTTTCATCAAATTTTGCAGTTTTTGAAGCAACTGCAAGTGCAACAGCCTCATCTGTATCGTATAATTTTGCAGATTCGATCTTTTTTGCACTATCTAAATATTTTTTGCCGTGTTTCATTAATTTTACCTCCCTATAGTGGTTATGCGGATTTTTCCTCCCACCCGGGAACATTAATCGACAACTTCAATGCCCATGCTTCTTGCTGTGCCGGCAATCATTGAACAAGCTGATTCAATGTTTGCAGCATTCAAGTCAGGCATTTTCTGCTCTGCGATTTTTCTAACCTGCTCTCCGGTAATTTTTGCAACTTTATCCTTATTAGGCACACCTGATGCCTTTTCGATGCCGCAAGCTTTTTTAATAAGAACTGCAGCCGGCGGAGTCTTAGTTACAAATGTGAACGAACGATCTGCGTATACTGTGATAACAACAGGAATGATGAGACCTGCATCATTTTTTGTACGCTCATTGAATTCCTTAGTAAAAGCCATGATGTTTACACCATGTTGACCAAGTGCTGGACCAACAGGTGGTGCAGGAGTAGCTTTTCCAGCCGGAATCTGAAGTTTGATATAGCCGGTAATTTTCTGAGCCATTTCTTAGCACCTCCAAAATACGTGGTTACGGCGGAAAGAGTCATTTTCCCTTTCCTCCCACAGAGGAGTTTTACCCCTCCAGGACATTTCGTCCATATAATATGCGGCATTACCGCAGATTATTTAAACAAGTTCAATCTGTGTAAGCTCCAACTCAACAGGAGTTTCACGACCAAACATAGACAGGATAACCTTAACATAGTTTTTGTCAGGGTCAATTTCATTAACAACGCCGACAAAGCCCTCAAGCGGTCCGTCGATAATATTTACACTATCGCCAACCTTATAAGGAACAATAACTTCGTTGTTTTCAACGCCGAGTGCCTCTACCTCTTTATCAGATAAAGGGACCGGTGCAGTTGAACTTGCGCCGACAAAACCGGTTACACCTCGAATGTTACGGACAATAAACCACGAATCATCCGTTACAATCATTTTGACAAGAACGTATCCGGGGAAAACCTTTCTCTCGATTTGACGTTCCTTGCCGTCCTTAACCTCTGTTACGGTTTCGGTTGGGATTTTTACTTCATAGATATAATCCTGAAGTCCGCGGTTTTCAACAATTTTTTCAATTGAATCCGCTACCTTATTTTCATAACCCGAATAAGTGTGAATTACATACCATTTAGGCTCTGACATATAGGATTCATCCCTTTCTTAAACTACTTTAAGGAATTTTTCACGAATTAACCTTTTAATCCGATAACAAACTCCAACAATGCTGCGAGACCAAAGTCAAGCAACCAAATGTAAGCGCCGACAACTGCGCACATTACTAAAACGACAACAAAGTTTCTTAAAACTGTGCTTCTTGAAGGCCATACAATGTTTTTGATTTCTCTCTTGTAATCCTTAAAGAATCGTTTAATACGCTTCGGAATAGTAATCTTTGTGCCATTAGATTCCTTAACCTCAGCTGAGTCGGATACGAGCATAGATACTGTTGCCAATACCATTACAATACCTGAGGCGATTAAAGCCAATAAAAACGGTAATTGTGTTGCAAGATCCTTGCTAGCCACTGTGCTTGGACGAACATCAAAGTATTTTGTAACAGGGTTTGCAAAATAAATTGCGCACATATTAATAAATGTTGCAATTGAGAAACCGAAAGAAGCATATTTTGCTCCTTTAACTTTAAAGTTTGCTGCTGAAAATACTAAAGTAACTGCGGAAAGAAGAAAAGCGAACATATACCATGCGCTCTTATAAGTAGCAATATCTTTTCCTCCGCTGATGCTCTGTGTAGAACCAAACGCTGACTGAAAACCTGTAAGTGTATATTCAGAACCTACTTTTACAAAGTCAAAGAAAAACAATGTAATAAGAGCAACTGAGAATATACAAACAAGCGCTTTAAAGAGATTAGGTAATACTTTCGTATTTTTCATAACTTTTCAAGCTCCCTTCTACTTTGTTTCTTTATGAAGGGTGTGTTTCTTGCAGAATCTGCAATACTTGTTCATTTCAAGTCTGTCAGGGTCGTTCTTTTTGTTTTTGACCGTATCATAATTGCGTTGTTTACATTCTGTACAAGCCAAAGTAATTTTTACTCTCATGACGGCACCTCCAGTTTATTTTTGGATAATTTTTGCCTCCCTCTCCGGAGCATTTTTTTGGCACATAAAAAAAGCCCTTTGTCAGAGGTACATCTATAATAACACATTATACCCCCAAAGGTCAAGCATTTTTTGAAAAAAATTAATATTTTTAATAAATCTGGTAAAACAATGACGATAAAACAAACTATGGGCGGTGAAAACCGCCCGTAATTTATAAATTAATTAGAATTTTTATCTTTTAACAGCTTCGCAAGCTCTTCCATAAATGTATTTATATCTCTAAACTCACGGTAAACTGACGCATAGCGCACATAAGCAACATCATCAATGTTTTTAAGCTCTTCCATAACCAACTCACCGATTCTTTTGGAAGTAACCTCCCTATCGAGCGAATTTTGCAGTGTAGCTTCGATATTATCAACAGCCTTTTCAAGCTGATCTAGTGAAACCTGACAACCCTCACTGGCTTTCAAGATACCGTTTAAAAGCTTATTTCGGTCAAATGTCTGACGGGATTTATCTTTTTTAATAACGATAATAGGAAAGCTCTCAATTATTTCATAAGTAGTAAAACGCTCCTTGCATCCAAGACACTCGCGACGGCGGCGAATTTTTTCGCCTTCATCAGTAGGGCGTGAATCTACAACCTTGCTTTCTTCAAAACCGCAATAGGGACATTTCATTTTTTATACCTCCGTGTAAAAAATTAATTATTAACTGATTGGTGACAGGTTATAGAATTAGTTGAAATAGAATCAAATTCATAACCCTGCTTTTTATAATAAGCACAAATTGCATCAAGAGCTTCAACTGTTGTGGATTTAGCTTTTGTATCATGCATCAAAACCACACATCTGTCAATACCCTTTGATTCAATTTTAACATTTTTAACTATCTGTTTAGCAGGTACATTTATACCGTCGGCATCACCTGAATTAACATTCCAGTCAAAATATTTAAAGCCTTTTTCTTCAACCATTTTAGTAAGCTTTGACATAATACCTTTTGAATAATTTTTGCTGATAGTATTACTCGAACCGCCAGGAAAACGTATTACTTTTGCATTAACTCCGGTCTTTTTAAGCACCAAATCATGTATTTTATTAAGATCGTTAAAGAAATTGTCTGTGCTTGAATAAATCTTTGCATAATCGTGTGAGTATGTATGAAGCGCAATTTGATGTCCTGCATCAACAATGTTTTTCATATACTCTGTTTTTCCGTTTGCCGTAACAAAGAAAGTTGCTTTTGCATTATATTTTTTAAGTATTTTAAGAATTTCAAGAGTATTTTCAGATGGGCCGTCATCAAATGTCAGATAAACCATTTTCGCAAGTTTGCCGAAAACAAGACTCTTGCCGTTAACTGATTTTGCACTCTCTTTTCCCGATTTATCAACCGCCACAACGCTGTAAAAATACTCTGATTGCTTCTTTACATCTTTATCAACATAAGTATGAGTTGAATTGTTTTTGGTTTCATAAATCATTTTATAATTATTATTTTCGTCTTTTTTATAAATCCTGTATTTCACAGCATTTTTACTGCTGTTCCAGGTAAGCTCGATTCCGTCTTTACTTGAATCCAAAACAGTAGTAGGCGATTTAAAATAATTAATCTCAATAGGCGAAAGCGCTTTTTTGCCCTCATTTTCACCGGCAGAACCGGTAATATAATATTTTAAAACAGCGCTGTCAGATTCATAATCAATACATGAGCTTCCCGTTGCTTTAGTAAACTTTTCAAACTTACCGCCGTCTGTACTGCGATAAATATTATATTCGTCAATTCCGTCAATACTGTCCCAACTGAGCACCACGCCGTCACCGTCGGGAACTGCTGATTTTAATTTAACATCAGGAATTTTTATACACTCAATTTCCTGCGAATAAGTAAAC
>JBJEIS010000018.1:0-24791 GCA_051877275.1 Acutalibacteraceae bacterium | reverse complement strand
TATTCAGTTTTTTAGTTATATCAGATACATGAACTGAATTGTTTGACGAAGATTCAAGCAGCCTTATTAAAATTTTAAGTAAAAAGTATTCGCTTGAATTAAGCCCTGTAATAAGTGGATTAAGACTTATTGAATGAAGCTTTTTAATTGCATCGGTAATATCGTTTTCTGTTCCTATCATAAAATCATTTCCCTAAATTTAATAAATAGTTAGCAAGGCTAATTATTAACAATGTTATATTAACACAGTTTTATATTATATTTGTTAACAACATATGAATTATTTTGGAAAATTTTTTTGTTTTATAAAGCTTGTTGTAAATATAATGTAGAAAAAACTTGACAAATGTCTTGTATTAGTGTATTATTTAAATAGTACAGTATGTATTTGGAGGGGCAATATGTTAAAAATAAATAATTTAACTAAAAAATATGGAGATAAATGCGCTGTTGATAATTTATCTCTGCACATTGAAAAAGGTGAGATTTACGCTTTTATCGGACATAACGGAGCAGGTAAAACAACTACTTTAAAAGCCTGCTGCGGTATTCATGATTTTGATGAGGGTGAAATTTTAATTGACGGAAAATCAATAAAGACTGAGCCGCTTGCTTGCAAGCAAATAATTTCGTATATTCCTGATAATCCTGATTTATATGATTTTTTAACAGGTTATCAGTATATAGATTTTGTAGCTGATATATTTAAGGTTTCAAAAGAAGAGAGAATTGAAAGGGTTAAAGAATACGGTCAGCTTTTTGAAATAACCGATGCTTTATCTCAACCTATTTCAGAGTATTCTCACGGTATGAAACAGAAGGTTGCTTTAATTGCTTCATTTGTGCATAATGCAAAGCTTATTATTATGGATGAACCATTTGTCGGACTTGACCCTGTTTCTTCTCATAACTTAAAACAGCTTATGAAAAACCATTGTGAAAAAGGTGGCTCGATTTTCTTTTCTACTCATGTTCTTGAGGTTGCCGAAAAGCTTTGTGATAAAGTTGCAATTATTAAAAACGGAAAGCTTGTGACTTGTGGAGATATGGAAAAGGTTAAGGGTGATTCTTCGCTTGAGGCTGTATTTTTAGAGTTGGAGGAGGATAAATAATGAAACCTCTTTTAAAATTACAGTTTAAGTCGATGATTGGAAGTCTATTCGGCAAGCAGAATGCAAATAAAAGAAAACGCGGCGCAGGATTTTATGTGCTTATGGCTGTTTTATTTGGATATCTTGCGCTTTGTTTTATAGCATTAAGCAGTCTCGTTTGTCTTGGACTTTTAAGTGTATGTTCATTGGGTTACAATTGGTTATACTTCGCATTTATCGGCATTGTGAATTTGGCATTCGGTGTTTTGATGAATGTATTTTTAACACAAAATACGCTATATGCAGCAAAAGATAATGAGTTTTTATTATCTTTGCCTATAAAGCCGGGCAATATTTTATTTGTCAGAATGCTTTCTTTGGTAATGGTAAATGTTCTAACAAGTCTTATAATAATGCTGCCTGCCGGCATTATTTATGCTGTAAATATCGGATTTACCGTTATCGGATTGATACTTTATGTTTTAAGTCTTGTATGTTTTCCGCTTATAGTTCAATCGGTTTCGTGTGTTTTGGGTTGGCTTTTAAATAAGCTTTATTCAAAATTCAATAATAAAGCTTTTATCTCCCTTGTTTATATGGTAGCCTTTCTCGGAGCATATATTTATTTTTATCCGAAATTAATGAATTTTATTGATGATTCTTCTGTAATAAGCGCGGGATTCGGAAAAGAAATGGCGGTTTCCGTGAAAGCATATGGCTGGCCGCTTTTCGCTTACGGTAAAGGTTGTGAGGGAGATTTTATTTACGCTTTGCTGTTTCTTTTGATGTCAGTAGGATTATTTGCACTTGTTTATTATGTAATTAGGCTTAACTATTTGAAATCGCTTATTTCAAATAAGTCAGCGGTTAAAAGACATAAAGGTAAACATAAGCATGAAATGAAATCACCAATAAAAACTATTTGCTTTAAAGAATTTAAAAGATTTACAAACAGTCCTGTTTATCTTACAAATATGGGACTCGGTATTGTTGCTTTGCCTGTTTTAACTGTTCTTGCAATAATATTTAAAGACAAAGCAATGTATTATTTTGAGCAATTTCAATTAAGCGGAAATGCAATTACCGCTATTATAGTTTGTATAGCGGCGCTTATTGCATCACTTACATGTATTACGGCTCCGTCTGTTTCGCTTGAGGGAAAAAGCTTGTGGATAATAAAATCCTTGCCGATTACAGGCGGCGAAGTGGTTAAAGGAAAGCTTTTGCTTCATTGCCTGATATTAATGCCGCTTAGCACTGTTTGTGCATTTATTGTAAGCTTATGTTTCAAAGCTGATATTTTTTATTCGTTCATTTGTGCATTTGCTGCCGCTATGGTTATGTTTTTAAACGGCGTTTTAGGATTGATATTTAATCTTCTTTTTCCGAGATTTGATTGGGTTAATGAAGCAGGACCTTGCAAACAATCAATGGCGGTATTTCTTACAATGCTTTCTTCTTTTGCAATAATGGTAGTTTTATTTATAGTATCGGTTATTTTAATAGTATTTAACGCGAGCGTTTACACCTTACCAGTAATTACAGCATTTCTTGCTATACTGTCGCTTTTATTCTATTTACTGCTTATTAAATGGGGAGCAAAAAGATTCGAAAAAATTTCCGAATAATATATAAAAATTAAAAATGAGTAGTTGTCTTATAACAACTACTCATTTTTTTGTATCTTTATTACTGAGCATCTCTTGTGCGGTTTTCAAGAATCTGTTTTTCTACCATCATATCCTTAACTTTCATAAGTCTTGTTTGGGAAGAACGTTCAGACTCATCAAGCTTCATGGTAATCATTCGGATAGTATCCTGCAAATCCGGAATCATAACATGCTCAAGCGCATTTACTCTTCGGCGAGTTTTTTCAATTTCTGCCGCCATAAGCTGAGCTGATTTTTCACATTCAGCAAGCTTTAATAAATCAGGCAATAACTCAGCTAACGAGTATACCGCCTCATCCAAATCGGAATAGGTGTAAGCAAGCCCGTAAGAATAAATGTCATTAGGGTCTGAAGTTTTTGTTTTTGTAATATATTTAGGAACCTCAACACTCATTACATTTTGATACTCAACCTCAAGCGAAACAGACTGTTTCGGCGCAAGCAGGGCAGTATCAACAATTTCAGGCTGCATAACCGAACTTGCAACTGCAAAATGTGAGTTCGCTTCTTTAATTTTTTGTTCAACTTCAATACGAAGCTTTTTGTTTTCTTTAACAAGAGTAAGAAACTGACGCATAAGCTCATCGCGTTTATCTTTGAGAAGCTTATGTCCTCTTGTAGCGGTAACAAGCCGCTTTTTCAGACGGGTAAGCTCCATTCTTGTCGGGTTAACATTCATAACCGCCATAACTTGCTACCTCCTTAAAATTTATTTTTTATCATAATACATATCAAGATATTTGTCATCAATACGTTTTAATTCGGAACGAGGTAAAATTCGCAGCAACTCCCAGCCGATTTCAAGAGTTTCTTCTATAGTTCGGTTGGTATTATATCCCTGAGAAACATATTTTTTCTCAAATTCATCGGCAAAACGCGCATAAAGCTTGTCAATATCGGTAAGAGCGGCTTCGCCTAAAATTACCATAAGTTCCTTTGCGTCTTTACCTCGTGCATAAGCGGCAAAAAGCTGATTCATTACATTAGCGTGGTCAGCTCTTGTTTTGCCTTCGCCGATACCTTTATCTTTAAGACGCGAAAGTGACGGAAGTACATCAACAGGAGGCTGAACACCTTTACGGTAAAGCTCACGGGAGAGAATAATCTGTCCTTCTGTGATATATCCTGTAAGGTCAGGAATAGGATGGGTTTTATCATCTTCAGGCATAGTAAGGATAGGTATAAGCGTAATTGAACCGTCGCAGCCTTTTTTTCTGCCGGCACGCTCATATAAAGTTGCTAAGTCAGTATACATATATCCCGGATATCCTCGTCTGCCCGGAACTTCTTTACGCGCAGCCGAAACCTCACGCAAAGCGTCGGCATAGTTTGTAATATCGGTCATAATAACAAGTACATGCATACCCTTATCAAAAGCAAGATATTCAGCGGCAGTAAGCGCCATTCGAGGAGTGGCGATTCGTTCAACCGCAGGGTCATTTGCAAGGTTAATGAACATTACTGTTCTGTCAATTGCACCTGTTTCTTTAAAAGATTCAATAAAGTAATTTGATTCTTCAAAAGTGATACCCATAGCGGCGAAAACAACCGCAAACTGCTCATTATCACCAAGTACGGTTGCCTGACGCGCGATTTGAGCGGCAAGTGATGAATGAGGCAAGCCGGAGGCTGAGAAAATCGGAAGTTTCTGACCGCGGACCAATGTATTAAGTCCATCAATCGCAGAAACACCTGTCTGTATAAACTCCGAAGGATAGTTTCTTGCGGCAGGGTTCATCGGTGTGCCGTTTACATCCATTCTTTTTTCAGGAATGATTTCAGGACCGCCGTCTTTCGGACGACCGAGCCCGTCAAAAACTCGTGATAACATATCGTCGGATACAGCAAGCTCCATTGACCTGCCGATAAATCTAACTTTAGATTCTGCAAGGTTTATACCTGCTGAATTTTCAAATAACTGAACTAACGCGTCTGAACCGTTGATTTCAAGTACTTTGCATCGGCGAATTTCACCGTTAGGGAGTTCAATTTCGCCGAGTTCATCATATTTTACATTTTCAACATCTTTTACAAGCATCAAAGGTCCTGCGACCTCTTGAATTGTTCTGTATTCTCTTGGCATTCTTCTCACTCCTTAATCTTCGCGGTTGTTAACGGCATTAGCCACTTCATCGCTGATTTTCTGTTCAATACGCTCATATTCGCTGTCGACCTTATCTTCTGTTGCGTATTTAATACGACCGATGTCTTCGCGAACAGGTAAAGCAACGAGCGAATCAATCGAAGCGCCTTTTTGCAAGCCTTCAAGCGCATTATCATAATAGCTCATGATAAGTCGCATCATTTTATACTGCTTATTCAAAGAAGTATAGGTATCTATTTCATGAAAAGCATTTTGATGCAAAAAGTCTTCTCGAATTGAACGCGCAGTTTCAAGCTTCAAACGGTCAGGCGCAGATAAAGCGTCCATACCGACAAGCTTTACTATTTCTTCAAGCTCTGCTTCTTCCTGCAACATATTCATAAGTCTTTGGCGGTATTCCATCCAATCAGGAGCGGCGTTTTCAGCATACCAATCAGAAAGTCCGTCAAGATAAAGCGAATATGATGTAAGCCAGTTTATAGCAGGGAAGTGACGCTTGTATGCAAGAGAAGAATCAAGTCCCCAGAATACTTTTACGATTCTAAGCGTTGCCTGAGAAACAGGCTCGGAAATATCACCGCCCGGAGGAGAAACCGCACCGATAACAGAAAGTGCGCCTTCCTCGTCTTTACTGCCGTTTACAATAACTCTGCCCGCACGCTCATAGAACTGTGCAAGACGCGAGCCAAGATATGCAGGATAGCCTTCTTCACCGGGCATTTCTTCAAGTCGTCCTGACATTTCACGAAGAGCCTCTGCCCAACGTGATGTTGAGTCTGCCATAAGAGCTACTGTATATCCCATATCGCGGAAGTATTCAGCAATGGTAATACCGGTATAAATTGAAGCCTCACGAGCCGCAACAGGCATATCAGATGTATTTGCGATAAGAACGGTACGCTCCATAAGAGAAGAACCTGTTTTCGGGTCTTTAAGCTCAGGGAATTCGTTTAAAACATCGGTCATTTCGTTACCGCGTTCTCCACAGCCTATATAAACGATAATGTCAGCCGCTGCCCATTTTGCCAGCTGATGCTGAACAACTGTTTTACCCGAGCCGAAAGGTCCCGGTACAGCCGCAACGCCGCCTTTTGCAATAGGGAACATTGTATCAATAACACGCTGTCCTGTTACAAGAGGAATATCCGGAGATAATTTCTTTTTATAAGGTCTGCCGATTCTTACAGGCCATTTTTGCATTAATGTAATATTTTGTTCGCCTTTATCGGTTTTAATAACAGCAACTGTATCATCTACTGTGTATTCACCTGATTGAATTGATACTATTTCGCCGCTTACACCGTTTGGCACCATAATTTTTTGTGTAACAACAGAGGTTTCTTCAACCGTACCTAAAATATCGCCTGATACTACAGAGTCACCGACTGAAGCTTTGGCGGTAAATTGCCATTTCTTATCGCGGTTAAGCGCTGAAACCTCTACACCTCTTTTGAGGTTAGGACCGGCAACACGCATAATTCCTTCAAGCGGTCGCTGAATACCGTCAAAAATTGAGCCGATAAGACCGGGTCCTAACTCAACTGAAAGCGGTGCGCCTGTGGATTCAACAGGCTCGCCCGGGCCTAAGCCCGAGGTTTCCTCGTAAACCTGAATTGACGCTTTATCACCGTGAATTTCAATAACCTCGCCAATCAGTCGCTGATTTGAAACACGCACAACGTCGTACATATTTACGTCACGCATACCCTCTGCAACTACAAGAGGTCCTGCAACTTTTTTAATAGTTCCTTTACTGAACATATTTTTTATCTCCTTAAAACTGAGAGTTTTTAATCTTCTGAAATTATGTCAGAACCGACGGCTTTTTCTACCGAACGGGAAACATTCTGAATACCGATTCCTGTATTTCCGTAGGTTCCCGGAATCGGAATAACGGCAAATTCTTTTTTATCATCAAATTTTGCGATTTCATCTGCACAAAGGGTGAAAAGCCTTTCGGTGATATAGCAAACAGCGAAATCGTTTTCAGCTAATTTCTTGATGGTTTTAGCAGCTAATTCAGGCTCGTCAATTTCAAAAGTCTGAAGACCTACTGCACGAAAACCTTTTACGCTGTCGGAATTACCGATAACTGCTTGTTTTTTCAACTAAAAGCACACCTTTCTAATAAGTTTTTCTTACCCTCTGCCTTATTACTTCTTCAGATAATTCGGCATTTTTTGCAGAGAGAATAATTCTTAATGTTTTTTGCAGCGCTTCACATTTTATGATATAAGCTGCAAGCGGCGCAGGGCCGAAAGCCGAATAACGAGCTGATGAAACAAAGCTTATAAGTGCATTATCACACCATTTTTCAAAAGCCGAAACAGATTCTGAAAGCGCATCAGCCGCACCTGAATATGAGCTTGAAGACAGATATTCACCTATTTTGTCTATACCCTCGCAAGCGGCGATTATGAGTGAGTCTTTTGATAAGCTTTTGCAATCAGCTAAAGCGGTTTTAAGCAATTTTTCAGACTGCCCGAATTTTGAAGCGCGAACGGCAATACGCATATTCGCAGTTGCGACAATATTTTCTCCTAAATCTCTGATAAAAGCATTTTCGCTGTTTTTGGTGAGCTCTAAAACTGCCTCGAGTGAGCCGCGGTCAATGCAAAGATCGGAAAGCTGACCGTCTGAAGTAGTGACAAAATAATCATATGCCTGCTTTGCGGTATCTTGCATAAAATGCGGTAAAAGCGAAAAATTCTTTTCTTTCACCGCTGTTTCAATCAGCGATATATCAACTGTATTCGGGTGAATAAGGTATGTCGAATAATCGGTATCTGTAATAATGCCTTTTAAAACAGTTTTTAAATTATGAAAATCATTTTTTATTATTAAAAAATCAAATTCTTCTTTTTTCGGTGCAATTTCGCGAATTAAAGAAAAAGCCTTTGTAACAATTCCGGAAAGCGCGGTATCAACATCTTCACCGATAGATAAAAAGCCTTTTTCGGATAAAATAGATATTGCCTCATCATAGTTTTTTGATGCAATAATGCGCTCAATATCACCGGAATCAAGCAAGGAGTTTTCATTAACCCTGACTCTTGCTACCGCAGTAGCGTAATCAATTTCTTTCAATGTAAACATTCCTTCCCGAAATTAATTGAAAAGACATTTGTTAACCTTGTCAACAAGCCTTTCCCGTTCGCCGGCAATAATTGCGGAAAATGTGCAGTTTATATCAATTTCATCATATTTGATAATAAATCCGCCTTTTATGCTGTTATCGGTTTCTTCTGAAATTTTTATACTTTTTTCTGTGCCTAAATCCTTATTTACTGAATCAAGAAAGCCGTTTGGAACACGCGCTTTGTCTTTTTCAGAAAGCACCAGCGTACCTTCGCCGCTGACGCTGTAATGAACAATAAGTTTTTTGAGACAGGAAAAATAATCTTGAGCCGAAAGGGAGCACAGCTTTTCTTCGGCAACCAAAAACACTTTGTTAATAAGCTCTGTTTTTGCACCGAGAATTTTATTTTTCTTATCAAGAGCACAAGCTGAATCGGCGCTGCTTTTTATTATAGCTACCTTGCTTTCAGCATTTGCCGCAATTTGTTCTTTTTTATTCTCTGCCTCTTTTACAGCGTTGTCAATAATCTCTTTTGCTTGTGATTGAGCTTCTTCAATGATTTTATTAGCACGCATTTCGGCAGAAGCGATAATTTCGCTTTTGATTTTTTCTATACCTGCCATAAGCAACTTCGCCTTTCTGTAAAATTCTTAATTAATTCAGATATTCTGAATAGGAAGAATTGCGAGTATAGAAATAAGGAATGAAAGAAGTGCGTAAAACTCAACAAGAGTTGTTGATACGATAGCTTTTGATGATTCCTCAGGTCTTTTAGCTACGATTGAAACGCCTGCTGCAGCTGCTCTGCCCTGTGCGATACCTGAGAAAAGTCCGCCGAATGCAACAGGTAAAGAAGCGGCAAAGTATAAAAGACCTTGCTGGAGAGTTACATCTGCAGGTGTACCTAAAATTCCTGTAAATACAAAAATAAGAACAGTAACAACAAATCCGTAAAGTCCCTGAGTACCAGGCAAAAGCTGAAGTACAATCATTTTACCGAATTTTGAAGGGTCTTCTGCTACAACGCCTGCTGCAGCCTCAGATGCAAGACCTACGCCTTTAGCCGAGCCGATACAAGCAAAGAGAGTTGCGAAAGCACCGCCTAATATTGCCCAAAACAAACCTGAATTTAATAGTTCCATCATAATTAATCTTTCCTTTCGATTTTTATTTCTTAAATCTGAAATATTTTGTTTTTAATGTGAATGGCTTAAATGCTCTGCCGCCACCCTCATAAAATTTTGAAAAATATTCTACATATTGCAAGCGCACAGTATGAACATATGCGCCCAGAGCATTCATAGCAAGTGACAGCGCCGAGCCAAACAGGAATATTACAATAAATACTATAGCACCGATAATGCCTGTCATCATAGTACCTAAAGTATTAATTGCCATTGCGAGAACTCCAGTAGCAAGCCCTAAAGCCATAAGACGCGAATATGAAAGAATATCCGAAGCATAAGAGGTGATGTCATACAGACTGGCAACACCTGAAATTACTTTGCCGAAGCCTTTTTTCTTTCTGCCTTGAGTAAGCACAAGACCGATTGCGCCCGCAATTGCGATATAAGCGCCGATTGTAAATAAATCAGCTTTAATGGTTACACCCAACATTCCCGCAACAGGAGTTACAAGCATTAAAATAGCGCCTGTTAATGTTATTATCCACATGCCGACATCAAATATTGCGTCCCATACACGTCCTTGGCGGCACAGGTTGTAAAAATTTATTCCCATACCGAAGAATAAATGTATAATGCCGAATATAATGCCGAATATAAGCAGCTTCAACGGTTCGGATAAAGGATCAAGCCATAAAGGCGGAATAGTTACTTCTTTTCCGAAAAATGCGCCGCTGACAGCAGGGATAAGGTTGCCGAAATAACCGCCGAACATTATTCCCCAAAAGATTGCTGAAATACCGCAATACAGGAATAATGTTAAATTATTTTTCCAGTTTTCTTCAAGCTTGAATTTTTTAAGTCCGATAGCACAGGCAACCGCAATAATAAGTCCGTAACCTGCGTCGGAAAGCATCATACCGAAGAAAACATAGAAGAAAATTGCCATTGTAGAGGTAGGGTCAATATCGGTTTTTGACGGCATTGAGTACATTTGTACCAGACTTTGACAAGGCTTGAAAAACCGTTTGTTTTCAATTGCAACAGGAACTTCTTGAGTTTCGTCAGGCTCATTTATTTCAACTGCCGCAGCAAAACGCTTTTCAATTTCGTCACATACTTTTTTTGAGTATTTTTCCGGAATAAATCCGTCGATTAAAGCTACATTATTACTTTGCAACAGGTCACTGTAAAGCGCGTAGCGTTCAGCACGAGAGCTATAATAATCAATAAAGAATTCAAGCTCTTCACGATGTGCTGAATAAGACTGTATCAGAGAAAGAATTGTTTTGCTGTCTGCATCAAGTCCTTTTTGACGAAGCTGTAATTCTTTTATCCGCTGAACCGGAACCAAATTTATGTCAGGAGAGGAAACATAAGAAAAAGAACATTTACGAAGAGCGGTTTCTAAACATTCAAAGTTCTGCTTTAATGTGGTAATAAACACATTTGTCTGAACTTTGCTTGAAGAAACAACCTCAATCTCTGCAGGCTCTTCATAGCCTTTTTCTTTAAGTTTAAGAGAAATATCTCCAGCGGTAAGCTCCTCCGGAAAACTTCCTATAAAGCAACAGGTTGTCCGGGTTCCGTTAAATCCCGTAGGCACATCCAGCGCTTTCCAGCCTTCCAATTCATCAAGCTCAATATTAATTCTTGAAATTTCAGCCTGCTCATCGGCATACTGTTTGTCGAGCGATGAAATTTCATAAGCATATTTAATTGTTTCGGTGGATTTTTCAACATTATTATAATAATAATCGTTGTCAATTTCTTTTCTGCCCTCTAAGAATGAAAGCATTCCTTTTTCTTCGGGAGCCTTTTTGTTTAGAATCTCAAGGGCGTTTTCAGCGGTAGACACCATTCGCTCAAATGTAAGACGCTCTGACAGGTAATCCTCAGCTTTGAAGCCTTCAACCGCCTCTGATTTTTCAATTTCTACTACACCCGCTTTTTGCAAAAAAGAAACTAAATGCTTCAAATCTTTTTTTGCCACAGCTATGCGGATGCTTTTCATTTTTAAAACAGCCAATTTTTCACCCCTTTTTTGCGAGTTAGGCTTTGATTAATCTTTTGGAATAACTTCGTTTATAATCAAATCAACGGCAAGATTTAGATTTTTTTCGGCATCAGCCTTTACTTTGTCTGCCGCTTCATCGTTTTTTTGAAATTCTTTGTTTTTAAAGATAAATGCATTATTATCGGCAGTTGCGGTAACTGAATTACTTTTATTTTCAGCTTGATTCAAAATTGCCGCCGCTTGCGATTGTGCTTGTGATTTCGCATCATCTATGATTTGTGCAGCTTTATTTTCAGCATCACTTACAATTTCAGCCGCTTGCTTTTCAACCGTTTTAATTTCATCAATAATTCCTTTTGCCAAAACTAAAATCAGCCGCCTTTCCTTAATTTTATATGAATAACATTTTACTTTTACATAAAATGATTACTCCGTATATCTTATATTTATATTTTTTTCTTTCTTTGTGTCGCAGCGTATAATAACTGTTTTGCAGTTATTATAACATACAATTTCGGGACAAATTTAAATTTTTTATGAATTATAACACTTATTTTGCCCACTTTTTACGGTCAATTTTTTAAAATTGTGGGTTTTTAATAAAAATTTTTAAAAAAATACCCGACGAAATATTCGTCAGGTATTTTTTAATGCTTTATGCTTTAACTTTTATATTAGGATCGGCGAGAATTTCAGTTGGTTTTATTTCTAATAATTCAGGACTTTTACAGAATTTTTCAAATTGTCTAAAAGCAGTTGCAAAAAAACTGCCTGATGCTACGCGTTCATCCATAACTATGCCAAGCGGCAAGGTTTTAATGTGATTTACCTCGTCACCTTTTACTTCGGTTTTAAAACGATAATTGCCCATAGCCATTCCTATTCCGGTTGTACCGAATTCATAAATATGATGATAAATATGATTTGTGCGGATTGAGGAAAGATTGGTTATAAGCAACGAAGCATGAAAAGGGGAAGCGTCAATAACTTTTTTAGGCAAAAGTCCGTGTTTGTCGCACCATTTTAAAAACGGAATACCGGCAGCAAAAAGTCCCGGTACCTTGCATAAGATATCAAGCGCTTTGTCAGTTTTATTACCTTCTCCGTTTTCGTCTGAATTCTCTTCAATGTATTTATTCAACTTGTAAACAACATCGTCAATAGTATCATCAGGCTCAAAATACATCTTATTCATTTCACCGTGCGACGAGCCTTTTTTTAGAACAACCATACTAACGGTGATTTCATTTCTGGCATAAAATTTTTTGTTAACAACAAATCTGTTTAATTCCGGAAACTGCGATATAACCCTAATATAAGCGGCAATTATAATTGCGAGATGACTTACAGGGCTTGCGGTTTTACGCCTTTTATTCACATATTCGCGCATAGGTTCAAGCGGAATGTCAATAGTAATCATGTTCATAGAATCGTATCTATGCGGCATGAATCTCGGTGTCGCCTTATACATAGCATCTAATTTTTTTAGTTTTTTACCATCAGCTCTCATTTTCTTTCCCCCGAAAGTAAGACGCTTTATTTTGTTCCTATGGTTTCACGAAATAAAACTCTTGTTTCAAGATTCTTTTTTGAGTTTTCTGTTATTTCGGAATCAATATTAACAGCATCTTTTTTTAAAATAACACAAACAGTTGAACCTCCGAATTCAAAATATCCTTTTTCTTCACCTTTTTGAACAAATCCGTTTGTGTTATGATTGACAATTTTACCAACCATCATAGCACCAACCTCAACCATTACTGTTTTTCCGAAGTTTTCGGAATTAATAACAGTAACTTCACGGCAATTCTCTTTGAAAAAATCATCTTTTTCAAGTGCAATCGGCTGAACGGTGTGCAACTTACCTTTAATAAACTTGTTTGATACAATTTCACCGTTATCAATAAAACAGTATCTGTGATAATCGTCAACGCAAAGACGGAAAACAAGCAGCTTGCCGCCTGAAAACTCTTTGCTTAAATCTTCATCATTTAAAAAACTTGTTAAATCATAATAACCGTTTTTTATTTTAAATTTTAGCTTTTCATCGATGTCAAATACCAAAAGCCTACTGTCCGCAGGACTGATAAGCTCTTTTTTATTATCAGACATAGGGCGGTTTTCCAATTTAATTTTTCTTGTAAAAAAATCATTGTAGCAGGAAAAATTTTTGTTTTCATACTGCGACATATCAATACTGTTGTTTTTAATAAAACTTTTTATCATAAACTTTGATAAAGAAGAATTTAAAAACGCCCCGACAATTTTTGAAACAGGTCGGCAAATCAGCAGTTTTAAAAACAGTCTGCCTAATTTATTTCGATAAATAAATATTTGAGCTTTTGAATATTCTAATTTGTTTAAATCAGTTACAGGTCTCATTTTTTAAATAAAAATAATAATAAAATTACAATTACAGCTTCAACTATTCCTGCACCTATCATACATAAAACGCCTGAAAGACCGGGCTTTTTTATTTTAAAAGGTGTGATGAATAATACGCCGCTGATAATAAATGACGATGCAAAAAGTGCTAAGAACAATTCTTTTGAACATACAAAATTTAAAAGATAAAAAAGCGGGAATATAAGAGCAACCGTAGTAATAGGCATACCTGTATAGGTTTTTTCAACCGTTTTTACTTCGGCAATCAGTTCCTCTTCTTCTTTAACATTAAAGTAGCAAAGGCGGATTATTCCGCAAATGCAGTAAAAGCAGAAAATAATAATATGATACCAGCAATTCATACCAAGCGCATATCCGATACAACAAGGTAAAACACCGAAACATACAACATCACAAAGCGAATCCAACTGTATTCCGAATCTGATTTCACTTAAAGTTCTGTCTTTTTTTCTTCTTGCAATTCTTCCGTCAAATGCATCGCAAAGTCCGCATAAAAGCAGACAGATTATAGAAAACCATACAGGTCTTCCGATACCGCTTATGTTATCGAATGAAAAACTCATTCCAACCAGTGCCGAGCTTAAAGACACAAAGGTGAGTATAACGGTATAATTTAAAAATTTCAACATAGAAAAATTCCCCTTTATTTTTTCTTGTTTAATAAAGTTATTGCAATGTGGTGAATGAAAGTTAGAATACCGCAGAAAATAAAGCTGATATAATAAGAAATTCCGCGAGTAGCCATCATACTGTTTAAGAGCATTGTTTTTTGAGCAAAAAACGAGCCGAACGCGCTTAAATAAAGACCCTCGGAAACTCCTGCCGCACCGGGAATAGGTACGCTGTTTGAACCGATAAGACAAAATGACTGCAAAACAAAGATATCAATAATGCTAATATCAGTGAGCCCTGCGGCAAAATAGATAAATACCGCAATTGCCATCTGAGAAATTCTTTGCAGTGCGTTTAAAATAAACGCTTTTACAGCTAACGAGCGGTTACTGCCTATTAAATCAATGCATTCTTTATAAGAAGCCATAGCTTTGTCAACCGACGCTAATTTTCGGTCAATATTTTTAACTATTTTAATTTTATGTAAAAACGTAAAAGCCCATTTTGCTATTGCTTTTAAAATTGCAGGCTTTTTCATCAATAAGAAAAACAATGTTAAAATTGCGGCTTGAATAAGTATTCCTGCTATAATTAAGATTTTATAAATTAAATCAAATTTTAAAAACAGAAGCGGATTGGCAATACAGGCAAACAAGCCGATAAGCATTATTGAGGCGGTGTACATAAAAATATTAAATGTTACCGCTGCCGTTGCTACCGAAACAGGAATGCCGTCTTTATTCATATAATAAACCGAAGCCGGCTGACCGCCTGTGGCTGAAGGAGTTATAGCCGAATAATAAATATCCGACGCTGAATAAATCATTGCCTGTCGGTATTTTGATTTGTATCCCAGCTTTTTCAAAATAAGCCTTAAGCTTAATCCTTCAAAAACCATAAACAAAACCATACAAATCAATGCACCGATTACGTAAAAAATATTAAGTTCTTTAATATAGCCGAAAAATTCATTAAAACTGAATTCTTTGTTGTTTAAAAGTATTATAGAAAAAACAACTGCTGTTAAAGCAACGACTAATGCTATGTTTATTACTTGTTTTTTGATTCCTGTAAAGCCTGATTTATTGTTATCGCTCATGATAAACCTTTCTTTTGATACAATCGCCTAATTTTAATTTTTTTGAAATAAAAATGCCGATTTCAGTAACAATAATTCCACCTATAATATCTATAACATAGTGCTGCTTTGTAAAAACAGTTGATAAAAATACCAGAATTGCGATTACAAAAGCGGTGATTTTTACGCCGACAGGCACTTTTTCACACCAACTAATGCCTCTGAAACAAATCCAACTAGCAAAACAATGGATAGATGGAAATAGGTTATACGGCTTATCTATTGCATACAAAAAGTTTGCTGCTTTATCAAAAAAGGTTGCTGAAAGCGCATCAGGTCTGTGCATCATTTCGGTAGGATAAACTACAAACACTATTAAACAAATTAGTTTTGCAATAATCTCGGCCGTTACGAAATTATAACAGACTTCCTTGCTTTCTCTGCATATTATTATGTAGAAAACAACCCATGAAATATAACACCCGAAATAAACCGTAATCCATTGCGGCATAAAAGGAATAAGGTCGTCAATAGGGAAGTGCACATTATGACGTGGAATATCAAATAAGTCAACTATTATTAGTGAACCATAATAAGCAATCAGATTGGCAACAAGCGTAAGCAAAAGCGGTACTACTGCATATTTTGGTATTGTTTTAAAAAATATCTGTTTAAATTTTTTCATATTTTCAGTTCCTGATTAAAACCAACCTTCGTTGATTTCTTTGTCACAAAGCTCAATCGAGCGTTTTGCAAGTACTTCAAGAGAATCTATAATATCGTATCTTTTTAAATTGAGGTCGGATTTTACAACAGAAAGCTCAGTGCAGCCTAAAATTACCGCGTCGCATCCGCTTTCTCTCATATCGTCGATGATACTTAAAAATTCGCCGGTGCGTACTTTTTTACCGGTTTTAATTTTATTATAAATAATATCCATAAGCATATTTGAAACTGCTTTATTCGGTAAAACTGCGGTAAGTCCGAATTGATTGCAAAAATCCTGATAAACGCCTGATTTTAAAGTGCCTTTGGTAGCTAAAATGCCGATTTTTTTACATTTATCATCGCGTTTTGCAATAAACTCAACAGTTTCTTTTACGATATGTAAAACAGGTATGTCAACGCTTTGCTGAATTTGCTCAAAAAAGTTATGAGCTGTGTTACAAGGCATAGCTATAATATCAGCGCCTGCATTTTGAAGCTTTTTTGCGTCTGCCTGCAAAATAGGCACAGGATTCGCTTTTGAATTATCAAGAATATATTCTGTTCTGTCAGGAATGGTAGTGTGGTTAAACACTATCATCGGTATATGCTGCTGGTCGGTATCCGCTTTAGTCATATCAACTGTTATTTTCATAAAATAAGCAGTTGCAAGCGGCCCCATTCCCCCTAATACTCCAAGTGTTTTTTCACTCATTGATAATGCCTTTCGGTTTATTTATATTTTTTATATTTTCTGTAATAATTTAGAAGCTGGGCATAAACATAAAATGCTCTTACAGGCGACATATCGCCTTTGTAAATAAGCGGATGACAGCGCTTGCCTTTTTTATCAAGGTCGATTGCGCGCTTAATCATATCAGGGTCTTTTACATATTTTTTAATTACGCCCATCGGAACAACCGAGAAAAGATTTTCATTGTCTGCAATCTCATAGTCAAGTTCTTTTTCAAAAACCAAATCATCAACAATGCGTTTTACCGTATTGAATCCTGAACCTGTAACATAGTAATTGCAGCGGCCCAAACGAACATTGATTTCAAAGAATTTGAAAATTCCGTCGCGTTCGTCATATTTAATATCAAAATTCGCATAACCGGTATAGCCGATTTCTTCTAAAAACTTAGTGGCGGCCTTAACTATTTCTTTATTAACTTCATTAATAACAACAACAGGGTTGCCGATTGCCGAAGGTGTATGCTCTTCAAGCAAAACATGACCGAGTGAAGCAAATTTTACTTTCGCATTGCGGTCGCAGTAGCAGTTAAGAACACGCATTTTGTCATCGCCGCCCGGAATGCAGTCTTGAATTAAAAACTTGTAGTCATAGCTTGATGATTCAAGGTTTTTAAGCATTGTATCAAGTTCTTCACGCGATTTTAAACGAAAGACCTTTTTCTTTCCGGGAAATTTTGCGTAATGATAAAGAGCCGAATTTGCAGGTTTTGCAATAATCGGGTAATCATAGTCAAAATCAAGCGTGTTTTCCTGCTTGCAGTTATAAACAAATGTATCCGGATAAGGAATATCAAGCTTGTCACAAATTTCATAAAATTTGTCTTTAAGCACGATTTCGTTAAGCAAATCTACATTAATATAAGGTACGATATAGTATTTTTCAAGTTTCTTTTTGTTTTCAACCAAAATTCTTACATACCAATCGCCGCAGCCAAGCACAATAAGCTTCTTTTTGCCTTTGAATTCTTCACCGATATCCATCAGCGTTTTGATTAAAACATCTTCATTTTCAAGCCCTTTGTAAATTCGGTTTTCAATAATTTTTGATTTGGAAATTATCTTTGCTTCAAGCATTGAAATTACAAGGGATTTGATTTTATACTCCTCATGAAAACTTCTTGCTAAACTGTAAGCATTTATATCGGCGCCGATAATTACCGGTAAAAAACATTCTTCTCGGAATTCCACTAAAGAACATATCCTTTCACTTTGATTTTCCTCTGTTTTTAATTTAACCGTTGAATTATAAAAACTTTTAAAGAAAAAGTTAAGAACTAATAAAAATAGTATAATAACCAATTATGATTATTATACTATAAATTTAATATAAAGTCAAATAAAGTGACAAATCTGTTATTTATAAAATTATCAAGTCTTTTTTGCTTTTGGTGAAATTTTTGCAGCCGTCTTTTGTGACAGCAACCATATCTTCTATTCGTACTCCGAATTTATCATTTAAATAAATCCCGGGTTCAACAGTAATAACCATACCCGGCTGTAAAACAGTTTCGCTTTTAAATGAAACATTAGGCGCTTCGTGGATAAAAAGCCCCACACCGTGACCTGTTGAATGACCAAAGCATCCTTCATAACCGTTTTCGTAGATATAATCTCGAGCCGCCTTATCAACCTTTAATGCCTCTACGCCGCTTTTGACTGTTGCAAGCGCTTTTTTCTGCGCTTCAAGTACGGTGTTATAAACCTTTTTCATTTCGTCAGTTGCAAATCCAACCGCAACGGTTCTTGTCATATCCGAACAGTATCCATTTACTTTGCATCCGATATCCATAGTAACAAAATCACCGTTTTCAATTTGCTTTTCCGAGGGAATTCCGTGCGGAAGTGAAGTGTTTTTGCCTGAAATTGTGATAAGATTAAACGATATTCCTTCGGCGCCGTTTTTACGCATAAAAAACTCAATTTCGAGCGCTAAGTCACGCTCCGTAACACCGACTTTTATAAAATTAAGAATATGAGTGAATGCCTTGTCGGTAATCTCCTGCGCTTTGGCTATCTGTTCAAGCTCGTATTCACTTTTGATTATGCGTAAATCTGAAATAATATTGTCAAGAGTCTTATCGGTAACGATATTTTCGGTAATTTTTTTAAAGAATTCAAGACTTGCGACAGACTGGTAATCCGTTTCTATGAGTAATCGGCTGCCGTTTGCTTTTTCAAAAACATTTTGTACATCATCAGACAATTTATTTTGCATAATTACCGAAACACAACTGTTTTTAAAATACTTTTCAGCTACTTCAATATAGCGGAAATCAGTTATAAAACAAGCAGTGTCTTTTGATACCAAAAGATAGCCGGTATCAATTTTTGAGCCTGTAAAATATCGTAGATTAATCGGATTTTGAATTAAGCAAACCGAATCGTTTCCGATTCGGTTTTGCAATTTGTTTATGTTTTTCATAAATTTAAATTTTACCCTTTCCAACTGCCTTTATCAATTGATAAACAGCAGGTGCAAAAATAATATTTACTAAAAATTCAATAACAAAGTTAATACCGGCACAGCCTATAACAAGGAAATATATAACTGTTGAGCCATCCTGAACAAAGGTTGCTGATAATATATCTGATAAAGTTAATGCGCCGAGTATAAATAATCCTGTATTAACAATCGGTGCGACAGCAGACGCACATACAACAGCTGCAAAGTTGTTTTTGTTTTTTACTGCTTTATAAATAAGAGCCGAAACAAGTCCTGCTGCGGTACCTTTTACCAAACAAATAAGCGTTGTTATAATAAATCCTTTTGTGCCCGACTGCATCAATGTTGCGGTAAAAAGTTCGCCGCCTGTGATACCGCCTATCATTGTGATGATGCCGAATGTAAGACCGCATAAAGTGCCGCCGAGCGGACCTGTCAACATTCCGCAGAGAACAATAGGAATTAATACGATTGAAAAACTTACTGTGCCTAAGGTAATTGAGCTTGCAAATAACTGCAAAAATGCAGTTAATGCAATGAAAATAGCTGTTATTACAAGTTTGTATACTGCTTCGTTATTTCTTTTTGTTGCCATAATAATTTTCCTCCTGATACTGTTTCTCTTCCGAATCGAATGGAATATTTTTATAACTACTTCGTAAAAATCTCTTGAAATACGCTGTGTATTCCTACGATATTTTTACTTGTATTTAAACAAAATCTTCTCATTCGTGCTCAGCAGAGCAAAGAGAATACAATTCTTTTAGATTTTTGTTTTTATTTTGTGTTTTTTTCGTAAATTTCTTTTAAGCCGTCAAGCAAAAGATTGTCGTTTATAATAATTTCTCTTTTGCAGTTTTTAACGACCTCGGACGCTAATCCGCCCGTTGCTACAACCGTAGCTTTTTCACCGAGCTCGGATTCAATTCTTTCAATCAAACCGTCAACCATACAGGCGCTGCCTATAACAAGTCCGGCTTTCATACTGTCGATAGAATTTTTACCGATAACAGACTTCGGCGTTTCAATGGAAATACCCGGTAACTGTGAAGTTCTGGAAGTAAGTGCTTCAAGCGATATACCTATACCCGCGCAAATCGGGCCGCCTAAAAACGCACCGTTTTTATCAAGAACACTTATTGTTGTTGCGGTTCCGAGGTCTAAGATAATGCAAGGCATAGGATATTTTTTAATAGCTGCAACTGCGCCTACAACAAGGTCTGCGCCAAGCTGAGCAGGATTATCAATTTTAATATCAAGCCCTGTTTTTACTCCCGGTCCTACAAAAAGCGTCTTTTTGACTTTGATTAATTCACAAGCCTTTTTAAACGCATTTGTCAGCGGTGGTACAACACTGGAAACAATACATCCGTCTAAATCTTCAAGTCCGATTTTATAGATGCTTAAAACATTGATAAGCTCAACTGCATACTGGTCAGCGGTTTTGGTTTTATCCGTTGCCATTCTTGCAATCATTTTTCGCTCATCACCGTCAAAAACACCGAGCGTGATGTTTGTATTACCAATATCAACTACTAATAACACTTTCCCTCCTCCTTTCATCTTTAATTGTTTTATCTTAACACGAAATATACAAGCCAATATTTTAAAATATTAGTTTGTTTACGCGGTAAGATTTTCTTATTATACTTCCTTTTTAAAAAAATGTAAAGCATTTTGTTAAAATATTAACAAAAATCGGCTTTGAAGTTTGGATTTATTTAAATAATAAGTAAAAATTGAATAAAATTTGATATTTTACTTGAAAAAATGACCATAATAATATACAATATAAAATAGGTCATTAGGGTTTTGCGTTTTGCGAGCCTTTTAATTTAAAATGAACTAACTTTAATATGAAAGGGAATGTTTTAAAAATGATGACATTAAACAAAAAAACAGTAGATGATATTAACGTAAAGGGTAAAAGAGTTCTTGTTCGTTGTGACTTTAACGTACCGCTTAAAAACGGCGTTATAACTGACGAAAACAGAATTGTTGCAGCTTTACCTACTATCAAAAAGCTTATTGCTGACGGCGGTAAAGTTATCCTTTGTTCACATCTTGGTAAACCTAAGGGTGAGCCAAAACCTGAATTATCTTTGGCTCCTGTTGCAAAAAGATTATCAGAGCATCTCGGTAAAGAGGTTGTTTTTGCTGCTGATGATACAGTAGTAGGCGAAAATGCTAAAAAAGCAGTTGCAGCTATGAATGACGGCGATGTTGTTCTTCTTCAGAACACTCGTTACAGAGCAGAAGAAACTAAAAACGGTGAAGCTTTCTCAAAAGAACTCGGTTCTCTTGCAGATGTTTTTGTAAATGACGCTTTCGGTGCCGCTCACAGAGCTCATTGCTCAACAGTAGGTGTTGCTTCTTATGTTGATGAGTCTGTTGTAGGTTACCTTATCGAAAAAGAAATCAAATTCTTAGGCAATGCGGTTGAAAATCCGGTAAGACCTTTTGTTACAATTCTCGGCGGTGCTAAAGTATCTGATAAACTTAACGTTATTCAAAACTTACTCGATAAAGCTGATACTCTTATCATCGGCGGCGGTATGGCATTTACTTTCTTGGTAGCTCAGGGTAAAAAAGTAGGTACTTCACTTGTTGACCTTGAAAAAGTTGATTATTGTAAAGAAATGCTTAAAAAAGCGGAAGAAAAAGGTGTTAAAATTCTTCTTCCTATTGATAATGCCTGCACTAAGAACTTCCCGGATCCAATCGACGCTGAAGTTGATGTTGTAAATTATGACGCAGGTCAGATTCCTGATGATATTATGGGTCTTGATATCGGACCTAAATCACAGGAACTCTTTGCTAACGAAGTTAAATCAGCAAAAACCGTTGTTTGGAACGGACCTATGGGTGTATTTGAAAATCCTTCATTTGCAAAGGGTACTATCGCTGTTGCAAAAGCTTTGGCTGAAACAGACGCTACAACAATCATCGGCGGCGGTGACTCTGCAGCTGCTGTAAACACATTAGGTTACGGCGATAAAATGAGCCATATTTCAACCGGCGGCGGCGCTTCTCTCGAATTTTTAGAGGGTAAAGACCTTCCGGGCATTATGGCAATGAACGATAAATAATTTTTGTTAATTAAATAGGCGGGATGCTCGCATCCCGCCCTAATTTTGAAAATCCAATTTTAAAAAATAATCGGAGGAAAAACAAATGTTAAAAGAAAAAAGAAATGCAGTTATCGCAGGTAACTGGAAAATGAATAAAACACCGGCAGAAACCACTGCTTTGATTAACGAGATGAAACCTTTAGTAGCAGACGCTGATTGCGATGTTGTTCTTTGCGTACCTTATGTTGATATTGCCGCTGCTGTTGAAGCTGCAAAAGGCTCAAATATCAAAATCGGTGCAGAAAATGTTCATTTTAAAGCATCAGGCGCTTATACAGGTGAAATTTCAGCTGAAATGTTGCTCGCTTGCGGTGTTGAATATGTTATCACAGGTCACTCTGAAAGAAGACAGTATTTCGGTGAAACTAATGAAACAGTTAATCTTCGTTCAAAAGCAGCGCTCGAGGCAGGTCTTAAAACTATCATCTGCGTAGGTGAAACATTAGAACAGAGAAAACAGGGTGTTACAAAAGAAATCTTGTCAATGCAGACTAAAATTGCTTTAAAAGATGTTACTGAAGAACAGCTTAAAAATGTAATTATCGCTTACGAGCCTGTATGGGCTATCGGCACAGGTGAAACAGCTACTGCTGAACAGGCTGATGAGGGAAACAAATTTGTTCGTGATGCAATCGCTGATGTTTACGGTGCAGATGTTGCTGAAACTGTTACAATTCAGTACGGCGGTTCAATGAACGCAGGCAATGCGGCTGAGCTTCTTTCAAAAGTAAATGTTGACGGCGGTCTTATCGGCGGCGCTTCATTAAAAGCACAGGACTTCTCTGTTATCGTTAAAGCTGCCAGCAAATAATTTTTTCACAGTATTTGTTAGCTGATTGATGTATATTAGCTTTTATAAGCCTTCGGCGAAAAGCCTAAATATATCAAGATGATTTTTTCACAGTAACTTATATCTAATTGGTGTATATTAGTTTTGGGAGCCTTCGGCGAAAGGCTTAAATATATCTAAATGTTTTTATCAAACAAGTAGGGGAGGGGTTTTGCTCCTCCCGTTCTAATATTGAAAGGATTTTTATATTTTATGAAAAAACCTGTTACTTTAATTATTATGGACGGTTTCGGTTGGGTGCCTGAGCATAAAACAGGTAATGCAATCGTTGCCGCAAATAAACCAAACATCGACCGTTATATGAAAGAATATCCTTGGACAACTATCGGCGCTTCGGGTATGAATGTAGGTCTGCCTGACGGTCAGATGGGTAACTCCGAGGTTGGCCATACCAATATGGGCGCAGGCCGTATTGTTTATCAGCAGTTAACCCTTATTACAAAATCAATTCAAGATGGCTCAATGCTGACAAATGATGTTCTTGTTAGAAATATGAAAGCCGCTATTGATAACGGCAAGGCAATTCACCTGATTGGACTTGTAGGTGAGGGCGGTGTTCATTCACACTCTGACCACTGGTTCGGCATTATGGATATGGCTAAAAAAATGGGAGCAGACAAGCTCTATCTTCATTGTATTACTGACGGCCGTGATACTGACCCACATGACGGTAAACAGTTTATAAAAGATTTACAGGATAAGATTGATGAAATCGGTCTTGGTGAAATCGCAACTGTTTCAGGCCGTTACTATGCAATGGACAGAGATAATAACTGGGATAGAGAAGAAAAGGCTTATGCCGCATTTGTTTACGGCGAGGGTGAAAAGGCGAATTCGTGGCAAGAGGCTGTTGACAACAGCTATGCAAAGGACGTTACAGATGAGTTTATCGTTCCTTGTATTACTTGCGAAGGCGGCCGTGTTCAGAAAGATGATACTGTAATCTTTATGAACTTCCGTCCTGACAGAGCTCGTCAGATGACAAGAATTTTTGTTGATGATGAGTTTGACGGATTTGAGCGTAAATTCGGCAGATTCCCTGTTAATTTTGTTTGTATGGCGCAGTATGACGCTACAATGCCGAATGTTGAGGTCGCTTATCCTCCGGTTGAACTTAATAATGTTCTCGGTGAGTACCTTGCTAAAAACGGCAAAACACAGCTTCGTATCGCTGAAACTGAGAAATATGCTCATGTAACATTTTTCTTTAACGGCGGTGTTGAAGAGCCTTATGAGGGTGAAGACAGATGTGTTATTCCAAGCCCTAAGGTTGCTACTTATGACTTACAGCCTGAAATGAGCGCTTATCCTGTTGCGCAAGAGTGTGTAAAACGAATTGAAAGCGGTAAATATGATGTTATTATATTAAACTTCGCTAACTGTGATATGGTAGGTCATACAGGCGTTTTTGACGCAGCAGTAAAGGCGGTTGAAGCTGTCGATGATTGCGTTGGCCAGGTTGTTGACGCAGTGATGAAAGCAGGCGGCGCAGTTCTTATTACTGCCGATCACGGAAATGCTGACAAAATGCTTGTTGATGATAACAGCACAGATCCGTTTACTGCTCATACAACAAATCCTGTTCCGCTTATCGCAATCGGTACAGAGGCTAAATCTCTTAAAAGCGGCGGTGTTTTGGCAGATTTAATACCAACAATGCTTGATATTATGGATATGCCTCAGCCTGAAGAAATGACAGGCCATTCATTGCTTGAAAAATAAGAA
>JBJEIS010000017.1:0-6009 GCA_051877275.1 Acutalibacteraceae bacterium | reverse complement strand
TGTCTTTATCTGTAACTTTTACATAGCCTCTGCCTACAAAATCTCTTGTAATATTTGTATCTTTGATATTTACAAGTGAGCCTACAATACCGCTGAACTCACCATCGGTATAATACGTTGTTGAATTGAATTTTACATCAACATATTTACCTGTTTCAAGGTTAAAGCTTAACTCTGTATCTTTAATATTATCAGCAGGAGCGATAAGTGTACCGAGTTCTACTGTGTAGCCTGCACTGCGAAGCGCTGCGATTTTTGCAGTATCTACTTTTGTGTAAAATCTGATACCGTTTATACCTCCAAGTCTGATTGAAGCGCCTGAAACCATCGCGGTAGTAACAGATAAGTCTACATCTGCTATCTTAGTAAGTTCAATAGAATTCAGATACAAATTGCCTTCTGTAGTTGTAGTAATTGTTAAAGTAATCGGCTGATCTTCATCAACTATTTCAACATTACTTAAATCAAATCCATAGTCTAATCCGCTACCGGTTCCGGTATTTCCGGTATTAAGATCTGATGCTACTTTAGTGCCGTTAACTGAAATATCAATGTTCGCACGAGCGCCAGCAGCTCTTGCATAGAACTTAACAGCATATACACCCGATTTAACTGTTGATAATGATGTGAGAGTTGCAGTTGCACCTATAGCATTGCCTGTTGATACAAAATATGTGCCATCATTTTTATACTGAGTGTTAAATCCGCCTGCAAGAGTAGCACCGCTGTTTATTTTAAAGCTATCTGAATAAAGGTTCCATTTATATACAGCATTTGTTGTTACTGTAGTAACCTCTGATGCCGGTGATGCATATTGGGTCGGAGTAGCCTTTAATCTCTGATAGAAAGTATATTCTGTACCGGCTAAAAGACCGCTGAATACATTGCTGTTTTGCCATGTTTCACCGTCCTTGCTGTACTGGTAATTCTCATTAGCAACAAGAGTTACGGAATTTGCGGTTTTGCTTTCAACAACAGGAGCTTCGGGAGCAGATTGTTCTCCTCTTGTGGTTGCTACTGCAAAATATGTAGTATCTTCTACAAGAGTGAGTTTTGTATTTGCTGGAATTATAGTATCAGCGTCATCTTCAGTTACCCAGCCTGCAAATTCGCCGTCAGCGATTGTAGCATTCGGAGTTGTAAGGTTTCCGTTTTCATCAGCATATACAACCTGGTCACCGTCAGCACCGCCTGTAAATGTACCGGCATATTTTTGATAAGTAATAACAATATTATCAATATAAACTACTATGTTAGCTGAGTTATTTGCAAATACCATATAAGCATTGCTGATAGTGTTATATACGGAAGGTGCTATTTTTGAAAAGTCATAAGTAATAGTTTTCGGCGTAGAGGTTATTCCAATACTACTTGAATAACCAAACGAACCGCTTGCTGTTAATGCTAAAGATGAAACACTGCTGTTACCGATACCTGTACGCGCCGATACCCAGCTTTGACTGTCATCAGACCAAACAGTATAGGATATGCTCTTAACTTTTTTGTCTTTAAGCACATTTCCTATAGAAAAGCCGAAATTAGTCCATTTAACAGCATCCATCTTAAGTACATTTCCGTCAGTATAAGATTCATCGACTTCGGCATAATTTATAACTCCGCCGGTTACAGAGTTTGCATTTGCTGCTGTAAGTGTAACACTTGTCATATTGTTATCAAAATCCAATACTTTTGTATATTCTGCTCCGGGAGTTGACGTAACTGTCGAAGTTGTTTCAGTTGCTTTTGTGGTTGTGGTAGTAGAAGTGGTTGTACTTGTAGAAGTAGTTGTTACTACAGTAGTTACTTCTTCGTAACCGTCCAAAATTCCGATAACTTCGTATGAACTATATCCAGCAGTATATGTATATGCGCAATCGGCATTTTCAGTATAAGTATACTTATTAAGAAGTACTTTCACATTGTCGATTGTGTATTCACAAGCACCGCTCATTTCCAAGTTCACATTAACATTATTTGAATATACAAGATTACCTGTAAATACATATGAAGTATTCGGCATTGTACTCCAATAAATTTCAACTTTTTGTGTAGCTCCGTCTTCAACATCAAGAGTAACTGTTGCTTTTTTGTCTCCGGAAGATAGAAGAAGTTGAGGTTTTGATAAGGTAGGATCTTCAACATCGGTATAATCAGTAGTATCTTTATAGTTAATGTAGAAAGATATACCCTTTGTTCTATATGTTTCAGTATCGTTTTTGTTTGTAACTGTTCCTACTCTTACCTGAGGGTAGCGATAATCTGTAGTAGCGGATTGTGTGCCGTCAGCTGTGTATTTAACCGCCTTAGCAGTTTCCGACTCAGCATCAGCAGGATCAAGAGGTGAAACTAATTCGCCTGTAATACCTGTAACTGTTGAACCCGGTGAAACTACGCTGTCGAATTTATTTAATGATTCTTCTAATGTTGTTTTTTCTGTTAAGGTTACGGTAGCGTCGCTTCTTAAAGCTGAAGCCGGCATAATTCCGAACTCAACTAAATCTCTTGTGAGCTTGTTTGCAACACTTTTATGATTAGCCTGTGCAGGATGTCCCCCTGTCGGGTTGGTACCGTATGTAACAAAAATACTGCTGTATTTTTCAGCATCTAAACTTTCAAGATTTTTAACAGCCTGTGCAATATTGGCTCTTACACTATCGTCATTAGTCATAAGATTCTGCACCATTACAATCGGAATGGTATAATCATTATATCCTGTGCGAATTGCGTCAGCAAAATTCTTAATACCTGTCTGCCAATAATCAACGGTTTTAGCGCCGTCGTTAGTTCCGAAAGCAATTGTAACAACATTTGGCTTTTTGTATGCAGAATAATCAAAAGCGTTGTCGTCACGAGTATTCTTAATATACTGAGAATAAAGTGAATTTATTGTGCCGCCTGATACTGATGTAACTCTTGATTCAGCACCAAAGTTTTGAGCAGTAATAAATGCATAAGTTCTGGTGCCATCAGAGTATTTTGCTGCTTGATTATTTGTATCAAGTGAGCCGAAACCGCTTGTAATAGAGTCACCGATTGACTCAAAAATGTATTGAGGCTCTTCAGGCTTGTCACCTAAAGCAGCGTTATTAAGCACAAAAGATTTGATGTTTACTGTTGCGACGGTGCGCTCTGTTTGTTTTATAATTTTAATTTTATGAGTGCCTGCGGTAAGTCCGTTTTCAGCAGAAGCAATTACAGGAGTATAAGTGCCGCTTAAAGTACGAACTCTGTAATCTTGACGAACATCATCAATAAAAACAGTAAAATAACACTCTGCGTTTGCATAAACTGTTAATGCAATACTTGCATTTTCCTCGCAAACAGCAGTAAATTCAATACCGCTTGCTGTCCAGTCGCAGGCAATACCGCTTTCTACATCTTCGGTTCTGCCCACGGTTCGAATTTTGTCTTTTACCTCAAGAATACTGTATGTAGCTTCTTCGGCTCTTGCTACTGTCATTGAGCCGATGACTGTAAACAGCATTACAATTGAAATAAAAATAGATAGTAATTTCTTCATTTCTTTTTTTCTCCTTATTATATTTTGTTTTTTGCTATAAAGCTATAAATAATTATATAAAATAAAAATGTAAAATTGAATTGCAAAAACAGTCCGTAATACATTGCATTTTAGTCCCTTATATGATATAATTAATGCAAAATATACAAACGGTGATTTTTATGAGTTGTGTAAAACTGCACTTTGAACAGCCTGACTTACAAATGATTTATTTTAAAAATAATTTTGTTAAAAACTATAAGTTTTTTCATCAGGCAAATAACAGCAACGAATGTTTTATCTTTATTTTATTTAAAGGAAAAGCAAAAATAGAATATAAAGATAAAATAATTTATTTAAAACCGAAGCAAATGTTCATTGCAAATAAAAAAGAGAATTATAAAATAACCAGCGGATTAATAGGTGATGAATTTCTTGAAATAAGGTTTTTTTCAAAATTTTTTCATAGCCTTGATCCGAAAATTGATATTTTAAAACCTTTTTATTATAACGAAAATATAAAAATCTATGATAAAGAGGTAATGAACAGTCATTTTGATTATGCTGTTAAAAATATTTTGCGTGTTTTAGAATCAAGAAGCGGAAGACCTTTTGTACTATCAGCATTGCTATCATTAATCTGTGAAATTAATTATATATATGAAGATTTACATCCTACTCCTTTTAAAGAAACCGACAGTAATTTTGCAAAACTTTATGTTTATATACAAAATCATCTTTTTGAAAATATTACATTAAAAGAAACCGCTGAAAACACCTATATGTCGGAAAAAGCAATTAAAAAAATGATGAAAGAAATATGTCGGACATCTTTTCATAAATACATATTAAATTTAAGGCTCAGCGAAGCAAAAAGAATGATTGACAGAAAAAAAGACTGCTCTTTAGCAGAAATCGCCTCAATCTGCGGATTTGAAACATACTCTACTTTTTACAGAGGTTTTTTAATTAAATTCGGAATATCACCAAAAGAATACAAGCAAAAAATACATTAACAATAAGTTAATGTATTTTTTATGTTTCGAGATTTTTTTGCAATTTATTAAATTTTATAGTTGAATACTTGAGAATTTTATAGTATAATTACTTTATATGTGAAATTCAAGGGAATATGATAAACAAGGTGCATGAAAGGATTGGTTGAAAAATGGCAAAATATATCTTTGTAACCGGAGGCGTTGTTTCAGGACTCGGTAAAGGTATCACCGCCGCATCGCTCGGCAGACTTTTAAAAGCAAGGGGTATTAAAGTTGCCGCCCAGAAGCTTGACCCATATATCAATGTTGACCCGGGTACTATGAATCCGTTTGAGCATGGTGAAGTTTATGTTACCGAAGACGGTGCTGAAACCGATCTCGACCTTGGTCACTATGAAAGATTTATTGATGAAAACTTAAATAAATTTTCAAACCTTACAACCGGTAAGGTTTATTGGAATGTTCTTAATAAAGAACGTCAGGGAGAATATCTTGGCAAAACAGTTCAGGTTATTCCTCATATTACTAACGAGATTAAATCATTTATTTATACAGTAGGTAAAGAAACCGACGCAGATGTTGTTATCACCGAAATCGGCGGTACAACAGGTGATATCGAATCACAACCGTTTTTAGAGGCTATTCGTCAGGTGTCTTTGGAAGTAGGTAAAGAGAATTGCTTATTTATGCATGTTACTTTAATTCCTTATATTCCGGGTTCAGAAGAATTAAAATCAAAACCTACACAACATTCGGTTCGCGAGTTGCAGTCGCTCGGAATCATGCCTGATTTAATTATTGCAAGATGCGATATTCCTATGCCTGATACAATTCGTCAGAAAATATCGATGTTCTGTAATGTTAAACCTGATTGTGTTATTCAAAACATTACTGTTCCTGTACTTTATCAGGCACCGATTATGCTTGAAGAAAGTCATCTTTCCGATATTGTCTGCCGCGAATTGAACATTGACGCTAAAGACGCCGATATGGGTGACTGGCTTGAGATGTTAGAACGAATTGATAATTGCAAAGATACTGTTAAAATTGCTATTGTCGGCAAATATGTAAAATTACATGACGCTTATCTTTCAGTGGCAGAGGCTCTTCGCCATGCGGGCTATGATAATGCTGCAACAGTTGAAATCGGCTGGGTAGACGCTGAAAAAATCACTGACGAAACTGCTGAAAAATATCTTTCAAAATATGACGGAATCTTAGTTCCGGGCGGATTTGGTGACAGAGGTGTAGAAGGCAAAATTTGCACCGCAAAATATGCAAGAACTCATAATGTACCGTACTTTGGCATTTGTCTCGGTATGCAGACCGCAGTTATTGAGTTTGCCCGTCATGTACTTAATTTATCTGACGCAAACTCCAGCGAGTTTACACCTGAAGGTAACAACAATGTTATTGCACTTATGCCTGACCAGCAAGGAAACATTCCTAAAGGCGGTACAATGCGTTTAGGTGCTTACCCATGTAAAATTAAAGACGGCTCAAAAATGAAAG
>JBJEIS010000016.1:0-6033 GCA_051877275.1 Acutalibacteraceae bacterium | reverse complement strand
AAGCAAGATTAAAACAGGCAACGACCTAAATGCGATTTATACTCTCGGCTTTCGCGGTGAGGCTTTGGCTTCAATTTGCGCGGTAGCAAGAGTTGAACTTATTACCCGTACCGCTGAAAACGATTTCGGCTATGCTTATGAGATTGACGGCGGCGAAGAAGTTTCTTTTGAAGAGGCCGGCTGCGCTTTAGGTACTACATTTATAGTAAAGGATTTGTTTTATAATACTCCTGCGCGAATGAAGTTTCTTAAAAAGGATAATACCGAGTCAAACGTTGTTATAGGAATTATTGAGCGTCTTGCGCTTTCGCATCCCGAAATTTCTTTTAAACTTATTAAAGACGGAAAACAGGTAATTAATACACCGGGAGATAAGCTGTTAAAATCTGCTTGTTTTTCGGTTTTCGGCGCTGAATTTTCAAATTCTTTGTTAGAAGTAGACTATTCGCTTGACGGCATTTCAGTAAGCGGATTTGTTACTAAACCAACCGCTTCAAGAAAAAACCGTTCAATGCAGTTTTTCTTTTTAAACGGTCGCTATGTCCGCACAAAAACGGGTATAGCCGCATTGGAACAGGCTTATAAAAACCGCATTATGGTTGGAAATTATCCGGGCTGTGTTTTAAATATCAAGCTCGATGCTTCACAGGTTGATGTAAATGTTCACCCTTCAAAAATTGAAGTCCGTTTTTCAAATGAACAGGTTATTTTCAGAAGTATTTATTATGCCGTAATGTCGGCGCTTGCGGCGGATGTTTCAAGAGTTGAGTTTAAAACTAATGTTGCGCAGCTTGTTGAAAACGAGCAGGCGGAGCAGTTGAAATTGAATTTAGCTGAAAAAACGGTTGAAACCAAAAAACAAGAATTCTTTCAGAAATCCACTCCAAAGCAGTTTAAAAAAGAGTATGGCGAAAAGCCGATTAAACCGGCAGATGATAAAGAAACTAAAAAGCCTGTATCATCTTTTTCTATTCCTTTCACTCCAACTGTGAAGGTTGCGGAAGAAGAATTTGATTATAATAAAAATTCCGAAGAAAAAACGGTTGAAACAAATCAAGAGCCTCAAAATCAGAATTTTGCTGAGAAAAACGAAGCTCCTATTGAGGTAGAAAAAGCGCCTGAAGTAATAAGCGAAACCCAAAAAGAGCATATTGCTTTTAAATATGTCGGCGAAGTATTTGATACATATATTTTAGTTGAATGTGATGATAAAATGATTATCATCGACAAGCATGCGGCTCATGAGCGTATTATTTTTGAAAAGCTGCGAAATAACGCCGAGCATAATCCGCAAATGCTGCTTATTCCTTTAAGAGTGGAGCTTAATGCAAAAGAGTATGACGCAATTGTTTCTTATATAGACGAGATTAATTCATTAGGTTTTGAAATTGAGGATTACGGCACGAGAACTATTCTTGTGCGAGGTATTCCTATGGAGCTTGATAAAGAGAGTGTTAAGGATTTGATTGAAGAAATAGCGGGAAAATTAACTGAAAAGTTTACAGATTTTTCGCCGGAGTTTCTTGATTGGCTTTATCATTCTGTTGCTTGCAGATCTGCTATTAAGGGCGGAAACAAATCAAATGCTTTAGAGCTTGAAAAATTAGCTGATATAGTTTTAAATGATGAAAATATAAGGTATTGTCCGCATGGCAGACCTGTTGCCGCCGAAATGACACTTTATGAGTTTAAAAAGCGCTTTTCGAGGATTGTATAATGAATAAAATTCCTATTATAGTGGTAGTAGGACCTACCGCAAGCGGCAAAACTGCTCTTTCAATTGAAATTGCAAAAAAATTTGATTGTGAGATTATTTCATTTGATTCAATGCAGGTTTATAAAGAGCTTTCGGTTTCAACTGCAAAGCCGAGCAAAGATGAAATGTGCGGTATTAAGCACCATCTTATTGATTGTATCAGCGTTAGTGAAAGCTTTTCGGTAGCTGATTTTTGCTGTGCGGCAAAAGAGATTACCGCTGATATAACTGCTCGAAATAAGATACCGCTTTTTGTCGGTGGAACAGGGCTTTATATTGACAGCTTTGTAAACAACATTGATTTTTCGGTTGAAAATAAAAATGATGAAGTTCGTGACAGAATAGACAAGCTTGAAAAGGAAAAAGGGCCAAAAGAGCTATTTGCTTTGTTGCAAAGCCTTGATGAAAATGCGGCAAAAGAAATTCATCCTAATAATATCAAGCGTGTTAAAAGGGCTTTGGAGATTTATTTTACAAGCGGCATAACTAAAACCGAACAGGTTGCAAATTCAAAGAAAAATCCGTCTTTGTATAATCCTATTTTTATCGGAATAAATTATCAAAATCGTGAAAATCTTTATAACCGTATAAATCAGCGAGTTGATAAAATGGTTGAAAACGGCATAGTTGATGAAGCAAGAGAGTTTTTGAAGCTGCCGGCTTCAAAAACTGCGGTTCAGGCAATAGGCTGTAAAGAGTTTAAGCCGTATTTTGATGGTGAAAAAACTCTGTCAGAGTGTGTGGAAAAATTAAAACAGGAAACAAGACGCTATGCCAAAAGACAGATTACCTGGTTTAAACGCAATAAAGCAATTAATTGGTACTATCCTGATTGCGAAAAATATGATATAATACTTAAAGACTGTTTTGAAAAAATCAGCGGCTTTTTAAATTGAGAAAGGGGAGAAATAAAGTGACCGAAAAAAAAGACAAGTTTTCAAGAAAAATTATTTTTGGAATTTTCGGTATTTTAATTGTTGTTTTTGTACTTTATCATACATTCGGTTCGCTTTTTGACCCTTATACAACCGAGGAAACTACACAAACGACTATTAAAAAGACTATTTCCGCACAATGTATTATAGTAAGAAAAGAAAATGTTATTAAATCCGATAATAAGGGTTATAAGGTTTTTAAAGTGCAAAACGGCGGTAAAGTTGCTAAAAATTCAACCGTTGTAAGCTTTTATGAAAAATCCAAAGATGTTGAGATTGCCAATGAAATAAATGAATTGGAAGATTATTTATCATCTATTGAAGAAATAGACAAGCAGAATTCTATTAAATTAGCAGACCTTGATATTATTTCAGAGCAGATTCAGGATAATATTTATTCTATGCTCAGAAATGTTAATTCGAATAGTTTTTCAGATAATGAAAAGGTGTTAAAATCACTTTGCTATTATATGGCACAGGGTCAGTTGGCAACCGGCAGAGAGAAGAATTATACAAAGGTAATTGAAAAGTATAAAAAAGAATTGTCTTTGCTCAAAGACAGTTATGATAAAAATGTTAAATCGGTTAAAAGCGATTGTTCCGGTTATTTTGTCAATTTTACTGACGGTTATGAAAATTCGATAGACTATGATAATATCGAAGATGTAACTGTTTCTCAAATAGAGAATCTTAAACCGGCTGAGGTAAAAGATAATGAAGTCGGCAAGGTTATCAGCGAAAATGAATGGTACATAGTAACTGTGGTTAATGCTGCTGATATTAAAGGTGTTTCTAAAGGCGACACTTTAAAAATAGGGACTTCTCTTTCATCGGTTAATGAATTGAGCGTTAGCGTTGAAGCTATTAATAAAAGTGATGACGGGCAAAAAGCTGTTTTGGTGCTTTCATGTATGAAGATGAACAGCGAGCTTGCTACTTTGCGTCAAAAAGAAATGCAAATTGTTTTAAAAACCTATACAGGTCTGAAGGTTAATGCTAAATCTGTCAGAGTTAAAAACGGCAAAAAAGGTGTTTTTGTACGACGCGGTACAATTACTAAATTCATTGAAACCGATATTATTTACAATTCTAAAGAGTATGTTATTGTAAAATCTAAATATGCAGATAATGAACTTAAAATATATGATGATGTAATTGTGAAAGGAAAGAATCTTGATGGATAGTTTTAAAAATTTTGATGAAAATTACAAAAAAGTCTGCGAAAAGATTAATGAATCTGCAGTTTCGGTAGGCAAGAATTTTGATGATATTACTCTTTTAGCGGCAACAAAAACAGTTCCTGTCGAGGTCATAAATTACTCATTTGAAAAAGGTATCAGATACATGGGTGAAAACCGTGTACAGGAGTTTTTATCAAAAGAAGAAGCATTAGATAAAGGCTTTCACCGCCAGTTTATCGGCACTTTGCAGACAAATAAGGTTAAGCAGATTGTGGGAAAGGTTGAACTTATTCAATCGGTTGATTCTATAAAGCTTGCTAAAGAAATTTCAAAGCAGAGTATTAATAAAGGAATCGTTTCAAATGTGCTTGTTGAAGTAAATATCGGAGATGAAGAAGCCAAAAGCGGTATTAATAAATCAAATCTGAATGAGCTTTTGGCACAAATCAGTGAGATTGAGGGTGTTTTTGTTAAAGGATTGATGACTTTAGGTCCGATTTTTCAAACAAATTTACAAAAATCGAAATTTTTTGACGAAATGTATAAACTTTATATTGACAACCGGGGTAAAATTTATGATAATATAAGTATGGACATTTTATCAATGGGTATGTCTGATGATTATGACCTTGCAATAAAATGCGGCGCAACTATGGTTAGAGTCGGTTCGGCTCTTTATGGTAAAAGAATTTATAATTAAAGGTGGTATTTTAATATGGGTTTTATGGATAATATTAAGAATTTTATGTCTGTTAATGATGGATTAGACGAGGAAGAGTACGCTTACGAAGAAGAATCAGCAGCTGAAGAAAAAGAAAAAGACTATTTTTCAACATCTTCTTCTGACTATTCATCAAAAGACAACTCTTCTTCAAAAGGCAAATATGTAAATATTCATGCTAATTCGCAGCTTTCCGTTGTTTTGGTTAAACCTGAATCTTTTTCGGAAGCAAGCAGCATTGCCGACCACTTAAATTCAAAAAGAACAGTTGTTTTGAACCTTGAATCTACCAGCAAGGATGTTTCTCGCAGATTGGTTGACTTTTTAAGCGGCGTTGCTTATGCAAACAACGGTACATTAAAAAGAGTTGCAAACTGCACATATATTATCACTCCTTATAATGTTGATATTATGGGTGACGAGTTATTAGATGATTTTAGCGAAAATAACGGTATGTACATCTAATGTCGATTGATTCGGATAAACTAATCAGAGCAAGGCTTGAAGACGCTGTAAAAATGACTGAATTGAAAAATATTCCGTCATTTTTAGGCTTTTTAAACGAACGCGATTTTTCTGAGTGTAAACAGTATCTTGATAAAAGTCATATAAGATATGATTTTTGGGGAGGATATGAAAATGCAACCAGATGTTTTATTGCCATTTTGCCTGATTGGGCTGATGAGGTTTCTTTTCCGTTTACATGCCTTAAATTTTTGTATAAAAGTGAATTATGCCTTTCACACAGAGATTTTCTAGGCACTTTAATGTCGCTTGGAATAGAGCGTGATAAAGTTGGAGATATAATTGTAAAATCCGGTGAGGCATTTGTATTTGTAAGCAACAAAATCGTTGACTTTGTGATTGAAAATATCAGTAAAGTCGGCGGTGTTGGTGTGAAAACAGAAATTTTCAACGGTGAGATTTTATCTTCGCAAGGATTTGAAGAGATTAGAAAAGTAATTGCTTCCGACAGAGCTGATTGTGTCGTCGGCGCAATATGCAATTTATCGCGCGAAAAAGCAAAAAGCTTTATTTTAAGCGGAAATTTGATTGTTAATCATATTGTTTGTGACAGCATAACTTTTAAAATAAAGAATAATGATGTTTTGTCGGTTCGCGGCAAAGGCAAATTTGTTGTGGAAAAAATTGAAGATAAAACCCAAAAGGGCAGATTGATATTACAAATTAAAAAATATCTTTGAAAGGAATTAGTTATAAATGTTTACCGCAGAAGAAATTAGAGAAATTGGATTTTCCAAGGCAGGAATCGGTGGTTATAAAGCAACAGATGTTGATGAATTTCGCTATAAGGTTGCCGATGATTTTGAAGCTTTGGAACAAAGCAACAGAGAATTGGTTGAAAAAATTAAGATTTTAGCTTCTCATATTGAAAAATTGCAGGAGAATGAAGAGTCTGTAAAAACATGTATTATAAAT
>JBJEIS010000015.1:0-6068 GCA_051877275.1 Acutalibacteraceae bacterium | reverse complement strand
GTTGACCTCGGCACAAGATGCACGGTATTTATGAATTCATCTGTTAAACAAGCGCAAAAAGACGGCGCAAAGGTTGAAGATATTTCAGCCGGCCTCTCAAATTCGGTTGTTAAAAATGCTATTTATAAAGTTATTCGCGTCACCTCTGCTGATGAGCTTGGAGAAAATATTGTTGTGCAAGGCGGTACTTTTTTAAACGACGCTGTTTTGCGCTGTTTTGAAAGAGAAATCGGTCACAATTGCATAAGACCTGATATTGCAGGACTTATGGGCGCTTACGGAGCGGCTCTTTATGCAAAATCAGTTGCTACGGATAAAAGCACTCTTATTTCAAAAGAAGCTTTAAAAGAATTTACACATACATCTAAATCCGCAGTTTGCAAAGGTTGCACAAACAACTGCAAGCTTACAGTTAATATTTTCAATAACGGTGAAAAATTCATTTCGGGTAACCAATGTAAAAAAGGTGAATCAGCTGTAAACAAAGAGGATAATCTTGAAACAATACCTAATATGTTTAACTTTAAGCGTGAGCTTTTACAGAATATTTTTTACACAAAAGGTACTCGAAAAGAAACTATAGGATTGCCTTTAGCTCTTGGTATGTACGAGTTAGCGCCGCTTTGGCACGGCATTCTTACACACCTTGGTTTTTCAGTAAAGCTTTCGGGATTTTCAGACAGAGAGATTTATGCAAAAGGACAGTTCTCTATTCCATCTGATACTGCCTGCTATCCTGCAAAAATCACTCACGGTCACATTGAAAAACTGATAGAAGAAAATGTTGATGCCATTTTCTTCCCTTGTCTTTCATATAATATTAATGAAAAACGCAGTTCCAATCATTACAACTGCCCTGTTGTTGCATATTATCCTGAACTTTTAAAAGGTAATATGGATAATCTTAAAAAGACCAAATTCATCGCTCCGTTTTTAACTGTAAATGACAAAAAAGAATTAGCAAAAGAATTAACTCAGTTCTTATCTAAGTACTTTGACAATATAAATTTAAAAGATGTAAAACAAGCTGTAAAATACGGTTTTGAAAAATATGATGAATATATGATTGCAATTAAAGAGGAAGGTCAAAGATGCATTGAATATGCAGAAAAAAACAACAAGCGTCTTATGATTCTTGCAGGTCGTCCTTATCATATTGATCCGGAAATCAGCCACGGTATTGATAAATTAAGCACTGCGCTTGATTTTGTTGTTGTAACGGAAGATGCGGTTTGCGATTTACCTAATAATGTGCCGCAGATTAATGTACTTAATCAATGGACCTACCATTCAAGACTTTATGCAGCAGCGCAATATGCCGCCGAGCATAAAAACACAGAATTTGTTCAATTAGTTTCATTCGGCTGCGGTATTGACGCAATAACAACCGATGAAGTGCGTTCGATACTTGAAGAAAACAATAAGCTTTATACACAAATTAAAATTGATGAAATAACAAATTTAGGCGCTGTTAAAATCAGACTTCGCAGTCTGCTTGGTGCATTGGAAGAAAGGAGTTAAGCCGAAATGAATGATGAAAAAGTTCTTTTTACAAAAGAAATGAAAAAGGATTACACGATACTTATTCCAACAATGCTGCCTATGCATTTAAAATTTATTGAAACT
Source organism: Acutalibacteraceae bacterium (assembly GCA_051877275.1). Classification (GTDB taxonomy): domain Bacteria; phylum Bacillota; class Clostridia; order Oscillospirales; family Acutalibacteraceae; genus RUG11462. The sequence continues at coordinate 4,442 of JBJEIS010000015.1, read as the reverse complement.
ATATATAACTACTACGGTTATAAAACCGAGTTGCTTACAACAAGCGGCAAAGAAATCGCTGATACAGGAATTAAATATGTGCATAACGATACCTGCTATCCTGCAATTTTAGTTATCGGTCAGTTTATACACGCATTGCAAAGCGGAAAATATGATGTTAATAAAACTGCTCTTCTACTTACACAAACAGGCGGCGGATGCAGAGCTTCGAATTACATATCATTACTGCGAAAAGCACTTAAAAAAGCCGGATTAGGGCAGGTTCCGGTAATTTCATTTAATCTGTCGGGACTTGAAAAACATCCCGGATTTAAAATTTCGCTTCCTATTCTTTGGAGACTTGCTTACGGCGTTTTTTATGCAGACTTATTAATGCTTCTTAAAAACCAATGCAAGCCTTACGAAATTATCGCAGGAGAATCCGAAAAAAAGGCCGAGCTTTGGACTGAGCGTCTTTGCCGAGAAATGACAAGCAGTAAGTTTATAAGTTATAAAAAAGTTAAGCAGAATTATGTTGATATTATAAAAGATTTTGATACTATTAAAAAAACAGGCGAAGAAAAAATCAAAGTAGGCGTTGTGGGCGAGATTTTTGTAAAATACTCCCCTCTCGGCAACAACAACCTCGAAGATTTTCTTATTTCCGAAGGTGCTGAAGTAGTTGTTCCGGGACTTATTGATTTTTGCCTTTATTGTGTTTACAACAGCATTGTTGACACAAAATTCTACGGTGTCAAAAAATTCAGCGCTTTTATTTATAAATTTGCTTATAAATTTATAACCAATAAGGTTAAAGATATAAGAAATGCTATAACCGAAAACAGCAATTTCACTCCACCCGGTGATTTTGACCACACCAGAACACTTACAAAAGGTATTTTAAGCCTTGGAGTTAAAATGGGTGAAGGATGGCTGCTTTGTGCTGAAATGCTTGAACTTTCTGAAATGGGCATCAATAATATCGTTTGCACACAGCCTTTCGGATGTCTGCCGAATCACATTGCGGGCAAAGGTATGATGAAGCCTATTAAAGAGCATAATCCTGATGTTAATATTGTAGCTATTGATTATGACCCGGGCGCATCAAGAATTAATCAGGAAAACCGAATAAAGCTTATGCTTTCGAACGCAAGATATATGAAAGAATCAAAAGAAGAAAGCAAGCAAGAAAAAACCAAAGATAAAGTTACAATTTAGTGTATCAAATAAACTTTAAAAAGAGGAATAACAATGAAAATTACATATATAGGCCAAGCAGGATTATTAATAGAAAAAGACGGAGTTAAAATACTAATTGATCCTTATCTTTCAAACAGCGTTGAAAAGGTAAATCCTCGCAACTACCGCCGTCAGCCTATTGATGAATCGCTGCTCAAAATCAAGCCTGACGCAATTATCCTTACCCATGACCACATTGACCACACTGACGAAGAAACTCTTGTTCATTATTTAGGTCATGAAACCGAAAAGCCGGTACTGGTTTTAGGTGCAAGAAACGCTTATAAAAAGGCATTATCTTTTAAAAATTATCATAACTATGTCGAATTTCCGCCGCACACTGTTTGGTCGGAATTCGGACTTACATTCCGCTCGGTTAAGGCTGAACATTCCGATTTTGATGCTATCGGCGTAATAATTGAAGACAAAGACAAAAAATATTATATAACAGGCGATACACTTTACAATGAAGATATACTCGCTGATATTCCAAATGATATTTATGCTTTGTTTTTACCTGTAAACGGTGTTGGAAATAATATGAATATGACTGATGCAAAAAAATTCGCTCAAAGAGTTAATCCAAAATTCGTTGTTCCGTTTCACATCGGTATGTTTGATAATTTATCGGCAAAAGATTTTGAATGTAATAATAAAATTATTCCTGAAATTTATAAAGAAATTATATTTGAATAAAGAAAAAACCATCGGAATACCGATGGTTTTTCTTTAAATATAATAAATTTATTCAAATTCGCAAAAATCCCCGAAAGTCAGTATAAGCGGATAATCCTTTATTGGCAAGTTTGTAAGATGTACAGTATTTTTCGAAACTTCCATAATACTTTCGGGAATGTTGTAAACAACGCCGTCATATGGGTCAATAAGCTTGATGTCACCTTTTATCGCAGAAATATTAAATGAAACAGTACCTTCAAAATCAACAGACATCATAGGAGTAGCATTCCAATACACAAAAGCATATGAGCCGTTTTTTCTTCGCATTGCTCCGCTGATAATTGTTCGGTCTGTACAGTCATAATCAAAAATGCTTCTTGAAGCATTGCGGAAAAATGACACCGGAATATTACAGTTTTCAAATTCACCTTCAAAAATTGAGCAAAGATTTTGCAAAGCGTAATATGCCGGCTTCTTATAATATGTTCCTACTGAATGGCCGTTTTCATCAAAGTCTGCGCCCAACAATCCAAAATAGGCATAATCCTGAAAGCTTTTTTCATCTTCAAGATTGCCGTGCAAAGCTTCAACCATATCAAGTGCGGAAAAGTATGAAGTAAATTTAATATTACTGATTAAATCTGCAACCTTGTGGCGCAAAAGATACTTTGTCTGCTTATGCTCGGTCCAAGCACCTTCTTTTAAAGCGCCTGAGCCGTAAGGCTTTGACTGTGTACCGCATTCGCCCTGAATGAGCTCAAGCTCAGGCTTATAAATATCACAAAGCGCTCTGAGTGCTTTTATTCTGTCCATTACAGGCGCCTCTTTGCAGGTATACTCATGGAATGACACATAATCAATATATTTATACAATCCGGTTGAAAAAGCTTCATTAATAAATTCTACATTGGTATAGCATGTTGCACCGCCGATAATTTTTGCATTGCTATCCCCTGCTTTTATGGCCTTTGCCGTTAATATGCCGAATTCGCCGTATTCTGTACCTGACACACCGTGGCGCCAACAATTGCTGTTGTCAGGCTCATTCCAAATTTCATACATATTTAATCTGCCTTTAAAATGCTCGGTTAATGCAGTAACATAGCGAGCCCAGCCTTGACGCTCATCTTCGGTTTTTATCGGCACTATTCCGACAGAACCGAAAACATTTTCAGCAGCCTTACTGTATAGCTTGTTACCGTAGCAAAGACATACCCAAGGTATAAGTCCGCGGCTAAGCAAATTATCAACCACAGAGTCTAGCCATTCAAAATTATAAACACCGCGCTGCTTTTCTGTTCTTTCCCAACCTGACTGAATTCGTATCCATTTAACGCCGAGTTGGGCAACCTTATCATAGGCTTTATTAGGGTCAAATAAATCTCTATCAAGTTTTTCAAAGCCTAATCCAAATCTGGACACGCTGATGTCTTTTGAATTTTTAGGTAAGACTTTACCTATTTTTTTCAATCTATACATTATAAGCTTCACCTTTCAAATTATTATTTATCAATTTGAGGATACAACTGAATCATATTACCGCCGTCTACGGTTAATTCCGCACCTGTTGTATTCCTTGATTCATCACTGCCGAAATACCAGGCTGCATTCGCTATATCCTCAAACTCAGCAATATCACCGATAGGAGTATAATTTGACAATGCGCTTTTACAATTATTAAAATTACTTTCCCAGCGCGTTGTTTTTATCATTCCTGGAAGCACGCAATTTGAGCGAATGCCATACTTGCCGAGATCAACCGCTAAAGCGCGTGACAAACCGATTATTCCGCTTTTCGAAGCAGAATACGCGCAACGGTCGGGAATTGCCCTGTATGCTGTGTTTGAAGTTATAAAAACAATCGAGCCTTTATTCTTCTCTTTCATTTGCTTTGCCGCTTCTCTTGCGATACAAAAGTTCCAGCCCATATTTGTATTAATTACTTCCATAAATTCATCATAAGAAGTTTCTAAAGCCTTCATATTAATACCGAGATTAGCCGCATTAAGTACAACTGTATCAATAAGACAGCCATTGCTTCTAATGTCTTCAAACATATCTATGACCTGATTCTCGGATTTCGCATCAAGCTCATATCCCTTTGCAAAGCAATTGTATTTAGTTGCAATATCTTTGGCGCATTGTTCTGCTTTTTTTATATCACGACTTGTAATAAAAACATCGTAACCTTCTTTTGCAAAACGCTCTGCTATTGCAATTCCTGTTCCAGAGGTAGCACCTGTAACTAAAACTGATTTTTTCATCATTTTTGCTCCTGTATTCTGTCAAAAACTCTGACATGGTCAACGATAAAAGCATCATCAACAAATTCGCCTTCTACCTTTACCGGAGCGTTTCTTCTATAACCCTGCACCTCGGTAGTTAATAAAATAAACTGCGGAATTTGTGAAACCGTTTTGTTTGTTCTCGCGGTTTCTTTTCCGTCAAAATAAAATACATATCCTTCGGGACTCCAGTCAAGTCCTAAATAATGCCAACCGTCATCTGTTTCTTCAAATTCATATTTTATACGGGCTTCTTCTCTG
>JBJEIS010000014.1:0-6100 GCA_051877275.1 Acutalibacteraceae bacterium | reverse complement strand
ATACAATGTAGCGCCGTTATTGTCAGTAACAAAGCTATTCCAAGTATCATCTGACGGGAAGCTAAGTGTAACATACATGAAAATTTGAGCGCTTGCTTTTAACTGAACTTTAAAATCATCGCCCCATGTTATATAACTGTATTCACCGCTTGTTTCTACTGCAGTAGTTGAAGGATCATCTTTAGTAACATCCCAACTTTGCGGATTTGTTACAGTTACCTGATCATTATCATACACATATTTAATGCTGATGTCAGCCTTTTGCCAGTCATATTTCCAAGGCATACAATCATAAATATTGCTTCCTTTAACTGATACCTCTGAACCTGTCGACTTTAACTTCAAAAGATATGTAACATTATTACCTTCGCCGACAAACGAGAATGTATCAAGCTTTTGGTTTTCACTAAGCGTACTAAACTCAGTTGATTCAATCGGATTATCTTCAACATATCCGTCAATACCAAGTTCTGTAGCATTTGTAACAATCTTTTTATCAAAATCCAACGAAATACCGTCAGCTCCGCCTTTTAAGTGCAAACGGTGAGTTTGATGGTCATTAAGCCATGATTCTACATTTATATTCCACTTTGCTTCAGATTCATTTGAAATATCAATCATGGTTTGATAATCAACCGACTCAATATATTCGCTTGCCGGTAAATTATCAAAATACCAATGAACAATAGTACCCCCTGCAGTAAGATTAATTTCTGCCGCAAGTTGACCTTCGTTGGTATAAACATTTGTAAGCGTTTGTGCTGTACCGGCATATTTAAGCACATAATACTCCACGCCGTTAACTGTTTTAGTTTCAAATGAAGTTAATTCTGTGTTACTTTCATTTAAATCTTTTCTAATCAAAAGCAGTTGGTTGCTTGATATCTTATTTACTAACGGCAGCGCACCGTAGGTTCCGTTTCCGTAATGCTTAAACATTGCGGTTTGTTGAATAATATCTCCGTCTGCGAGCCCTGAATTACTATCAACTGCTTTGCCGTCTTTAAACATAGCATGATTCAGCTGAATTTCACGATAATGCTTTTGGTTGCTTGTTGCCTTTGATGTTGCAACTTTAGTATCACTGCTATTATAAGCATAAGCTGTATTCTGTCCTAAATTTTCATAATTATTGATATATGTACCGTCGTTATCATAATACAGCATCATGAAAGTATCCATTGCTTTACTGTAAATATTCAATTCAAAAGATTTACCGCCATACATTACAAAATCGCTGTTAAAATCCCACTTTAAAGTATATCTTGCCGACTTTGTAACAAAGAAACCAAATTCATCAAGAATGGTTTTAAGCGAATCAGGATCAGAGGTATCTACTGCCTTTTTAACAGAATTATATTCTGCGTAAAGAACACTTCCTTCCCAATAAATGCTTATTGTTCCGGTGGTTATATCAACATCAGTGCCTGCTGCTGATGCTCCGCTGTACGGAACATCAGATCCTGTATTTTGATTGGTAATTTTGCAATCATTGCCATCAACAGATTTCACGGTATTACCGGAAATACTCGAAGTGTTTAATGCAAATTCGGCATTGGTTATAGTAATCGAAAGACGATCACCATACTCCTCTGTCATCATCTTCTGTATATTTTCTCCCGGAATATATACATACTGTGGCAATGAGTCTGTAAGATAACTGAAATCAGTATATGTTGAAGCAGAAGTATTGCTCACTTTAATTTTATAATTATGTTTATCGGATAAATAACCGATTACTGAATCGGATTTTACCAAAGTTAAATTCGGATCACCCGCAGTAACAGTCGCCGTTGCGGTTTTTGAAGAATCTTTTGATTCAGAATAAGTATAATTATTTACAACATCAACTTTATTCTCAAAATCAAACGTTTCTCCGCTTGAAATAGTTTTGTTTGTATAGAACAGCTCTTGTTTGTAAGTTATCTCAAAGCTATAGTCTGATATTTCAGTGGTTTTACTTTTATTATATATACTGTATCTGATTATAATCTGCTTATCATTATCGTCAGGATATTCAATAGATAGGTTTTCTGCACTTGTATTAAGAGACATTATTGAAAAGCTCTCACTGCCGACAGTTACATAAACATTAACATTTGTAATATTTCCTTTGCTGTCTTTGGTATTAATACAGTAATAATTACCACTATTAATTGCGGCTTTAATATCATCATTAAACTGAAAATCTGTCGGCAAAGTCAAGGTTGTTGTAAAATCAAAGCTTTTAATCAAATCATTTGCCACAGCCGTATCAATATCTTCTCTACCTGTATTTGAGCTGTCAGCAGAAATTTTAAACTTCATGCCGCTGACATACGATTTTTGGTCGTTTTCTCCGCTACCCATCAGCGAACCGTTACTTGATACAGATTCATTAACAGTAACATTGCGCGGAACAGTTTTCCATTCATATTGATGGAAGCTCTCACTAGCTTCTGTGAATTTAACACCATTATCTAATGCATCAATCTCATCTTGAGTGAAAATCTCACTCCAAACTTGCACTATACCGCCTGCCGATTCAGGTGACGGATAGGACAAAAGGAAACTGAATGCACCGGTTACACCGCTTGCAGGCTTTCTATATTCGTAATAATATATTCCTTCAATATCGCTCTCATAAAATGTGTACTCATATCCATTGTTATTAAGTGTTTCACCGATGCTTGACGGTAAATTATACTCCGAACCGCTGTACTGAATATAAGTACGACCAATACTGTCTTCGGTATTGTTTGAATTAGATACACTTACATTAACCGTCTGTGTCTGACCTGTATAAAGGCTGAATGTTGCATCAGCATTGCCATTAGCAATACTGATTTTGAAATTTGCGGTTTCATCGCCTTTCATAGTAGAAATAGGATCGGTTGATACAGTTCCTTTATTCTTTTCACTATCACCTGTTAGCTTTGTTCCGAAAAACGCACCTGAACCAACACTGTTAAACAGTGCTTTTACAGCAGTTATTTCAGTAGTATCATTTACGCTTTCAAGATTTTCACAGTTATAAAAGGCAATATTTGAAATACTAACAGCATTTGGATTAGAAAAAGAAACAGACTTGATTTTCGCATCTTTAAATGCTGCTTTACCAACTGCAGTTACATTATATGTTACACTGTCAGCAGTAATTGTTGCAGGAATGTTATAACTATCTGATGAAAAGTCTGATGGAAAATATGCAACAGTAGCAATATTATTCTCTCCGTCGCTTTCAAGCTTATAAAGCACACCATCGGCATCTGCATAATAAGTACCGCCAAGCTCATTAACAGGAGCCGGACCGTCTATTCCCGACTCGATTTCAAGCACATTCGGTCCCTCAAAAACAACATCTTTTATGTCATTTTCAAATATCGCGTTCATTAAAGTTTTATTTAATTTATCAACCGTTTTACCGATTGTAAGCTTATTGCATGAAATTAACTTCTCAAACGACTGCGTACTGGCAGATGTTACTTTAAAATCTGTTGTTAAATTTTTAGAATTTAAAACTATTTCTTTTACATTTAAACAACTATTAAAAACACCGTTTTGAATTTTACTTAAATTCTCACCCAATACAATTTTTGTTACTGCATTACAATTACTGAATACAGCATTATCGACAGGATAACCTGCACCGTTAGAAAGCGTCTTTAAATTAGTAAATTTTGAAAATATTTCGCCGGAAAGATTTGTCTTCATAAATACATTTTGACCTAAAGAAGTTACTTTTTCATATACTTCATCAGGAAAAACAACTTCTTTAAGCGAAGCACAATTGTATAAAGTGTTATTTCCAAAATTACTATAATTATAATCTTCTACAAATCCTTTAAATGTTACTTTAATAAGACTTGAACATCCGGTGACCAAAAAATTATTGTATGCATCAGCACACCATTTTTTTAGTACTGGGAAATTTAATTCTTTAATATTAGGACAGCTTTCAAAGTTACCGGTTTGAATATCATTTACAGTGTCGGGAATTTTAACGGAACTAATACTACAACTTGAAATAGCCTTTCTTTTAATTGTAGTAACTCCGTCGGGTATTGTATAGTCCCCTGTAACATTTCTAAGTAAGCGAATCAATGTTGTGCCGTCTTTAGACAAAACTGACTTATGTTCCGAATCAGATGCATAAACTGTATTCTCTTCATCAATAATTACTTCGGTTAAGCTGTTATAGTCAAAAACATCATCCGACATAGAGGTTACGGTTTTCGGTATATAAATACTTTTTATATTCTTACCGCCGAGTTTGCCGGTGATTTTTTCAAGACCATCATTTAGCTTTAACTCTGAAAGAGGCGTATTATCATAAGCACCGCCGAATGCAGAGTCTTGAATTTCTATTACAGAATCCGGAATATTTACTTTAGCAAACTTTGAACAACCACTAAAAGCACTCGAGCCGATAACAGTAATATCATTTCCCAATTCAGCGCTTACTAAACTTGTTATTCCTTTAAAAGCATTAGAGCTTATATTAGTAATACCGTCTTCAACAATAGCCTTTTGAATAGTAGTTGAATATGTTCTCCAAGGTGTAGAACCGCTCGGCATCTCACCCTCACCGTAAATACGAACCTGACGTGTTTTGACATTGAATGCATCAGTTACATCTTCAACAACCCAATGAACTGTCTCACTCAAATCACCGCTATCAACTTTTTCAACTGTTTTTATAAGTTCTGTACCGGAAGTAAGTGTTGCATCAGAACTGCTTAAAACCGAAGACTGTTGATCTGACTCAAGTGAAATAGCAGGTAAAATAAGCGAATATGAGGTACAAAATACCGCAAGGCAACAAAGCACACTAATAATTCTTTGCCAAGTGCGCTTTTTTCTGGTCTTTTTATTTATCTTTGAAGCCTGCTGAATCAAAGATTTCTTCATATTATCTACCCCTTTGATTATTTTTTAATAGTATGAAACGGCCAAATACTAAAAACTATTTTTCCAACAATTTGTTCTTCAGAAATGCATCCTATCTCAGTGTTTCTACTGTCAACTGAAACAGACCTATGATCTCCCATGACAAAATACCTATTTTCAGGAACCTGATAAGGCAACTCAATATTACAATCACCAAGTGCCTTTTCAGTAATATAAGGTTCATCTAAACGAACATTGTTTACCGATACATTTCCATCATCATCTATATCAATCCAGTCACCCGGATTTCCTATCAATCTTTTACAGAGTATTTTATTATTATAATAAAATACGATAACATCACCCTGTTTAAAATCGGTGCTTTTTACAGAAACAACAATATCGCCCTCATCAAGTGTAGGCGTCATAGATGTACCGTATATGCGTAATACAGGCAACATTAATGTTGCAATTAAAACAGCTATAGCTGCCACAACGGTAATTGCTGAAACAGTGCTTTTAAATATTTGCAGACATCTTTTTCGATACCTAACACGCTCGAGCTCATGTTCCAATACATCAATATTCGGGACATCAAGTCGCTTATTATTTTTCCGACTCATTATTTTCGTCCTTCCCGTTTTTGCCCGGTTGTTCAACTCGCGACGCAGATTTAACATTTTCAATATACTGCTGTGCTGCAGCCTGTGCCGCCTCAAAAACACCGTTAAGCTTTAAAGCAGCCTCAGCAATTGATCCGCACTCTCGAATCTTTATATTTTTATCATTAAGCTGTCTGTCTTTTTCTTCAAGTTCTGCTTTTAATTTATCATTTTCCTTTACTTGCTCTATCAGCATTTCTAAAAGATCACTGCGACTGAGTTTTTTTAATTCATTACCGTACATAAAAGCTCTCCAACAATATTAAAAACATTATAAAAAATAGTCGTATTTATAGCAAAATATTAATCAACAAAATACTTATGTCGAATTTTGTAAAAAAACATAGAAAATTATTATAATTTCTTAATTAATATTAGCATGAATAAACCAAAAAGTCAAGAATTTGCAAGCTAATATTGTAAAATAACAACCGATGAAAAATTCATCGGCTGTTTCGATACACCACAGCCTATTTCACCGCCGAAATCGTCTTCCCATACAAGGTTTATACAACAAAACAGCCGCCTGTATTTAGGCGACTGTTTTGCTTTAAGAAAATTATGAAAAA
>JBJEIS010000013.1:0-6105 GCA_051877275.1 Acutalibacteraceae bacterium | reverse complement strand
CTTCACGTCAGGCTGGTTCTGTAGGCGGTCAGATGGTTAAAAAGATGATCGAATCTTATGAAAACAGCATGAAATAAGTATCTTAAATCTTAGTTTATAAAATAAAAGAACTGTGTAATTTTTATAATTGCACAGTTCTGTTTTTTTGCACAAATGAAACAGCCGCCTAAAAGGCGGCTGTTTCAAGAGAGATATATGAAAATATAGCAGATATATATCAATAAATTAAACCATAAATTTAAGCTAATTAAAAATATGATTAAGAGAAGTTTCTAAAAAGCAGTTACTAATAAGTAACCGCCCTTTAGAATGTGAAAAATATTAACAATTAGAAAACAACTAATTTATTCATGCAACAGTAGTTTCTGTTGCTTTTTTATAAGCTTCATAAACAGATGCCCAACGTGTAGCATTGTCATTGCTATTGCCGTCAGCTATATACTGGCTTGCAATATAGCCTAACGAACGGGTGGCTGTTGTTGATGAATAATAATATGTATCACCAACTCTTACATATCCGCGCGCTACAAAATCTCTTGGTACATTACCATAATCACTGAAAGATGTCTTTTCTTCTTTAATACCTACTAATGAACCAACAATTCCTTTAAATGAATCGTCGCCTGAGCCTTCAGTATAAAAAGCATCTTTATTTAAAAACTGAACATCTACGGCATTGTTTGCATCAACATCTTCAAATGTTAAAACACCATTGATTTTATCTTTAGGACCAATAAGTGTGCCGTATTCGTAATCAGTTGAATCACCTATTAACTCTTTAAGTTTAGTTTCATCAACTGTTGTATAGAATCTAATACCGTTTACTGTAGCGCCTAATCTAATAGAAGCAGTTGATTTGGTTGAAATTGCATCAGTAATTTCTCCGTCTGCCGGAACAGCCGCTACACCACAGCAATAAAATATGTTACCAGAAACTTGCTCAGCAGTTATAGCGATACCATTGTTAGCACCATCTTTTAAATCAAACTCGCCAATCTCAAATGCTTTAACTTTGCCATCTACATATGAAGCATATGGAGTAGCACTTGCAAAATTTACTGTACTAAGTTCTGTAGCTGTACCACCAGAAAGAGAAGTCGCAGATTTATCTAATTCATAAGCACTAAACTTATATTCACCAGCAACACCTTTTGGAACGTATTCTAAAACTATGAGTTTATATCTACCTGTTGGTAAGAAATAGTCTCCTGCTTGAGAATCTGTCCAATCAATGTTTAAAACATTTGAAGTAGTGTCATAACTTAAATCAGTTCTCTGTTTAAGCCACAATGCAGTTGTGTCAGGAAAATACATACCATGAGCAGCACTGCTGAATACTGAACCTGCAGTACCTGATTCCCACTCAGCACCGCTAAATCCATTACTGTTATAAAGATAGAAGAAGTTGTCATAGATAAGATTTGATGTATCAACTTCGCTACCTGTAGTTGTTGTAGTTGTTGTTGTAGTTGTTGTACTTGTATTGCTGCTTGTCTCACTGCTATTTTCCTCTTCGCTAACAGTACCGCCTGTAATAGTAATAGCAGAACTTGAAGCAAGACTTGCAATTTTATCTTTTCCCGAAGTAACGCCTGAATAATCTAATTTACCACCAATGGTTAAAGTACCATTGTTAGAAGTATCTACTTTATAGCTTGTAGTACCCCATGCTTTATCGCTACTAGTAGTTGCAGTACCTGTAAAAATAAGATTTCCTGAAATCTTTGAGGGATTTCCATAACCACTACCTAAATTCGCAAATCCTTTAGGATCTTTAATGGAAATATCACCATTAATTTTTCCGCCAAATTGGAAAGCAAGATTCTCAAAAAAAGTATTTCCGTTATAAGCTACGAACTGCTCTTTTTCAGGCATTGTTGATGTACTTGCAAATATAACCAAAGTATAAACAGAACTTGCATCTATCGCATCAATGCTTTTAATTGCTGTTGTTGCGTTTTCAGTATCAGTAGGTGAATATGTCAAAGATTTATCATTATATAAACGAAGTACACTATTAGCACTTGCCGAACAAAAAGTTACCTGTTTTGTTAAAGTAATATCCTGATTAATACAAATAACAGAAGTAGTACCACTTAATGATAGTTTTCCTGCGCTATAATCATCAAAAGCAGCCTGAAGTGCATCTGTTCCATCAGCATAACTATCCTTTGTATAAGTTATTGAAGCAGAAGATCCATTAGGATTACCAACGTAAACCCATACACTTTCATCACCATTCAATGTAGATGTTTCAGCTGATGCCATTGCTACTGGTATTAATGCAAATACCATTAACAATGAAAGTGTTAATCCTATTAATTTCCTCATAATTATTATCCTCCTTAGAGATTCTTCTATACATTATTAAGTTATCACTTAAAACATAATTTGTAAATGCATAATATCATATTTTTTATGCATTATAACACTTTTTAAGTGAAAACAATAGGATTTTCAATTAATAAAAATAAAAACTCTTGAGAAAAAATACTCAAGAGTTTTTATTTTTATCAACAACTGCATTTATACGTTTTACAGCCTCTTTCAAAACTGAATATGGGCAGGCGACATTCATTCGCATAAAACCTTTTCCTGCATTTCCGAAAGTGGCGCCGTTATGTAACCAAACACCGGCTTGGTTTAAAAATAAATTGTCAAGACCTGCGTTATTTATATTGAGTTTTCGGCAATCAAGCCATGCAAGATATGTACCTTCTGTATTTATCAGAGAAACAGAAACATTATTTGAAATTTCATTTTTAAGATAAGCTATATTATTTTGTAAATATTGCAAAAGCGTATCAAGCCATTGTTCGCCGTCTTTATACGCAGCTTTTACTGCAGAAAGAGCCATAATATTCAAATTGCTGTATCCTGTAGAAGCACATTCTTTTTGAATTTTCTGTTTTAACACCCGATTTTCAACAACAATACTTGCTGCTTGTATACCGGCTAAGTTAAATGTTTTTGTCGGAGAAATACAGGTAATGGTTCTTTTAGAAATCTCATTTGATAATGATGCAATAGGAATATGTTTATAGCCTTTAAAAACAAAATCAGAATGTATTTCATCCGATATTATATACACATCATTGTTCTCACAAATTTGCGCGATCTTCAACAACTCTTCTCTTGACCATACACGACCTACAGGATTATGAGGCGAGCAAAATAAAAATGCTTTAACTTTTTCTTGTTTTATCTTCATTTCAAAATCATCAAAATCTATCTCATAACGCCCGTTATTTAAAACAAGTTCGCTGACAACAACCTTTCTGTTATTATTCTTAATAATCTTTTCAAAAGGATAATAAACAGGCTGACATATAATAACTGCATCATTTTTCTCAGTCAATGCTCGAATTGCCGCTGCTGCACCGAACATTACACCCGGGACTTTAATTAAACTTTCGCTTTTTATGCTCCAACCCATTCTTCGTTTATACCAATCAATTATTAAAGCGTCATACTCTTCATCAGCATTACCATAGCCGTAAATTCCATATTCTGCGGTTTCTGTCAAGGCTTTAACAACAGCCGGAGGTGATTTGAAATCCATATCGGCTATCCACATCGGAATAACCGACTCACTGCTTTTAACAGGAGGTTTTCCGTATTTAATTGAATTTGTATTTCTTCTGTCATAAACAGTATCAAAAAACAAAAAATCAATCATTTCAAACCATCTCCTTCCTTGTTTTTACTAATAATTAAATTAATCTATCTTACCACCCTCAACAACAAGTGAATCAGGATCTGCAGCGTCGCCGTAAACAGGCGCTAAAGTTTCTTCATAATCAGCATGGAAGAAATTTTCTTTTCCGAGAGTTTCAATCTCCTCATTAATCCAGTTTAACAATGTATCATTACCTTTACCAACTGCCGGAGCGATAGTATCAGCATTTCCTAAAGCATCAATACCTACTGTATATCCCTTATTTGAAAGTGCCCATGCAAGTACCTCTGTATTATCTGTTGAAAATGCGTCGCCTCTTCCGTCAAGCAATGCATTATAAGCGTCAGCATACTCATCGTATTTTTGAAGATTAATATCAGGGTAATTTTTTTCAAAATATGTTTCAGCAGTTGTACCTTTTACTACAATAAGATTTTTACCATTAAGCTCATCAACGCTTTTTATAAGGCTATTATCAGGTGAAACAACACCAAGCATTACTTTCATATAAGGCAGAGCGAAATCAACCTGTTGAGCTCTCTCGTCAGTAACTGTAAAGTTTGCAAGAATTATATCAACCTTACCTGTTGCAACATATTCAACTCGGCTTGCCGGATCGGTAGAAACATATTCGACCTCTACACCGAGGTCTTTTGCAAGGCGTTCGGCAAAGTAAACATCGTATCCCTGATACTCACCTTTTTCATCAATATATCCGAAAGGTGCTTTATCGCTGAATACACCGATTACAATTTTTCCGCTTTTTTTGATTTCATCAAGAGTTCTATAAGAAGCAGCTGCTTCATTTGCCTTAGTTGTTGTTTCTGAATCAGCCGTTTTTTCAGAACTACCGCAAGAAGCGAAGCTGCCAATTAAAAGAATAGCTGTTAATGTTAATGCAATAATTTTATAAATAATTTTTTTAGATTTCATAAGAAATACCTTCTTTCAAAAATTTAATAATTTAATCTTCTTTTATTTTTCGTTTCTCATAAGCAAAGGTATGCAAAAAATCCTTTGCACGTTGTGTTTTCGGGTTTGAGAAGAAATTTTCTGGCTTTGATTCTTCTACAATTTTCCCTTTATCAATAAATATAATTCTATCAGCGATTGCTTTAGCGAATTGCATTTCATGGGTTACTATTACCATTGTCATTCCCTGCTCGGCGAGTTCCATTATAACATCTAAAACTTCTCTCACCATTTCAGGATCAAGAGCTGCCGTAATCTCATCAAAAAGCATTATTTCAGGATTCATACAAAGCGCCCTTACAATTGCAACACGCTGTTTTTGACCGCCTGATAGTTCTCGTGGATATGCTTTTCTTTTTTCTAAAAGTCCTACTCTTTTTAATAGTTTTTCTGCCTCCTGCTCTACCTCGCGTTTTGAACGCTTTTGAACTTTGACAGGAGCTAAAATTATGTTTTCCATAATATTTTTATGCGGAAACAAATCATAACTTTGAAAAACCATACCTATTTTTTGTCTAACTTGTGCTATTTTTTTATTGTTTGAAGTGATTTCTTCACCTTCAAAAAGTACTTTTCCGAAACTTGCGGGCTCAAGCCCGTTAATACATCGCAAAAGTGTACTTTTACCGCAGCCCGACGGACCTAAAACCACAACTACTTCTCCTTTGTGGATATTTAGATTTATTCCGTCAAGAACATTTTCGGCACCAAAGTTTTTTTGAAGATTTGATACCTGAAGTATTATTTTTTCATCCATTAATACTATCACCTCCAACGCTTTTCAAGCTTTTTGGCAAACATTGAAATTGGCCAGCAAGCAAGAAAATAAAGAAGAAATATAACACCATAAACCCACAATGCAGCAGTAGGATAATCAAAACGGTTAGCATCTATTATTTGTTTTCCTACTTTTAATACCTCTGTAATTCCGATAAGCACCACAAGGCTTGTAGTTTTTATCATTCTTGTTGTAAGATTAATCGTCAGAGGAATAAGCTGTCGTAGTGTCTGCGGAACAATTATATAAATAAACGACTGTGCTTTTGTCATACCCAGAGCTGTTGCACTGTCATACTGATGTTTAGGAATACTGATAAGCGCTCCTCTAACTAAATCTCCCATTTCAGCTGTTCCCCACAATATAAAAACAATAATTGCGCTTACATCTGCAGAAAGATTTAAACCAAAAGCTCTGGTTACACCAAAATATGCTATAAATAACAGTACCAACTGAGGCATAATACGAATAAACTCCAAAAATACTCTGCTTACTATTTTTGAAATCGGATTTTTAAGCGTCATAAACATTCCGAAAAGAATGCCAAGAGGAATGGACAATATCACAGCAATCAGACTTATGCGCAAAGTAACCCAAAGTCCTTCGAGTAAACGAAGAAAATTGTTACCCATAAACAGCACACTAATTCCCGAATCCTGCATATCTCATTCTCCTT
>JBJEIS010000012.1:0-25336 GCA_051877275.1 Acutalibacteraceae bacterium | reverse complement strand
GTTTTGAAGGTTATAAAAGGATTAAAAGACAGTGACAGCACAATGATTGTTGTAACTCACGAGATGAATTTTGCGCGTAATGTTGCTGATAAAATTATGTTTATGGCTGACGGTATTGTTGAGGAATACGGCACTCCGGAAGAGGTGTTTGAAAACCCGAAGTCTGATAAAATGAAAGCTTTTTTGGCAAAGTCGCTTGAAAATATATAAAAAAATTTGTATAATGTAAGCGTTGTTTCTGCCGCCGGGTAGAAACTCAGTAATAATAATTACTAAAAGCATCGTAATTTCTGTCGTTAGGCCTTTGAAGACAGAAATCAACGATGCTTTTTTTGGAGGTAAATATGAATAACAGAAAAATACTGTTAGAGTTTTTGAAGTATTCTTCATTAAATGTATTAGGAATGTTAGGAATATCATTTTATATCCTTGCAGACACCTTTTTTATTGCAAACGGAATAGGTGCGACAGGGCTTGCAGCGCTTAATTTAGCTATACCGGTTTTTTCTCTGATTCATGGTTTGGCATTAATGCTCGGAATGGGAGGCGCTACAAGGTTTTCAGTTCGAAAAGGTCAAGAGATGCAAGAAGAATGTAACAGTATTTTTTCACAAACAATAGGCTTGGCTTTAATAATATCGGCTGTTTTTATGATGATTGGTATTCTGTTTTCAAAAAACATTGCAATTATGCTCGGTGCCGACCGTGAAACCTTTAAAATGGCAGAAGTTTATTTAAAAATAATCTTATTGTTTTCTCCTGCTTTTATATTAAATGAAATTATTATTTGTTTTGTCAGAAATGACGGCTCACCCCAGTTGTCTACTATCGGGATGTTGACAGGAAGCATATTTAACATAATCTTTGATTATATATTTATTTATCCTTGCAAGATGGGAATTTTGGGTGCGGTTTTGGCAACCGGATTTTCACCTGTTATAAGTTTAATCGTATTATCTATACATTTTATAAAAAAGAACAATACGTTTAAACTTATTAAAACAAAACTAAGATTTTCACAAATAATTAAAATTATATCAATAGGTTTTACTTCGCTTGTTTCAGAGCTTTCAAGCGGCATAGTTATAATAATTTTTAATTTAATAATGTTAAGACTTTGCGGAAATATCGGTGTTGCCGCATACGGTGTTGTTGCAAATATTTCTATTGTTATTACTGCCCTGTTTACAGGAATAGCTCAAGGTTCACAGCCGATTATAAGTAGAAATTACGGAATAGGAAATACAAAAAATATATCAGCTGTTTTGAAGTATGCTCTTTCATCAGTTTTGATTGTATCCGCAGTCTTGTATACACTTACTTTTATTTTTGCAAATGATATAGCGTCGGCATTTAATCAAGAAAATAATCCCGAATTATTAAAAATAGCAACAAACGGAATAAAACTGTATTTTTCGGCAATTGTTTTTGCGGGAATAAATATAGTTTTATCGATTTATTTTTCTGCGATAGAATATACAAAACAGGCGAATATAGTATCTATTCTTCGCGGTCTTGTAGTTATAATTCCAATGGCATTTATATTATCTTCACTATTTGGAGTGGAGGGATTGTGGCTTTCATTTACGGCTACTGAATTTTTGGTTTCAGTTACAGCGATAGTATTATTCATAATTAAAACTAAAAAATAAATGATATTATAAGTTTTAAAGATTCAAAGTCGCTTGAAAATATATAAATTTTAATGCAATCATTGGTTTGCACCGATAAATCCTGTAATTATTACAGAATTTATCGGTGCTTTTTTATGCTAAAAATAATTAATAAAATATTCATTGCTAAATAGAAAAAAATATAGTATAATAAAATTTGAAATTTATTATGGGGAAGGTGTTTGCGTGAACGAAGCTTATTTTGATAATTCCGCTACAACCGCATTATGTGATGCGGCGAAAAATGCAATAATAAGCGCTTGTGATATTTACGGAAATCCGTCTTCTCTGCATTCGCTCGGAACAGCTTCAGCTGATATATTACAAAATGTGCGTGAGAAAATTGCCGGCCAATTAAACGCTTCGCCTGATGAAATTTATTTTACATCGGGCGGAACCGAATCCGATAATATGGCTATTGTCGGAGCGGCAAAGGCGCTTCATAGAAGAGGCAAAAAAATTGTTACCACCGCTTTTGAACATTCAGCTGTTATAAATACAATGAAACAGCTTGAAAATGACGGCTTTGAGGTGGTTTATTTAAAACCCGATGAGAGCGGCACCGTGCCGATTAGCTCATTTTTAGATGCAATTGATGAACATACGATTTTAGTCAGCGTTATGTCGGTAAATAACGAAACCGGAGCATTTTTGCCGATTGACAAAATCAAAAAGGCAATTGTACGCAAAAACAGCCCTGCTCTGTTTCATTGCGATGCAACCCAAAGCTTTATGAAATATTCTGTTGTGCCGAAAAAATGCGGCATTGATTTGATGACGGTTTCGGCTCATAAAATTCACGGACCGAAAGGTGTTGGCGCACTTTATATTAGAAAAGGCGTGAGAATTTTACCCCGCACCTTCGGCGGTGAACAGGAAAAAGGACTGCGCCCGGGAACCGAACCGCTGATTTTAATAAACGGTTTCGGTGCGGCAATTGATGATTTCGGTGATTCAGATGAAAATGCGGAGAAATGCAGAAAAATCAAGAATTATATTAAAGAAAAATTAGAAAATTGCGAAGATATTGTAATCAATTCGCCGAGTCAGTCATCTGACTATATTCTTAACCTTTCGGTTTTGGGAATAAGAAGCGAAACAATGCTTCATTTTTTAGAGCAAAGAAAGGTTTTCGTTTCTTCAGGCTCGGCTTGCGCAAAAGGTAAACCCTCTCATGTACTTACCGCTCTCGGCTTAAATCAAAAGCGAGCGGATTCGGCCATTCGCATAAGCTTTTCAAAATTCAATGATTTTGAACAGGCAGACCATCTGATTGACGGAATTTCAGAAGCTAAAAGCGTACTAATAAAATCCAAATAAAAGGAAAGATTAAATGAAAGAAATTTTACTTATAAAAAACGGAGAAATCGCACTTAAAGGTTTAAACCGTTCAACCTTTGAAGACGTTCTTATAAAAAATATCAAAACCGCATTAAAGGGGTTAGGACTTATTCGCATAAAACGCGCGCAGTCGACTATCTATGTTTCACCTGTTTATGATGATTATGATATGGATGAAGCGGTAGAGAGAATAAAAAAAGTATTCGGTATCGCGGCTTTTTCGCGTGCAGCTGTATGCGAAAAGGATATGGATGTAATATTAAAAACAGCGGTTGAATATTTAGCAGATAATTTAGAGTTTGCAAAAACTTTTAAGGTTGAGGCGAAGCGTGCCGATAAAAAATTTCCGCTTAAAAGCCCTGAAATCTGCCGCGAAACAGGTGCGGCGCTTTTAAAGGCTTATAATCATTTAAAGGTTGATGTTCATAATCCTGAAGTTACGGTTATGGTCGAGATTCGCGACTTCGGCGCATATATTCACGTTGACCAGATTTCCGGCGCAGGCGGTATGCCGGTCGGAACAGGCGGCAAAGCGGCAATTTTGATTTCCGGCGGAATTGATTCGCCTGTTGCGGCTTATATGCTAAGCAAACGCGGCGTCAGTCTTACTGCGGTGCATTTTGCGTCACCGCCTTATACTTCTGAAAGAGCGGAAAAAAAGGTAAAAGACCTGCTTAAACAGGTCGCAAAATATGCGGGACCGATTAGATTTTGTTATGTGCCTTTTACAAAAATTCAGGAGTCGATTGCAAGAGAATGTCCCGAAGATTTAACAACGCTTATTATGAGAAGATATATGATGAAAATTTCTCAGGTAATTGCTGAAAATCACGATTGCGACGCTTTAATCACAGGCGAAAGTATAGGTCAGGTTGCCTCACAGACTATGAAGGCTATCGCCTGCACCGATTGTGCAGTTGATATGCCGGTTTTCCGTCCGCTTATCGGTATGGATAAAGAAGAGATTGTAAAAATAAGCCGTGAGATAGGCACCTTTGATATTTCAACCTTGCCTTATGAGGATTGCTGTACGGTATTTACACCAAAACATCCGAGAACACGCCCGAATATTCCTGCAGTTATAAAGGCTGAAAAGTTTAACGGCTGTGAGGAAATGGTGAAAGAAGCTATCGAAAACACAAGATACGAGTATATCGGATAATGCTTTTTATTTGCGGCTCTATATTTAATTGATTTTTTGAAAGGAATGAAAATAAGTGAATGCTGAAATTCTTTGCATAGGCACTGAATTGGTGCTCGGTGACATATTGAATACGAATGCGCAGTATCTTTCAAAGCAGTTAGCGCTTAAAGGCATTAATGTTTTTTATCAGACCTGCGTCGGAGATAATGTCGGTCGTATAAAAGATGTATTTTCTATTTCACTTTCAAGAAGTGACCTTATTATATTCACAGGGGGCTTAGGTCCTACTGCCGATGATATAACTATTTCAACCGCTTGTGACGCATTGGGCGTTAAGCTTGTTAAAAACGATGAGGCTTATAACAGAATCATTGAATACTTTAATAAAATCGGCAGAAAGCCTACAGAAAATAATGAAAAACAGGCATTTTTGCCTGAAGGCAGTACTGTTTTTCAAAATTATAACGGTACCGCTCCGGGATGTGCGCTTGAAAAAGACGGAAAATGTATAATTTTTATGCCGGGACCTCCTTCAGAGCTAAAAGCAATGTTTGAAAACTCGGTAAGCGGATATCTTGATAAATTTTCGGGCAGTGTTATAAAATCGAAGTTTGTTCATATTTACGGCGTCGGCGAATCCAAAATTGATGAAAAAGCCGCCGAGCTTATAAACGGCAGTAATCCTACTGTTGCGCCTTATGCAAAAGACGGCGAAGCCGAGCTTCGCGTTACCGCAAAAAGTGATGATGAAAACAGCGCTTTAGAAATGATTGAGCAGACTGTTTTAAAAATAAAAGATATTTTTAAAGATTGTGTTTACGGGTTTGATGACGATACCTTACAGTCGGTTGTTGTAAAACTGCTTAAAGATAAAAATCTAACCGTTGCCACCGCCGAATCCTGCACCGCGGGATATATTTCAAAAAGAATTACCGATATTTCGGGTGCTTCACAGGTATTTCATTTCGGTGTTTCAACCTACTCAAACGAAAGCAAAGCACGAGAGCTTTTTGTTCCTATGCAGCTAATAAATAAGTACGGCGCTGTTTCTTCGCCTGTTGCCGCCTGTATGGCAAAGGGTATACGCAAAAAAAGCGGGGCGGATATAGGCATTTCTATAACAGGAATTGCAGGGCCGAAGTCAGATGATACAAATAAGCCTGTCGGATTAAGCTATATCGGGCTTTCTGATAAAAACGGCGAATATGTTTTAAAATCACAGAAAAGCTCATTAAAAGACCGAGAATATATTCGTTATACATCTGCGTCGGAGGCACTTAATTTTTTAAGGCTTTATTTGTTAAACGGCGGCGAAAACCTTAAAAATGCCGAAAAATTTAATGCTCTTTTGGAAAATGAATGAGGAATTTGATAAAATGGGTAAAAAAGCAAATAGTGAGAAAAAATTTCTCGGCAACATTCTGATTCATAAAGGCGATACCAAAAAAGAAATTGTCAGAAAAATAATTTTTCTTGTATCATTAATTGTTTTTATCGCAATGATTGCGGATATTGCATTTTACTACATTAACCCTATGCTGCAGCAACAAAAATTTGAAAATGCGGCAAAAGAATATCATTCTGCCGAAAACTCAAGAGGTTATTACAGCAGCGAGATTAATCCGAAATTTAAATCGTTATATAAAAAGAATAAGGATCTTATCGGCTGGATTACAATAGACGGGACAAATATTGATTATCCTGTTATGCAAAGCAAAGAAGAGCAGTTTTATCTGCGGCGCGGATTTGATAAATCTTATTCGCGCGAGGGTTCAATTTTTGCCGATAAGGATTGTTCAATAAAATATAAAAAAGAATCCAAAAACATTATGCTTTACGGGCATCATATGGTTTCAACGGGAACAATGTTTAAACAGCTGGATAAGTATTTAGATATCAGCTTTTATAAAAAACATCCTAATATTATTTTTGATTCGCTGTATCGCGATAGCGAGTATAAAATTTTTGCAGTATTTATAACAAACGCTATTCCAAGTCAGGATAACGGTAATTTTTATGATTACAGCAAAGCTGATTTTTCATCCGCTTCCGATTTTGCGTATTGGATTAATCAGGCTCGCGTTCGTTCAATTATAAACACAGATGTTACGGTAACTGAAGATGATGAAATTTTGACTCTTCAGACCTGTAATGATACATTTGAAAGTGATGATGAAAAAGCCAGACTGATTATTATGGCTCGCAGGGTTCGTGACGGCGAGGATTCAAAAACCGACACATCAAATGCGGTTGAGAATGAGAATCCGAGGTATCCGCAGATTTGGTATGACCAAAAGGGGTTAAGCAACCCTTATAAAAATGCAGATGAGGGTGTTCAAAGAGTTATCGCATCTACTACAGTTTCAACGAAAGCGGTCAAAAAGCCGACTGCTTCCACTACGGTTAAAAAAACCGAAACTAAAACGGAAACAACCAAGAAAACTACAGAAACCAAGGCGAAAAAAACAACCGCCAAGACAACTAAGTCGAAAACGGTTAAACAAACGGCAAAGGCAACTGCTTTAGTGCAGACAACTGTTAAATCAACAGAAAAATCTACTGCAACCACAACATCTGCCACAACATCACAAACCACAGAAAAAGCTACGGAAAAAACGGCTGAAACCACGAAAAAGTGAGTGCTGGTTTACATAAAACTGTGTTATTTTTAACATTTTAACATAGTTATTAACATTTATGTTAACTGTCGAAGCTTGATTTTAAGCGGTTTTATGTCGAAAAAATATATTTAGAAAGAAGTTATGTAAAATGACAAAAATTGATATTATCTCAGGATTTTTAGGCGCAGGTAAAACAACGCTTATTAAAAAACTTATTGCCGAGGCATTTAACGGCGAAAAATTAGTGCTGATTGAAAATGAATTCGGCGAAATCGGTATTGACGGGGGCTTTTTAAAGGATTCGGGCATTGAAATTACCGAAATGAATTCAGGCTGTATTTGCTGTTCGTTAGTCGGTGACTTCGGTGAAGCGCTTAAAAAGGTGCTTGAAGAGTATAATCCTGACAGAATTATTATTGAGCCTTCGGGTGTAGGTAAGCTTTCAGATGTTATTAAAGCAGTTATTGATATTGATAGTCGCGATATTTCACTTAACAGCTTTACAACTGTTGCCGATGCGAAAAAATGCAAAATGTATATGAAGAATTTCGGTGAGTTTTTTAATAATCAGATTGAATTTGCAAAGTCAATTGTGCTTTCACATACAAAAGAGCTTGCCGAAGAAAAAATTGAGCAGGCAGTAAAACTTATTCGTGAGCATAATGAAAAAGCAACCTTGATTACAACAGATTGGGATGAGCTTTCGGGCGCTGATATTCTTGCGGCAATGGAGCAAAGAGATACACTTTCTGACAGCTTAGCCGAGCTTCTTGAAGAACAGGAGCATCATCATGAGCACGGTGAAGATTGTACTTGCGGATGTCATGACCATGAGCATCATGAACACCATCATGAGCATGACCATGAACATCATCACCATGAACACGAGCATAAGCATGAGCATCATCATGACCACGAACATCATCACGAGCATGGCGAAAACTGCACCTGCGGATGTCACGACCATGACCATGACCACGACCACGAACATCATCACCATCATGCTGATGAAGTATTCACTTCATTTGGTAAGGAAACCACAAAATCATATACAACTGAACAGATTGAAAACGCTTTGAAAAAGCTTAACGACAGCGAAACTTACGGAGTAATTCTTCGTGCAAAGGGTATTGTCAGCGGCAAAAACGGCGAGTGGATTCATTTTGACTATGTTCCGGGAGAGCCTGATGTAAGAACAGGTTCGGCTGCGGTTATCGGAAGAATTTGTGTAATAGGTTCAAATTTAAACGAGCAGAAAATCGAGGAATTGTTTTAAAAAAGGAGTGGTTTTATGGATATTCCCGTTTATTTATTTACCGGATTTTTAGAGAGCGGAAAAACGCAGTTTATCCAGGGAACACTTGAGGATGAACGCTTTAATAAAGGTGAAAAAACTTTATTAATGCTGTGCGAAGAGGGCGTTGAAGAGTACGATATTGATAAAATGCCGGGTAAAAATATTTTTATCGAAGTTTTTGATGATATTGATGATATTTCTGCTGAAAAGCTTAAAGATTTACAGAAAAAATTAAGATTTGAGCGTGTAATAATTGAGTATAACGGTATGTGGCTGACAAGCGATTTATTCGAGCGTTTACCGCAAAACTGGCTGGTTTATCAGGAAATGTGCTTTGTCGATGCAACAACATTTTTAGGCTACAATGCTAATATGCGCCAGTTAGTTGTTGATAAGCTTCAGGGCTGCGAGATTGTAATTTTCAATCGCTTTAACGATCAGCTTGATAAAATGGAGTTTCATAAAATTGTTCGCGGTGTTTCAAGAAGATGCGATATATGCTATGAATTTTCCGAAGACCGCGTTGAGTATGATGATATTGAAGACCCATTGCCTTTTGATATTGAGGCTGATGTTATTGAAATACAAGACAGAGATTTTGCTATCTGGTACCGCGATATGATGGAAGATTTGCAGAAATATAACGGTAAGCGCGTAAAATTCAAAGGGCTTATTGCAAGAGATAAGAAAATTCCCGATGATGAGCTTGCAATCGGCAGACATATTATGACTTGCTGTGTTGAAGATATACAGTATGGCGGTGTTGTTTGCCGTCTAAATGGAGCAACCGATTATAAGACTCATGATTGGGCAATAATAACAGGAAAGATTAATCTTGAGAAGAATAAGCTTTACCGTTCGGTCGGCCCTGTTATAGCTATTGAAGAGATAACAAGATGCGAGCCGCTTGAGGACTCGGTTGCAACATTTTATTAAGCCTTATGATTTTTGAAATTAAAGGAGTATATTTATGAAAACATTTACTTTAAACAACGGCTATGAAATTCCTTCAATCGGTTTCGGTACTTGGCGAATGAAAGATGCTGACGAGTGTGAAAGAGCTGTTATTTCTGCGATTGAAAACGGCTACCGACATATTGATACTGCCGCATTTTATAAAAATGAGCCGATGATTGGCGAAGCGATAAAGAAAAGCGGTGTAAAAAGAGAGGATTTATTTATTACCTCAAAGCTTTGGAACACTGAGCATACTTATGAAAAAACAATGAAAGCATTTATGAAAACCTGTGAGGATTTGCAGGTTGATTATCTGGATTTGTATTTGATTCATTGGCCTCGTCCGATTGCGTTCCGCGATAATTGGGAAGAGGCAAATGCAGAGGTTTGGCGTGCTTTTGAAGAGCTTTATAATGCAGGTAAGATTAAAGCAATCGGGCTTTCAAACTTTTTACCGAAGCATATTGAGGCACTTTTGAAAACTGCCAAAATTAAGCCTATGGTCAATCAGATTGAAATTCATCCGGGGCTTGACCGCAGCGATGTTATTAAATATTGCAAGGAAAAAGCAATTCAGCTTGAGGCATGGGCACCTTTTGCCGTGGGCAGCACATTAAAAATTCCTGAAATAGTTTCATTGGCTGAAAAATATAATCGTTCTGCTTCACAGATTGTTTTGCGCTGGTTTTTGCAAAAAGGTATTGTGCCGCTGCCTAAGTCGGTTACTCCGTCGAGGATTGAGGAAAACATTTCAGTGTATGATTTTGAACTTTCAGCTGAAGATATGTCGTTAATTGATAACATTACAGGTGATGATGAACAGTTCAGACTTCATCATGATCCTGACAACATTGATTTTTAAATGGAATATAAGCTGATTCGTTCCCGCCGAAAAACTTTGTCAATCGAAATAACCGAGCATTGTGAGGTTATTGTACGCGCGCCGATGAGATTATCGCAAAAGATAATAGATGATTTTGTCAATTCAAAGTCCGATTGGATTGACAAAAAGCTTTTGTTGGTGAGTGAGCGTGTAAAGAATAAGAAAAATTACACCGATGATGAAATTTTGAGATTGCGTAAAAAGGCGGAAGAGATTTTACCTGAAAAAATTGAATTTTGGAGCAAAATTACAGGGCTCAAGCCGACAGGCGTTAAAATAACAACGGCTAAAAAGCGTTTTGGCAGCTGCTCTGCTAAAAATTCGCTGTGTTTTTCGGTGTTTTTGTTTGATTACCCCGATGAGGCTGTTGATTATGTTGTGGTGCATGAGTTATGCCATATAAAAGAGCATAACCATTCGATGAGGTTTTGGCGATTGGTAGAGAGTTTTTTACCTGATTACAAAGCAAGAGAAAAGCTTTTAAAAAGACAATAATTTGACTTTTTATAAAAGATATGGTATTATCATTATTAACTTTATTTATTGGAGGATTTTTTTACTATGGACGACAGCGGGCCTGCGGAATATCAGATTTTTATCGGTTTTAAAAACGGAGGTGTAACTGTATGCTTCTGACTTTAAAGCTTGTACTGATTATTTTGATTTTGCTTACATATACTTTGCATAATGCATTTTATGTTGCAATCGGTCAGTTGAGTGAATCTGAAATTCGCGAATCCGCCGAGCAAGGCGATAAAAAAGCGGATAGAGTTTTAAAATATATTGATAATGAAAAAGGCGAACTTGACCGTGTTGCATCGTTAAAATCTTTTTTGGCGCTGTTGCTTGCGGGATTTACGGTTCTCGTATTTTCGACAAATATGCGTGTGGCACTTTGCCATTTGTTTTCGGCTTCAACTCATATTGAATCGTTAATTTATAACTGCATAGGCGGTTTGCTGATAATATGTATTACCGCGTTTGCTCTTTATATTTTCGGTGAAGTTTTTGCGAAAATATTGGGTATTCGCCATTCTAAATCGGTATCAAAAAAGCTTCTTAATTATATTGGATTTTCGGTTGCGGTTATAAAACCTGCTGCAGTAGTTTTAGAATTTATCTGGCAAAAGTTTTCAGATGTTTTCGGAACTAATCCTGATTTTGATGAAGAGGTAACCGAAGAAGGAATTTTGCAGATGGTTGACGATGCCGAAGAATCGGGAGTTTTAGCTGAAGACCAGAAAGAAATCATCAACAATCTTTTTGAATTTGATGATATTTCTGTTTATGATGTTATGAATCATCGCACCGATATTGTTGCGGTTGATATAAGCGAAAAGCTTGACGCGGTGCTAAAAACAGCTATTGAAGAGGGATTTTCGCGTATTCCTGTTTTTGAGGACGACCTTGATAATATTGTAGGAATTATATATGTAAAAGACCTTTTAAAATATGTCGGCAAAAAGTTGCCTGAGCGGGTATCGCTTCGTTCGGTAATGCGTGAAGCATATCACATACCGCAGACCAAGCGCTGTTCGGAGCTTTTTAAGGAGTTTACCGAAAGACATATTCAGATGGCAATTGTAATTGATGAATACGGCGGAACCGCCGGCATTGTTACTCTTGAAGATTTGATAGAGGCGATTTTAGGCAATATACAGGATGAATATGACGATGAGGAAGAAGAAATAAGAAAGCTGAATGAAACCACCTTCAGAATCGACGGCACTTGCGATATTGAAGAGGTTGAAGATATGCTTGGCATTTCTTTTCCTGAGGGAGACTTTGATACATTAGGCGGATTTATGCTTTATTCTTTAGGCAGAATTCCGAAAGATAACGAAAGACCTTTTATTGAAGAAAAAGGTTATAAATTTACGGCAATTTCAATCAAGGAAAGAAGAATCGAGGTTGTGAAAGCCGAAAAACTTCCCGAGCCTTCTGAAGAGGAATCAGAGGATTAATTCGGGTAATAAAAATTGAATAAGTCAGTCGCAGCTACCCTGACTTAAATAAAAACAAGGAGGATTTGTGATATGGACAAATCTAAAACAAACTTTATTGTAAAGAGTGCGCTCATAGGCGCTCTTTACGCAGTACTTACATTGGTGCTCGGACCGATTTCCTTTGGAAATATAGGAGTCGAGTTTCGTATTTCCGAGGCGCTGACAATACTGCCGATTTTCACTTTTTCGGCAGTTCCGGGGCTTTTTTGCGGTTGTATAATCGCAAACCTTTTGGGAATGGCTTTTTCGGGGCTTGGAATAGTCGATGTAATTTTCGGCTCGCTTGCTACATTAGTTGCAGCGGTTTTAAGTTATGTTTTTCGTAAAATTACGCTTAAAGGCTTTCCTATTTTAAGCTTTTTCCCGCCGGTGATTGCAAATGCAGTTATTGTCGGTCTGGAGCTTTTTATAATTTTGCCTGATGTATTTTCATCATTTATCTATGCGTTCTTTATAGTAGGTGTAGGTGAACTCGGCATCGTCTTTATACTTGGGATTCCGCTTTATTATTTAATAAAAAAGAATTCATTTTTTCAAAAATATCTTATAGATTAAGTTAAAAACTCTCAACGATTTCGTTGAGAGTTTTTAGTTTTAGTGAATAAATATTGAGGATGTAATCAGAGAGTATTTGTCAATTTAGCCAAAAAAAATCATTATTTCTTGTCGGTTGTGCTAATGGATTATTTTACAAGAATATGTTATTATTGTAGTGTATAAAATATTATACTATTTTTCCAAAATTTAAAAAAGGAGAGAGGTTCAAATGAGAAAAATATTATCAATTATGCTATCATTGTTAATGGTATTTTCCATTATCCCGATAGCAACATTTTCTGTATCGGCAGCAGATTATACTGTTACCACCGAAGAAGATTTTGTTAAATATCTCGGTGGAAATAATGTTGCTGATAATGTTACATTAGGTGCTGATATTATAGTAACAACACCTATTAAAAACGCAACGGGTAAGGTTGATAAGCTTGATTTGGCAGGTTTTACTGTAACTTATGCACCGGCTGACCCTGAAACAACCGATGCAATGATAAGTGAGCTTAACTCAACTTACGATGCCAGCGCACTGAATGTTACAAACAGTGTTGAAGGTCAGGGCGGATTTGTTAATGAGTCAGGCTTGCCATTGTTTGCAACAACAGGTAAAGGAAGCATTAATTTCACAACCGGTGAATTTAACGGCGATATTACCGCTAAAATCGAAGGAAATAGTGCTTTAACATTCAACGGTGCTGCTTCTGTTGTAAACGGAAATGTGAATATAGAGGGTAATGTTAGTGTAACAAATACTGTTACATTTGCTGAAAGCATTAATTGCACAAGTTTAAGTGTTACAAAAGCAGCGATAGTTGAAAAAAATATTGCTGTTAATGCCTTTTATGCTGAAAAAGGTACATTTAACGGAAATATTACAGCTGTATCGCGTATTAAGGCAAAAGGTTCTGATATTGTTTTTAACGGACTTCTTAATGCTGATTTAGTAGCTTTGGGTGTAGGAACAAAAGCAACTCAGACGATTGAAGCAAATGAGTTTTATGCTTTAGACGGTACATATTCCGACGATGTTACTATTAAATCAAAAGGTACAATTATCGGCGGTACATTTAACGGTAAACTTATTGTTTCAGACGGCGCTGATGTTGTAGTTGCAGGCGGTACTGTAAGTGCACTTGAAGGCAGCATTGTTGCAAAGGGCGGTAAATTTAAATTTGACCCTACTGAGTTTTTAGGTGAACACGCAACTGCGGCTGATAACTCCGGAACATTTACAGTTACTAACAATGCATTTGAAGTAAACGGTGTTGAATATTCAACTACTTCATCAGCTGTATCAAATGCAGGTGAAGGCGATACAGTTAAGTTAGTTGATGATTATTATGTAACAACAAATAATACAACTGTCTTTACAATAACAAAAGATAATATAACAATTGATTTAAACGGTAAAACTATTACCGATCTTTCGGATACAGATGTATTTTCAGGCTATAATAAATTCTTATACTGCAATTCTGTAATTACAAAATTTACTTTAACCGACAGTACTTATGAAACTACCGGCGGAGGTAAAGTTTACATTCAAGGCGGCGGTTCAAACGGCGGTACTGAATATTGTGTTGCTTTTAAGAATATATCGGGTGAAACTCCTGTAGAATTGACATTTGAAAACTGCAGTATTATCACAAATAATTCATGTTGGGTTAATAATGGCGGTGCTATGCAGCTTTCAGGCGGTTCAACTGCTGATAATGTTGTTAATTTTACAAACTTTGCACTTAAGAATACAGGAACTCATGCACTTACAGGTCAAGGCTTTAATGGTATTAGTTTAAGTATGAAAGCTACAATTAACGCTGATAATTTTGATTTATATGCTGAAAGAAATGCTTTGCTTTGCTACGCTGATAATCTTGTATTTAATTTCAAAAATTCAAAAATCGGTACCGGCAGAAACTATACTATTAAATTAAATGAGTCAAGCAATACAAATTGTGTTGTTAATGCTGAAAACACAAAATTCTACAGTGATACCGAATGGGCAAACGATTGTATAGTATTTGGTACTAATGAAGCTGATACAACTCAGAATTTTGTAAACTGTACATTTGAATTATATAAAGGTGCTGCAATTGCTTCCTCTGGCAGTAACAATAATATATTGATAAAAGACAGTATCTTTACATATACATCTGCAACAAATTCATATCCTATTTATTTAGCAGGTACAGATACTGCTAAGGTATATAATTCACAGTTTAAACAGTCATATGTTGATTCGAGAATTGCTTCAATTAACGCAGGGGCAACACTCATTCTCGATAAAAACACAACTGCTGTAAATACAGCAAATAGTTCTTCCAATGCTCAACCTGCTTTTTACATGAAAGGTACTTCTGAAGAAGTTAAAGCAAGTTTAAAATTAAACTACTTTACAATGAGCGGATACAGAAACTTTGTAAATACCGCAAACGCATATGCTGATATTTATATTGAGGATTTCTCAATTGAAAAAGATGCAAACGCAGGTCAATGGAACGGCGGCGACAAGTTTGTTACAAATGCTTCAGCTACAGTAACCTTGGGCGAAGGCTACGGGATTTATGAAGGTGATAATGAAGAGGCTACCGAAGACTTTGTTTGGTCAGCATCCAATTATAAGGATAAAAAGCTCAAGGTTTATAACCCTAACCTTAGACTTGCAACAGTTGAAGGCGAGACTTATAAAGTTAATGCCGGCAGCGAATTTGAGCTTCCTGTAAGCACAAATGAAAACTACAAAGGCTATACTTCTGACCATGAAACACTTGTTCAGGCAGGAGAAAAAGTAGTAGTTAATGAAAATATAGTATTCGATACTATTGAAAAGATTATTTCAGACGAAGATTTCACAATTGACACTTCAAATCAGACATATACAGGTGAAGCATTAAAACCTGAGGTTACATCAGAGCTTGAAGAGGGTATTGATTATGAAGTATCTTATGCAGATAATACCGAACTCGGCGAGGGTACTGTTACTGTTAAAGGTATAGGAAAATGCTTTGGTACGGTTTCTGCTACATTTACAATCGTTCCTCCGATTGTGGAAGCAGAATTTGGCTTTGATTTAGCTGATAAGGTTTATACAGGTTCTGAAATTAAACCTGAGGTTACCTGTTCTGATACTTACACAGCAGATGATTATGAAGTATCTTATGAGAATAATACTGATGTTGGTATAGCTAAGATTATTGTAACAGGTAAAGGCTCTTGGGGCGGCAGAATTGAGAAAACCTTTAATATTACTACCAAGACTCTTGAAGATACTGATTTCGGTTTCACATTAGATGATCAGACATTTACAGGTTTGGCAATCGAGCCGGCAGTTACAGCTGAGGCACTTAAATCAACTGATTATGATGTTGTTTATACAAATAACACAAATGTGGGAACAGCAACAATTACCGTAACAGGTAAAATTAATTGCACAGGCATTATCGAAAAAACATTTAAGATTAACGAAAAGGCACTTGAACAAGCTGACTTTAGTTTTGATTTGAGTGATAAAGAGTACAGCGGTGATGCTTTTGAACCTACTCCTGTTATTGAAAATGAGTATATTACAGCTGATGATTACGATATTGATTATATAAACAATATTGACGTAGGAACAGCAACAATTACCGTAACAGGTAAACGCAATTTCAAAGGCACACTTACTTATAACTTTAAGCTTACAAGTAAGGCTATTGCAGAGTCTGACTTTAATTTCACATTAGATGATCAGACATATGCAGGTTCGGCAATTACTCCTAAGGTTACATCTGATAAGCTTAAACTCGAAAAAGATTATGATGTTGTTTATACGAATAACACAAATGTAGGAACAGCAACAATTACTGTAAACGGTAAAGGAAATTACAGCGGTGTATTGATTAAAACATTTGAAATTGTTGCTAAAAACATTGACGATTCAATGTTTGAGTTCGATCTAAGCAATAAAACTTTCAGAGGTACTGAATTTAACGATGCTGACGGTATAGTTAAACCTGTTTCATTCCTCGCTACCGGCACAGATGTTTCAGAAAGCAACCTTACACTTGTTTACGGTCAGGATTATACAACTAAGTATGAAAACAATTTAAATGCAGGTACTGCAACCGTTACTGTTACAGGTCAAGGTAACTTCGGCGGTGAAATTGTTAAAACATTTGTAATTGATCCTCTTAATTTGAAAGAAACTGATTTTGCTAAAATTGAAGATCAGGTTTATGATTTCACAAATAAACTTCCTGCATTAGAGACCTTTAATGAACTTATTACTTCTGCTGATTATGATGCAGAGTATACCAATAATAAGAATGTTGGTACTGCAACTGTAACTATTACAGGTAAAAATAACTTTAAAGGTACAGTCGTAAGAACATTTGAAATCACTCCGAAAACAATTACAAAAGATGATTTCATTTTCACAACTAATGACCAGAGCTACACCGGCAAAGCTATTGAGCCAAAGGTTATTACAACAGTTTTAAGCGTAGACGATTACAAAGTTGAATACGATAATAACACTGAGCTTGGTACAGCTACTATTAGAGTTATCGGTCAGGGCAACTGCACAGGTAAAGTTGAAGAAACATTTAAAATTGTTAAAAGAGCGCTTGCATTAAGCGACTTTGTATTTGATATTCCTTCAGAAGTTATTTACAGCGGCGAGGCTGTTGAGCCTGCAGTTTCAACTGTTAATCTTAGAGATGATGATTACAAGGTATCTTATGCAAATAATATAAATGCAGGTACTGCTTCAATTATCATCGAAGCAAACAGTGATAACTGCTCCGGCACAGTTGAAAAGACATTCTTAATCCGTGCTAAATCAATTGAGGAAGCTAATTTCACATTTGATTTGAATTCAAAGGTATACACAGGCGGAGAAATTAAACCTGAAGTAACATCAGACACACTTTTAACAGATGATTATATTGTAACTTATCAAAACAATATAAACCAGGGTACAGCTACTATTACTGTTATCGGTCAGGGCAACTATTGCAACACTGTTGAAAAAGAGTTTGAAATTACTCAAAAGACTATTAATGAGTCAGACTTTACAGCAGCTACTGACAAGGTTTATACAGGTGAAGCAATCGAAAATGCAATCTCATCAGAGATGCTTTCAGCTGACGACTATACAGTAACTTATACTAATAATGTAAACGCAGGTACTGCAACTGCTACTATTATAGGTAAGGGTAACTGTGTAGGTACTGTTGAAATGACATTTGAAATTGCTCCAAAAGCAATTGAAGAATCTAATTTCATATTTGATACTGATGATAGAGTGTATACAGGTTCATCATTAAGCCCTGAAGTAACATCTAATGTACTTTCAGCTAATGATTATAAAGTAACTTATGCCAATAATGTAAATGCAGGTACTGCAACAATTACTGTAATAGGTACAGGTAATTATACCGGCACAGTTGAAAAGACATTCAAGATTACACCTAAAGCACTTCAGGAATCAATGCTTACTGTTGATACTTCTGTTGAAATTTACACAGGTGCTCCAATAACAAAAGCAGTTAAATCGACTGTTCTTACAGCTAATGATTATACAGTAACCTATGCAAACAATTTGAATGTTGGTACTGCTACTCTTACTGTAACAGGTAAAGGAAATTATGTAGGTACATTTACAAAGACATTCACAATTGTTTCAAAGATTCTTTCTGAATCTATGTTTACAGCTGATACAAAGGCAGTAACTTATACAGGTAAACCTGTTAATAAGACTGTTACTTCAAAGCTTACTTTGAATGTTGATTATACAGTTTCTCTTATCAACAATGTAAATGTTGGTACAGGTAAAATTATTATCAAAGGTATCGGCAACTATTCAGACACAGTTGAGTTTGCATTTACTATCAAAAAACCTTCTGTTAGCAAGCTTAAGAAAGTAACTGCCAGTGCATCAAGCAAAAAAGTTACTTTGAAATGGAAGAAAGTAAAAGGCGCTAACGGTTATGTAATTAAATACTCATTGAAGAAGAACTTCAAGGGTTCAAAAACTATTACTGTTAAGAGTGCAAAAGCTGCTAAACGTGTAATTAATAAGCTAAAATCAAATAAACAGTATTATTTCAAGGTTGCAGCTTATAAGAATTACAAAAACAGCAAAAACAAAACAGTAAAAGCTATCGGTAAATATGTAAAACTCAAAAAACCGGTTTTAGTTAAATAGTTAACTTGATAAAACACCGTTTGGTTAATTCCAAACGGTGTTTTAATATTATTTTATACAAAAATTAAATATAATGTAGTATAATAAATAACATAGAACAATCGGAGGTGTTTTATGATAGATTTTATTACAAGTGTTGATATTGCTATTCTTGATTGGATACAGAAATTTTTAAGCTGTGATTTTTTAGACGCATTATTTAAAATTGTGACTCGGCTTGGTGATAAGGGCTTTATATGGGTTTTAATTGCTGTTTTAATGCTTTTCTTTAAAAAATACCGTCGTTATGGAGTGGTGCTGATTTTAGCTTTATTATTAGAGTTAATAGTATGCAACGGTATTTTAAAAAATATTTTTGCCAGAGAAAGACCTTTCAATTTTGTCGGCGGATTTGATTTGCTTATTCCCGAACCCGGTGAATTTTCTTTCCCGTCAGGTCATACAATGTCTTCTGCGGTAGCCGCTACTGTGTTGACTATGACAAATAAAAAATTCGGTTATTTTGCTGTTCCTTTCGCATTTTTAATAGCATTTTCAAGACTTTATCTTTATGTTCATTATCCAAGTGATGTTATTGCCGCGGCTATTTTCGGTTTTTTACTGGGATTTGCGGTTTTTAAAATTCAAAACAAAATAAAAATCCGTCGCAATTAAATACGACGGATTTTTTCATTTAATTGAATCCCAATATTTTTTAAAGCTCTGCTCATTTTTATTATTTCCGTAAACGAAATACTTTTTATTTTTAATATTATCGGGCAGATACTGTTGTTTAACATAGTGATTTTGAAAGTCATGAGGATATTTATAAAACTGTCCTTTGTTTTCAACCTCTGCACTGTCAAAATGCTTGTTTTGCAGTTGTCTCGGAATAGGTCCGGTATTACCCATAGTAACATCCTGCATAGCGGAATTTATTCCGTTATAAGCCGAGTTTGATTTCGGTGAAATTGCTACTAAAACAACCGCGTTTGCAAGGGGAATTCTCGCTTCAGGAAGTCCGAGTGCCTGAGCTGTGTCAACCGCAGATTTTACAATCGGAATAATTTGCGGATAAGCAAGACCTACATCCTCATTAGCGCATACCATAAGCCGCCTGCAAGCTGATGCTAAATCGCCTGCTTGCAAAAGTCTTGCTAAATAATGCAAAGCCGCGTCAGGGTCAGAGCCTCGCATTGACTTTTGATAAGCTGAAATAATATCATAATGCTCATCGCCGTCTCGGTCATAGCGCATTCCGCTTCGCTGAGTAAGACTTTCTGCAAGTTCTTTATCTACTACCCTTTTGCCGTCAACCTCTTTTGCCGATAAAGCGCAAAGCTCAACTGCGTTAATCGCTTTTCGTACATCTCCCGCACAGCGCGAAGAAATTACTTTTACAACATCTTCGCTTACTGAAATATCGCCTATTTCTTTTTGTATTTCCGCAAAAGCGCGGTTTATTACAGGAATTGTTTCTTCAGCTTCGACCGCTTTAAATTCAAAAACGGTTGAGCGTGAAAGAATAGCGCTGTAAACATAAAAATAAGGATTTTCTGTAGTTGAAGCAATAAGGGTGATTGAGCCGTTTTCAATATATTGCAATAAAGATTGCTGTTGCTTTTTGTTAAGATACTGAATCTCATCAAGATAAAGTAAAATGCCGTTTATTCCGGCTAAAGTATTAGTTTCTTCTACTATTGCTCTGATATCGGCGGTGGAGCAATTAGTGCCGTTTAGCTTGTGCAAGCGCATATTTGCGCCGTTAGCAATAATTGAAGCAAGCGTTGTTTTTCCAACGCCCGAAGGGCCGTAAAAAATCATATTTGGAATTCTGCCGCTTTTAATTATGTTGTAAAGCATCTTATCTTTACCGATAAGATGCTGCTGCCCAACCATATCTTCAATTTTTTCAGGTCTCATACGGTCCGCTAATGGCGCTAACATATTAATCCTCCGAAAATTACTTGCTTTTCTTGACTTTGTTTTTGACAGCTTTACAATTTTTACTGTTGTTAAATTTAACAGTAGCGCTGGTTTTGTTTGTATAATTAAAATTATTTGAGTTAATTTTTACACTATTGCTGTCGGTTACATATGCAAAAAATTCTGTTTTTGCATTATTAACAGTATTTTTGCTGATATTAATGCCTTTACCTTTTTTAGAGGTGCCAAACTGTACTCTGATGGCGCTGCGTCTGTCTTTTGATCTGCCCTGTGAAGTTTTAAGAGTATTTCCTGTGACGGTAATACCTGAAATAGGACGTTTGCTAACGCCTCTTATCCAAAGGGCATAGCCGCTTTTAGAACTGATTTTATTTTTGCTTACAGTAAGATTATAAGGATTTGAATTGTTTTTATTTAAAGCCGAGGTTCCGCCGCGGTAGTCAACGACTGTATCTGTGAAACAGGTTACAATATCCATACCGACAGTAGTGCCGGAAATCACATTGTTTTCAATTACGGAATCATACCAGTTGAAAACTAAAAGTCCTGTGTCTTTTGTGGCGGTCAGCTTGTTGTTATAAACATAAATCTTGCGGTTGAATTTTCCTTTGCCTGCGCCGTAAGTAAAATGAGAACCGAAAGTTCTCGGATAAACAACTGTGTTATTTCTGAATGTGATGTTTTCACAAGCGGTATTATCATAAGATTTTTTGCTTGGCAGAGTCAGACAGCCTTCAGAGCAGTTATCAATCTGAACAGCTTCGTTTTTAACATTTGTGCCGGAAGTTTTTCCGCCGAAATAGCAGTTTTCAATAACAACATTTTTACAGCCTGCAATTTCAAGCAAATGGCCGCAATAAACGTTTTTAAAGGTTGCGCCTGAAATTTTTATATTATTGCCGTGAAAAAATTTCAAAAGCGAGAATGAGCCACTTTTTTTGGTACTTCCGATATAAGTTCCGCCATTAATAGTGACATTTACCATAGCTTTGTAGCCGCCGGCATTTACATTTCCTGTTTTGAAAATGCCTTTACCTGTGTTAATTTGCTTAATTACTGCGCCTTTAGCATTAATTGTGGTGTTGCTGTCAATATCAATTGCGCCCTTGTCTTTTCCGCCGATAATATATGTAGCTCCGTCAATCAAATTAACTGTGTCATACTCAGTTAATGCATGACTTAAATTGCGAAAATCTGTAAGTCCCGTCTTATCACCGCTTGGGGTAACTGTAATAGAATTATCTTGTTCGGCACTGACAGTCAACGAAAAACTGCAAACAAGCAGTGTGAAAATACATAAAACAGACAATAATCTTTTCATAATAGATTCCTTATTTCAAAAATTATTTATAAAGAGGATATTTTTCACAGATTTCTGTTACCATTG
Source organism: Acutalibacteraceae bacterium (assembly GCA_051877275.1). GTDB lineage: Bacteria > Bacillota > Clostridia > Oscillospirales > Acutalibacteraceae > RUG11462. Next base: position 3,362 of record JBJEIS010000012.1, on the reverse strand, counting down.
CTTTGATTTCTTCTTTGTTGTCAAAGTCAACGATACATCTGTGAATACATTCAGCGATAACATCAAAATCTTCTTCTTTAAGACCTCTTGTTGTAGCGGCAGGAGTACCAAGACGAACACCTGAGGTTACAAACGGGCTTTCAGGGTCGTTAGGAATAGCGTTTTTATTAGCAGTGATGTAGCATTCATCAAGTCTGTTCTGCAACTCTTTACCTGTAACACCTGTGCCGATAAGGTCAAGAAGCATAAGGTGGTTGTCAGTACCGCCTGAAACGAGTTTGTGGCCGCGTTTTACAAGACCGTTTGCCAATGCTTTTGCATTTTTGATAATCTGTTCCTGATAAGCCTTAAATTCAGGAGTTAAAGCCTCGCCGAAGCAAACTGCTTTAGCTGCGATGATGTGCATAAGAGGACCGCCCTGTGTACCAGGGAAAATACCTTTGTTTATAGCTTTTGCATATTCTTCTTTACAAAGAATAAGTCCGCCTCGAGGTCCGCGCAATGTTTTATGTGTTGTTGTTGTAACAACGTCAGCATAAGGAACAGGTGACGGATGAAGTCCTGCGGCAACTAAGCCTGCGATGTGAGCCATATCTACCATAAATATAGCATTTACTTTTTTTGCGATTTCCGAAATTCTCTCAAAATCAATTATTCTGGCGTATGCAGAAGCACCTGCAACAATGAGCTTCGGCTGACAATCAAGTGCGATTTTTTCCATCTCATCATAATCAATGAAGCCTTCATCATTTACGCCGTAAGGCACAAAGTTATAGTACATACCTGAAATATTAACAGGTGAACCGTGGGTAAGATGTCCGCCGTGAGCAAGATTCATACCCATAACTGTGTCGCCCGGTTTTAAGAAAGCGGTATAAACTGCCTGGTTTGCCTGAGCGCCTGAATGAGGTTGAACACAAGCATGTTCAGCGCCGAAAAGCTTTTTAGCTCTCTCGATTGCGATATTTTCAACAACGTCAACATATTCACAACCGCCGTAGTAACGTTTGCCCGGAAAACCTTCGGCATATTTGTTTGTAAGAACAGAACCCATTGCAGCCATAACAGCCGGTGAAACAAAGTTTTCCGAAGCAATAAGCTCGATGTTTCTCTGCTGTCTTTTGAGCTCGTCGCCCATAGCGTCAGCTACTTCTTTGTCGTATTTTCCGACAAAACCGATAGTGTCAAGTAAATCGTTGTACATTTTAAAAATCCTCACTTTATATTAAAATAATTATAATTATTATACAACATTTTTTTAAATATGTAAATATGTTTTTATAACTTTAAGAAAGTTGTATTTTTATCTGCGGATTTTGACCTTATTCTGTTAATTTTACTTGAAATTAAATGTTAAATGATGTAATATAGTAATATATTACAGAGGGGGTATATGATGAAAAAAATAATTGCTGTTATTTTGGTTATGCTTGTTTTTTTATGCGGCTGTTCAACAAGTGAAAACGAGCGTATAATAAAAAACGATAATTCAACAGCTAAAAGCGTTATAAAGGAAAGTACAACCGAAGAAGACTATAGAATAATTGAGAAAATCAATCATTACGTTATGGACACCGATGTTGAAAAATGTGCAGCCGACAGCGTAAAAGAAATTTATAAAACATTGGTAGACGCTATTTATCAAAGAAAAGAGAAGGTTTATCTTTCAAAAAGCTACGATGATAATTTATATGCTTTGAGCATATTAAAAAGTAATCCTGCTTATTTTGTTGTTAAAAACACTTCCTTTTTTGATAATCATAAATCGGTTAAGATTGAATATAATTACAAAAAGTCAAAGCATAATGAAATACTGAATTATATTGATAATGAGTATCTTGATATATTAAATGAAATCATTAAGCCGAATTTTAATGAGTTGGATAAGGTTTTAGCGGTTTATCGTTATTTTTCAAGTAGAATAGAGTATGATTATGACTGGCTTGACGGATTTAATATGAGTGATGAAAAGTATCTTTATCCCGATATAGCGGTTTATGAGGCACTTAAGAATAATAAAGGCGTTTGTCACAGCTATGCGTATCTTTGCCATTATGCTTTTCAGCAGTTGGGTATAAAAAGCTTTTGCGTTACTGGTGATATGAAGAACAGCGATGAAGGGCATATGTGGCTTTTAGTTGAGATTTACGGTAAATATTATCATATCGACCCTACATGGGACAGAGGAATTGATGAACAGGTAGGGCTTGAGTATTTTGGTATGACAGATAAAGAAAGAGCCAAAGATTTAACGCTTAGTTATAATAACATTGATATTGATATGGATTTCGGTGAAATCTCATGCACTGATACCGCTTTCAGCGGTTTTCATAATTCCGATATTTTAGATTTTAATTTTGATGTTAAAGGCAAAATGATTGTTACCAAAACTAACGGAAAAGATGTATATTTTAATACTTCGACGCTTAAATTTGAATAGTTAAAAACATTAATAAAATAACCTTTCCGCATTTTAACGGAAAGGTTATTTTATTTTAAGTGAATTAAGATATTCTTTTATTTCAGGTGGGATTCTTCTTGACTCTCTGGCTTTTTGCAAAGATTTATTGTGTACCCACTTGTTTTCAATAAGACGGTTTTCAAAAAGAGGAATCGTTTTTTCATATTGCTTTACAAGTGCCATTGAAAAATACCAGGCAATCGCCATGTTTATATAATACTCATCACATATTGCGTTTTTTACCATATCAAGATGCTTCTTAGAAAAGTATTCATCAAGAAAGTTTGACATCAATGTGACAATAGCGTATCTCACCGTATAAATGCTGTTACTTTTTATCCATTTTTGTATTAATTCAAAGGTTTTTTGGGGATTTGTCTTAAAAATCTTCGGACTCATCATATCACAGGTCGCCCAATTATCAATAAACGGCAAAAATTTTGTGACTTCTTCGGCGCATTTATCAAAATCTTTAATCTGTTCAATCAAAAACGCGTGCAGATTATTTTCTTCATAATATTTATGAGGTAAAACCTTTAAAAAATTGTTTGCTTTTTCGGTACCGTATATGCTTTTTGCATATTTACGCAGTTCGGGCGTTCTTACGCCGATTATCAAATCTTCATCAACAGTAGGAATAAGTTTTTTATGAAAATTTTTGTAGCTTTCATCTGCCATATCCAATAAATCGCTTCGTATCACTTGTTATTCTCACTTCCTTACTGTAATTCGACAAGTTATTTCTTCATTTTAATCTATATTTTTATATTGCCATGACTTATTATACCAAGTTTATCAAATAAATCAACTTTCTATAACAAGAAATCAGTCAGACAAACTGGAAGATGTCGAGATGTGTTAAACGGGTGTTCCTACTTCAATCAGGTTTCCGTCAGGGTCA
>JBJEIS010000011.1:0-6215 GCA_051877275.1 Acutalibacteraceae bacterium | reverse complement strand
TAACCTTCAAAACCTCGCCTGTAAGCTCAGGGTCGAGCGCGCTTGTAGGCTCATCAAAACATAAAATATCCGGCTGCATTGCAAGCGCTCTTGCAATAGCCACACGCTGCTGCTGACCGCCCGAAAGCTGACATGGATAAAAATCTCTTTTTTCTGAAAGTCCTACTCTTTTAAGAAGGTCTTCCGCTTTTTGTCTTATATCCTCGGCGTTTTGCGCACCGACATCAACACCGTTTTTAAGTGCAAGCTTCGGCGCTAAAGTAATGTTTTCAAAAGCGGTATACTGCGGAAACAGATTAAAATTCTGAAAAACAAGACCGAAATGAAGTCTGTTTTTGCGAATTTCTTTTTCGCTTAAATGCTCATCGGTATCAAAAACGGTTTTACCCTGCACTTTGATATTACCGCTCGTTGCGCGCTCCAAAAAATTAAGGCATCGAAGAAGAGTGGTTTTACCTGAGCCCGAAGAGCCGATGATAGCTAAAACCTCTCCTTTTTCCATCGAAAAAGAAATTCCTTTTAAAACCTCGGTAGAGCCGAAGTTTTTAGTGATGTTTTTAACTTCCAATACTGCCATAATTAGCTCCTAAAATAACTTAATTTCTTTTCAAGCCAACCGAAAAGAATTGTTAAAGCGCCGCTGAAAATAAGATAATAAACTCCTGTGAAAAAAAGCGGCCAAATTTGACCGGAAATGCCCTGTGAGCCTTTCATAAATGCTTGACCTGCCCAGATAATTTCCTGCAATGCAATAATTCTTGCAAGTGAAGTATCTTTTACAAGTGTAATAATCTCATTAGACATAGGCGGTAAAATTCTCTTTATCATCTGCAAAAGAGTAACTTTAAAGAAAATCTGACTTTTAGAAAGTCCCAAAACCTGACCTGCTTCCTGCTGGCCCTTCGGCACTCCCTGAATACCGCCTCTGTATATTTCAGAAAAATAACAGGAATAATTAATTATAAATGCAACTGAAGCTGCTACAAAACGACCGTTTTCACCGCTGCCCCAGATTGCACTGTCATGCACCAAACCGGGAAAATAGTAAATTATAAGCAGCTGAATCATAAGCGGAGTTCCGCGTACAACCCAAACGATTATCTTTACAACCGCCGACAGCGGCTTAAAGCGCGACATTGAGCCGAAAGAAATAATCAGTCCCAGAGGTATAGCGCCGATAAGCGTTATTGCAAAAAGCTTTAAGGTTTGCAAAAAACCTACATTAAGCGCCTCAAATACAACAGGAAACTGCTCAATCAAAGTTGATAAAGACATAAATAAATTAACATCCTTTTACATATAATAACACTAAAAACATAGAGCGCAAAAGCACCCTATGTTTTTTAGATTTAATACAGATTAAAATTATTTTATAAGTGCAGCCTGAACGCCGTATTTTTCAGCTACTTCTTCCATTTTGCCGTTTTGCTTGCATTCATCAAAGAAAGTATTGAGTTTTTCTGCTAAATCAGAGCCTTTACGGAAACCAACGCCATACTCCTCGCTGTTAAGACCTACTGTATATGTAAGATTTTCATAACCAGTACCTTCGCCTACCATTGCAGCGGCCATAAGAGAGTCGATAATAGCGGCGTCTGAAGTACCTGAAGAAACTTCCATAATTGCGCTTGCCTGGTCTTTAACTTCAGTATAATTAAAGCTGTTTGCTTCAGCCATATCTTTACCTGCTGAACCGGCTTCTACCGCAAATTTAAGATCCTTGCAAGCATCAACTGTTTGATATTTATCTGCCTTGTCTTTAGGAACAATAACAATCTGCTGGTTGTTACAGTAAGCATTTGAGCATTCCATAGCTGATTTAACTTCGTCAGTAAGAGTCATACCGTTCCAAACGCAGTCGATTGATTTACCGTCAAGCTCCATAGCCTTGTTATCCCAATCGATTTCAACAAATGAAACCTTTACGCCCAAACTCTCTGCAAAAGCAGCAGCCATATCTGCGTCAAAACCAATCCAGTTGCCGTCTTTGTCTTTATAATCCATTGGCTCAAAATCGGTAATTCCGACAACAAGCTCGCCTTTATTTGTAACATACTCAGAATCAGAAGATGTTTCTTTTGCCTCTTCTTTGCCGCAAGAAGCCATAAGACCGATACAGCTTAAGCACATTACAGCAGCCATTACTAAAGATAGAATTTTTTTCATAAATAAAACCTCTTTTTTATATTTAATTTATTGCTTTATTATACTAACACACTAAAGGGCGGTTTGTCAATATATTTTAACAAGAATACCTCCAAATTTCCTGTAAAAGTTAATTTTTTATTCATACTCTTTATAAGATTTTGAAATATAATAATGATATAGTAAAATCAAACCAAGAAAGGAGAGAGCATTTTGGATAACAATTATAATAATTTTGATCCGTTCGGTACACAAAATCAAGATAATTATGAAAACACAACTGCTCCTGAACAGAACACCTCTGAAAACACACCTCCAAATACTTATTCACCTCAGAGCGGATACTATTATCCGCCTAAACCTATAAAAACTAAAAAAGAAAAGAAAAAATATTCGAGCGCAAGTTTAATTGCCTGCTGTCTTATCTGCGCTTTAATAGCGTCTTTTGCAAGCAGCTCGGTGGTTTATTATATTGCAAAAGAAAACAGCAATACTTCGGGCGGTGGGTCAACCACTACTATAAATGTTGACAAAAACTCTTCAAATACAGTAGCTGCAATTGCGCAAAAAGCAGTTCCTTCGGTTGTCGGAATTACTGCGACAACCTCTGTCAACACATTTTTCGGATTTTCAACCGATGCGCAAAGCGAAGGCTCGGGTGTAATTTATTCACAAGACGGATATATTATCACCAATTACCATGTTATCAGTTCGGCTGTTGAGAACAACAGACAGTCAGGCGGTAATATTTCGGTTTATCTTTCATCTGACCCTGATACTGCTATTCCGGCAAAGGTTGTAGGTTATAATTCCGATTATGATTTAGCAGTTTTAAAGATTGAAAAAACAGGGCTTACCCCAATTGAATTTGCCGATTCAAACGATGTAGCAGTAGGCGATATGGCAGTTGCCATCGGTAATCCGGGCGGTCAGCAATTTATGAGTTCGGTTTCTTCGGGTATTATCAGCGGTCTTGACAGAACAATTCAGCTTGAAGGCACTGCACAAATGAAACTTTTGCAGACAGACGCCGCTATTAACCCGGGTAACTCAGGAGGAGCTTTGGTTGATTGCTACGGCAGACTTGTAGGAATCAATTCATCAAAAATCAGCAGTGAAGAATATGAGGGAATGGGATTTGCCATTCCGGCTAATACTGTAAAAAAACAAGTTAGCAACATTATTAATAACAAAGATAAAAAATATGCTTATGTAGGTGTAAAAATCAGCACAGATTATACCGCCGATGCACTAACTGATATGGGTTATCCTGCCGGCGCGGTAGTTGAATCTGTTACCGAAGGATCTCCGGCGGCAAAAATCGGCATTAAAAGCGCTGATATAATAGTTAATTTCGGCGGTGTTGAAATCAAAGACTATGATGATTACAACACAGAGAGATTAAAACACAAACCGGGTGAAACAGTCAACATCACAATTTACCGAAACGGTAAAAATTATGATGCACAAATCACTTTGGGTGAATCAAATAACTAATTCCTATATCTTTTTCATATTTCCCCCTCTTTTACCGACCTATCTTTTTTGATAGGTCGGTTTTCTTTATTAAAACAAAAAAGGAGGAGCATTGCTCCCCCTAAAATCACATTTAATACTATTTTCATCAAACTTTTAGACCTTTTCAAATGTTTCAATCACTCCGCATAAAGAACGAAAACAGGAAGGATACTCTTCTTTTAAGCGCTGCCCGCCAAGATTTACATTGATACCGTCATGCTCCATTTTTGAAATCATTTCTGAAAAAGCCTGCGCACCTGTCGCTTTTGCCGAAGCCAGCGAAACAGAAGAATCGCTTTTGAAAATTTTGCTGTTGAAAAAACGCTTTTCGAGCAGTCTTGACAAGCGATAGACTTCAGATAAAATGAATTTATTAAAATCTTCACAAATTTCAGGGTTGCCAATTCGGGCAGTTATGCTGTATAATAGACTATACACATTTAATGTATCCTCTCTGCCCTTGAGCAGTTCGGGGTAATCCTTTAAATCAGCGGTTATGCTGTCGGTATCTTTTAAAACAATTTCCGATTCTGTGTCAGAAATTCCGAGCAAATAATCGGTACTGCACCCGAAAACATCGGCAGCCTTTATTAAAAAATCAAGTCCGCATTCGCGAATACCCTTTTCATAATGCGACAAAAGCGCTTGAGAAATGCCGAGCTTCAAAGCGGTTTCTTTTTGTGACCAGCCCTTTTTTCGGCGGAGATTTGCTATTCTTTCTGAAAATTTATTTTTCATAAGCTTTATATATCCTTTTATATTTATACTTTTAGTATAAATATATCACGTTTATAATCATTTGTAAATAAAAACTTTTTATCGAAAGGACTTTGAAATTATATGAAAACATACACCATTCACCTTGTGCGCCACGGAATGACCGAGGGTAACAAGGTCGGCAGATATGTAGGAAGCACCGATGTGCCGCTTTTTACAGACGGTATAAAAGAGATAAAAAACTTAAAAGAAAAATATAATTACGGAAAACCGCAGCTGTTTTTTTCTTCACCTATGAAAAGATGTATCGAAACACTTGATTTGCTTTACGGTGAAAAGGGGATTGAAATTCTTGCAATCGACGGTTTAAAAGAATGTAATCTCGGAGATTTTGAGGGCAAAACTGCTGAAGAACTCATTGACTCACCTGAATATATGGACTGGGTTCAGCACGGCAGCGCTCCGCCGAACGGTGAAAACAATAAAGATTTTGCAACCAGAGTCTGCACCGCTTTTGTTGCGGTTGTCAGAGAGATATTAAAATCGGGCAAAACCGAATCAGTTATCTGCGCCCACGGCGGTGTTATTATGACTATTTTAGCAGTTTACGGACTTCCTCAAAGAAAAATGACTGATTATATGGCTAATAACGGAAGAGGCTTCACTATCCGCGTTACTCCTTCTGTATGGATGAGAAGCGGTATGGTTGAAGTTGTCTCCGAATTTCCGCTCGGCTCTGCGGGCGAGCCTGATAACTCAATCAACCCTGTTAAAAACTCCGACCAAAATCCATTCGGTGCGGTTTCGGATATTGACAGCGATGATGTTTTTTGGGGAGATTTAGAGGAAGAAACCCAAGCAGAATCTGACGAACAGTAATATTTACAAATAAACCGCTTCTTTATTTTCAGCATAGAATATATTGAGGTGGTGATAAAATGGATTACTGTTACAGAGACTGCGTTAATCAATGCGTAAAAACCAGAATTGAGCCTCGGCACTGCGAATGTGAAAAGCATCACTGCGAGTGCTGGGAGCCAAAGCATCATGACGATTGCTGCGAAAAAAAGCATCACGATGACTGCTGTAAACCAAAGCATCATGATGACTGCTGCGAAAAAAAGCATGAATGCAGATTAAGCTGTGAGATAAAAACCTCCTGCTCCTGCCATGAATCCGGCAAAAAACCTGACCATGATCATGGTAAAAAAGCCGAAGAAAATCCGAGTTAATAAAAATTGACAAAACGGTGTAACCGCAAAATCGGTTACACCGTTTTTATTTATAAAGATTTCATTTTTGTAAAATCAATCATTTTTTCATTTGCCTTAAAAACAGTAAAATCGCAGCAACAATTGCGGCAACCGCATAGCCAAGCACCCAATAAATATGAGGAAAAATATCGGCATAATTTGCATTTAATACCGCTCTTTCCAGTTCTACCGCATGAACATAAGGCAAAGCATATGCAACTTTTTTAAATGCACCTCCTACAAGGTTTAAATCAAACCAAACCCCTGAAAGCCAAGCGGTAAGATTAGTAAGCAATGCACCGCAAATTCCGCCGACCTGCTTGGAATTTAAAACACTTCCGCATAAAAGTCCCAAAGCAATAAAAAACAAAGATACCGGGATAATAAACAGCAATGCGTAAATAATCGTTACCGTAACCGACAGTCCGAGTATAATTGCCGTAACATAGCAAATTATGCACTGTACTATTGAAATCGGTAAAATCGGCAGAGCGTATCCGAAAATAAAATCAGCCGCTGACAAAGGAGTAGTATAAAGCCTTTGCAAAAAAGCACTCTCTCTGTCTTTTGCAATTAAGTTAG
>JBJEIS010000010.1:0-1538 GCA_051877275.1 Acutalibacteraceae bacterium | reverse complement strand
TTTTTGCCATAAAATATGCACCTCCAAAAGTGTCTAACTTTTGGGGTGCATATCACTTTTGGCAACTGCTTTTTTCATAGCATTAAAAATTTATTTTAACGGTACATTTTTTCTTTTTTTATTCATCACTTCAGACGGCAAAACTCCGAAATGCTTTTTATATGCTCTTACAAAAGATGAATAATCATGAAAACCTGATAGTTTTGAAATACTGCTAATTGAATAGTTACCATCTTTTATAAGTGTATTTGCAGCGTTTAGCCGTAGATACATGATACGTTGCTTGAAGGTTGAACCGGTAAATTTTTTAACTATTGCATTGACAGTATTTATTGAAACGAAAAACTTGTCACAGATGCTTTGCAGCGTAATTTTTTCTAAATAGTGTTTTTCAATGTAATCTATAATTTGCGTAGGAATACTATCTGTTGCAGCTATGTATTCTTTATAATTTGTATCATAAATCAATCCGATTTCGGAAATAAGTGCATTGATTCTTGATTCCATAGCAAATCTGCCGCATCTCGCGAAAAGAGCCGCCTGAATACTGTCAAGATAGTTTTTTAAAGAGCTAAATTGAGGTGAATTAAGCTTGAATATATTTTTTTCATCTTCTAATTTATAAAAAAACTCCAAAACCTTGTCATTATCCTGTACATTATTAAAAACACTTGGGTGAATTATCATTCGCATCCGATAGAACGGCTGTATTGCACAATACCATTTAAAATCAAGTTTTGGCTTTGCAATAATAAGAATAGGTTCGCTGTATGTATAAAAATTATTATTAATAATTACATTTGTTTCTTTACAGTTAACATAAATCAGTTGATAATAATCCTGAAGATTTTCATAATCTTCATTAGGAGATGAAACAAAATATTTATCAATATTTTCATCAAAATTAACAAAACGAATCTTTAAATCATCGTCATAATAACACTTTTCATAATTCATATATATCACCTCATGATTTAATTATATATTATGTTCTTCTAAAAGTAAATACTTTTTGTGAAAATTCCAAGTCTTTTATGTGAAAAAAGCCATTGAAAAAGCAATGGAGTTAAGTTATTATTTTATTGTAGAGATTGGAAATAATTCAAATAATTTTAAAAGAGGTATCAAATTATGAAACTGAAAAAATTACTTTCAATTGTATTGGCAGTAGCATTGTCTGCATCAGTGTTTTGCGTTTCTATTATGAATACAAATGCAGATACTACTGAAAACCCAAATCCTGATGCTGAAATAACGGGTGTTCAGGCTATTCGTAATTCATTAAATCTCGTTTGGAATGATGAATTCGGCGGAGATATAGGTTGCGGTGCTGAAAAACAGGCGCTTGCAACAACAAACGGATTTGATGAAAACGGTAATCCTACATCTGATGAAGTAAGAGCTAATGCAAAATGGGCGCACGAGCGTAAGCCTGAAACCGGCAACGGCAAAGGCGGTGAGCCTTTTACTCGTAACGGTCAAATTCAGCTTTATGTCGGTGAGGACGGCAGAAATTCATGGACCGAAGACGGCGTTTT
>JBJEIS010000009.1:0-25708 GCA_051877275.1 Acutalibacteraceae bacterium | reverse complement strand
AAGAACTATGACGGAAGCTATTCAAACAGCAAAACTCCTGTTTTAAGAGCATTGCAAAAGTCGTTGAATACTGTTCCTGTACGAATTTTGCAGGAAATGACTATCGATACTTCTTATAAATTTGTAACTGAAAAAATGGGATTAGAACATTTTGTTGCAGAGTCGGATGATGGAAATACCGATAAAAATATGTCTTCGCTCGCACTTGGCGGCTCTGTTCACGGCGCTACTACTTTGGAAATGGCTGCGGCTTTCTCAACATTCGGAAACGGCGGTATTTATTACGAGCCAAGAACTTATACCAAAATTCTTGATCAAAATGATGAAGTAGTAATTGATAATACCAATAAGCAACACAGAGCTATTTCAGAGGGTACTGCAGGAATTATGTGTAAAATGCTTCAAACTGTTGCTACAAGCGGTACAGGTACCGCGGCGCAGTTTGGCGATTGGCAGATAATGTGTAAAACAGGTACATCAAGTAGCTATCGTGACCGTTGGTTTGTCGGCGGAACTCCTTATTATATGGCGGCTTGCTGGTTTGGTATGGACAGTAATGAGGAAATGAGCGGTATGTATATGAATCCTGCTATTATCCTATGGAAAGCGGCAATGAGTGAAATTCACGAAGATTTAGAGAAAAAGGAATTCGAAGTTTCAGAAGATAAAATTGAATTAAGAAGATACTGTAATACAAGCGGTTTATGTGCAAAAACCGGTTGTCCGAGCACATCCTACGGCTATTTTAAATCGTCTTATACGCCTTTCTGCACCTATCATGGAGGTTCAGAAACCGATGTGGTAGATGAAGATAAGTATAATTCTTATTATGATAATGATTATAATAGTAATGAAAATGATAGTACAAAAACCACTAAGGCTAAAAAGACCGAAAAAACTACTGCGGTAGGTACGACCGAAGCTAAAACAGATGCTACTCAGGCTTCTTCGGCAGAGGCTACTACTGCACAAGAACAACCGCAGGAAACAACCGCCGCTAATGAGCCGGAAACTACTGAAAAGCCAAAAGAAAAAGAAACACAAAAAAAGAATGAATAAACAAAAAGTCCCTGTTTAAACAGGGACTTTTTGTGTGTGATTAGTGATAATATCATATTTAAGATTAAAATTCAAGAGTAAATTTAATATTTTATTAATTTCGTGAAACCGTACTAAAATTAATTTTTTATTTGTTTAAAATTACTATTGAAATATTAATTTTATGATGTATAATAGACAAAAATTGAATTTACACCTGTGGAGGTGGTGCTGTTATGATTAAGGATTTATCTGTAGGAAAACCTATAAAACAGATTTTTTCAATTTTTGCACCAATGATGTTTACAACTGTTTTTCAACAATTATATAGTATTACCGATACTATGATTGTCGGAAAATTCATTTCAAAAGATGCGTTAGCGGCTGTTGGGTCAACAGGTAATCTTAATTGGCTGTTGATTTCGTTTATAATCGGTTTTGCATCAGCAGAAAGTGTTTTAGTTTCTGTAGAATTCGGCAAAAAAGATTTTAAAAGAATGAAAATTTGCATAGCAAACGGCATTTATGTGGTTTTTGCGGTTGGTATTGCAATTACGACTGTGTCAGCTTGTCTTTGCGGTGAGTTTTTAAGAATAATGAAAACTCCGAGTGATATTTTTGACGATGCTTATACATACTTTTTTATTGTAATATTAGGGTTTCCGCTATCATCTGGCAGCAACTATGTTGCTTCTATTATGCGTTCGGTGGGAAACAGCAGATATCCTATGATAATCGGCATTATTTCTACGTTTGTAAATATATTTTTAGATTTACTTTTTGTTTTAGCTTTTAAGTGGGGAGTTTTTGGCGTTGCATTTGCAACATTTATTGCTCAAATAATCAATTTTGCTATGTATTTGTTTTCTTATTTGAAATTTTTCCCTGAACTACATCTTTCAAAGGAACATTTTAAAATTGATAAGATTGCTATCAAGAAAACCTTCACAATAGGTCTTCCTATGGGTTTGCAGTCAAGTATTACAATGATTGGCTGCACATTAATTCAGACAGCTGTAAACTCTTTGGGAACAGTATATGTTGCTGCGTTTACAACTGCAGTAAAACTTGAGAATTTACTTACTACACCTATTAAGACATTAGCATCTTCAATAGTGCCTTTTGTTGCACAAAACTACGGCGCTATGAAGTATGACAGAATAAAAAAAGCATTAAAGCAGTGTTTGGCAATATGTATTTTTTATGCGGTGGTTATAGGCGCTGTTTTTGCCTTGTTAGGTGATAAAATTTCACTTATGTATATAAATTCATATGAAACCGAGACCTTATCTCTTATCGGATATTATGCTAAATTCTCCGGCTCGTTTATGATTTTGTTATGCTTTTTATATATTTTCAGAAGTTATATTCAGGCACTCGGATTTTCGCTTATTACTGCTATAGGCGGCGTGGTTGAATTATTAACCAGAGCTTGCATTTCTCTTTTTATGATTTCTTATTTCGGATTTACAATTATTTGTCTTTCTAATCCATTAAGTTGGCTTTTAACAGACTTGTTTTTGATAATAAGCTACTTTGTTTTTGTGAAAAGAAAAGCATTTAATAATAAAAAATTAAAAGGAGAATGATTATGTATACCGCAGAAAAAAGCAGATATAAAACAATGAAGTATAACAGAGTAGGTGAGAGCGGATTAAAATTACCGCTTATTTCACTTGGATTTTGGCATAACTTTGGTTCAACAGGTGTTTTTGAAAATATGAAACAAATGTGCTTTACGGCATTTGATAACGGTATTTCGCACTTTGATTTAGCTAATAATTACGGACCGAATGACGGTGATGCAGAGAAAAATTTCGGAAGAATTTTAAAAGACGAAATGAGCGCACATCGCGATGAAATGATAATATCTACAAAAGCGGGCTATGTTATGTGGCCGGGGCCTTATGGTGTAGGCGGTAGCAGAAAGTATCTTATTTCAAGTATAGATCAATCTCTTAAAAGACTCGCACTTGATTATGTAGATATATTTTATCATCACAGACCTGATGATGAAACTCCGCTTGAAGAAACAATGCTTGCTCTTGACAGCATTGTAAAAAGCGGAAAAGCGCTTTATATCGGACTATCAAATTACAGCGGTGAGCAAATGGAACGTGCTGCTGAGATTTTAAATGACCTTCATTGCCCGTTTATTATAAATCAGAATGCTTACAATATCTTTGACAGAACAATTGAAAATAATGGATTAAAGAAAAATTCAAGAAAGCTCGGAAAAGGTATAATTTGTTTCAGCCCGCTTGCACAAGGATTGCTTACCGACAGATATTTGCGCGGTATTCCTGAGGACAGCAGAATTAAAACCGACGGAAGATTTTTAAAAGAAGAGCGTGTAAATGAAATGCTTCCTAAGATTAAAAAGCTTAATGATTTGGCCTTGAAAAGAGGACAGAGCCTGGCACAAATGGCATTGCAATGGTTGCTTAAGGATTCTGATGTAACAAGTGTTTTAATCGGTGCATCAAAGCCTCAGCAGATTCTTGATAACTTAAAAATTCTTTCTGCCCCTGCTTTAACAGATGAAGAGCTTAAACTTATTGATGAATACAGTCTATAAATAAAAGGAAGGCATCGGTATGATGCCTTCCTTTTATAAAGGGGAAATATGAAAAAGTACATGTTTTGTACGTAGCCAGCTTGTCTGCTTCACCGGCCGGGGGAATCAAGTCCGACCGGCGAACAGTCGCAAGTTTTAATATTTTTAGGGGGAATATTTATCTTGCAAGTATATAATAACAAATAGATATTAATAAATCTTGAACATCATTTGAAACTTATATTAAAGAAATATTAATCTTTTTAATAATTCTGTCGAAAAATAAATATTTACTGCGAATTTAAAATAGACTTAATCTTGAAAATTAAAATACAAAATAAAAAAGACCGAAAACTCGGTCCGTTTTTTATATAATTTCCGCCCTGCCGTAGCAATCGGACATTAGATATAACCTGAACAAAAGCCAGGTGGGTGCCCGCCGAATGGTTTTTGCGCTTCCAACGTCCCGTAAAAACGGGGAGGCCTGCAGGTCCCGCCATCCGAGTCAAAGCTCCCTAAAAATAAGTGTAGGGTTATAGTCGTCCGACTGTATGCGCACAGGGCAGAAAACAGAATTATTCTTCTTCGATTTCGTAAAAGTCTTCAAGACGGTTTATAAATGCATCTGCAACTGTTTCATACTCGTTATCGTCTTCAATATCTTCAAAATAGCTTTCGCCGTCTTCTTCAATAGCCTTCATAATGACTAAAGTACCGTCTTCTTCCTCATTAGGTGAGCCGTCTTCATTGCAAGGTGTTAATGCAACATATTTATTCTCACCGTCTTCAAAAGCGTCAAGCACTTCAAAATTATATTTATTACCTTCATCATCTGTAAGTTCAATTAAATCAGGTGTGTATTCTTCGTTCATTAAAACTCTCCTTAAATTTATTATGTACTTATTTTACTATGAATATTAATCTAAGTCAATAACTTTTTATAAATAATATTGTTGATTTTTGTTAAGAATTAATGTATTATATATTGTATGTATTTTAATAAAATCTTAAAGGAGTTTTGGTTTGAATTTTGTAGCACCTTGTTTGTTCGGCCTTGAAGGCATTGTAGCAGATGAATTAAGAAGAATGGATGCCGAAAATGTAACTGCGGAAAACGGAAGAGTTTTATTTTCCGGTAACGAAAATATACTTGCCAGGGCAAATATAAATTTAAGAACGGCTGAGCGTGTTTTAATATTAGTAGGTAGATTTAAGGCAAAAAGCTTTACGGAATTATTTGAAAATGTAAAGAATCTTCCTTTTGAAAACTTTATTGGAAAAAATGACGCTTTTCCGGTAAAAGGATGGTCTTTACAATCTGCATTGCATTCTGTTCCTGATTGTCAGAAAATAATTAAAAAGGCAATTGTTGAACGGTTAAAGTCTAAATATTCAATCGGATGGTTTGAAGAAACAGGTAAAAAGTATCAGATTCAGTTTTCAATTTTAAAAGATGAAGTTTCAATTATGATTGATACTTCCGGTGAGGGACTTCATAAACGCGGTTACAGAGCAAATGCAAATGAAGCGCCTATTAAAGAAACATTGGCGGCGGCATTTTGTGAACTTGCAAGAATTTATCCCGATACAAAGCTTTATGACCCTTTCTGCGGTTCGGGAACAATATTAATCGAAGCGGCGCTTATTGCAAATAATATAGCGCCGGGACTTAAAAGAGGATTTATATCCGAAGGATTCGACTTTTTAGATGATTCGGTGTTTAGAGTTGAGCGCGAAAGAGCTATTGATTTGATTAACCGCACATCTGATTTTAATGCTTTCGGTTCGGATATTGACGCAACTGCGCTTGAAACTGCAAAAGAAAACGCTAAAAAAGCAGGTGTTTCAGATTGTATTTCATTTAAACAGGCGGATATAGCCAATTTTGAAATTAACAGTGATAGAGCTTTGGTAATTACCAATCCTCCTTACGGCGAGCGTCTTCTTGATATAAAACAGGCAGAAAAGCTTTATAAAATTATGGGCGAAAGATTCATAAAACAAAAAGGGCGAAAGTATTATATTATAACTCCTGATGAGCAATTTGAAGCAATTTTCGGCAGAACTGCCGATAAAAGAAGAAAACTTTATAACGGAAATATTAAATGTCAGTTATATATGTTTTTCAAAGGATAAATTTTTAAAAATATATTATAAAATTATGAACAAAAAATTAAAATTTGACCTTTTCTGACTTTTTTAAAAAAAACACTTGATTTTTCAAAAAAAAGTATTAAAATAGTCATATGTCCGTAAGGGATAAATTTCTTTTGGAGGTAAATTTATTATGACAATCAAACCATTAGGAGATAGAGTTGTTGTAAAAATGCAGGATGCCGAGGAAACAACCAAGGGCGGAATCATTCTTACTAACTCTGCAAAAGAAAAACCACAAATCGCTGAGATTCTTGCAGTAGGCCCAGGCGGTGTTGTTGACGGCTGTGAGGTTGAAATGTTTGTAGAAGTAGGCGACAAAGTTCTTTTAAATAAATACGCGGGAAACGAAGTTCGTGTTGACGATGTAGATTATATTATCGTTCGTCAGTCAGATATTCTTGCAATTGTTGAATAGGAGGTATTTTAATTATGGCAAAAGATTTAATTTACGGAGAAGAAGCTCGTAAAAAATTACAGGCAGGCGTTGATAAACTCGCCGATACAGTTAAAGTCACTTTAGGACCTAAAGGAAGAAATGTAGTTCTTGATAAGAAATACGGTGCACCGCTTATCACAAATGACGGTGTAACAATTGCTAAAGAAATTGAGCTTACCGATAATTTTGAAAATATGGGTGCTCAGCTTGTTAAAGAAGTTGCAACTAAAACAAATGATGTTGCAGGTGACGGTACAACAACCGCTACTTTGCTTGCTCAGGCTTTAGTTCGCGAGGGTATGAAGAATGTAACTGCAGGCGCAAATCCTATGGTTGTTAGAAAAGGTATGCAAAAAGCAGTTGACGCTGCAGTAAATGCAATTATCAAAAATTCTAAAACTATTAACGGTTCTGAAGATATTAAAAGAGTTGCATCAGTTTCATCTGCCGATGATTATGTAGGTGAATTAATTGCTGACGCTATGGAAAAAGTATCTAAAGAAGGCGTTATTACAATTGAAGAGTCAAAAACAGCTGATACAACTTGTGAAGTTGTTGAAGGTATGATGTTTGACAGAGGTTACTTATCACCTTATATGGCTACTGACACAGATAAGATGGAATGTGAACTTGATAATCCTGCAATTATTATTACAGATAAGAAAATTTCAAATATTCAGGAGATTTTACCGCTTCTTGAGCAAATTGTTCAGGCAGGTAAAAAGTTCCTTATCATTGCTGATGATGTTGAAAACGATGCAATTTCTACACTCGTTTTGAACAGACTTCGCGGTACATTCACTTGTGCGGCAGTTAAAGCACCTGGATTCGGTGACAGAAGAAAAGAAATGCTTCAGGATATTGCCATTTTAACAGGCGGTACAGTAATTTCCGAAGAGCTTGGTATGGAATTAAAAGATGCTACACTTGAAATGTGCGGTAGCGCTAAAACCGTTAAAATCACAAAAGAAAATACAACTATTGTTAACGGTGTGGGCGATCAGGCTGATATCAAATCAAGATGTGAACAGATTAAAGTTCAGATTGCAAATACAACTTCTGATTTTGATAAGGAAAAATTACAGGAGCGCCTTGCAAAGCTTTCAGGCGGAGTTGCTGTAATTAAAGTAGGTGCTGCTACTGAAATTGAAATGAAAGAGAAAAAACTTCGCATTGAAGACGCTCTTTCTGCAACAAAAGCTGCTGTTGAAGAAGGTATAGTTGCAGGCGGCGGTACAGCGCTTCTTAACGCTATTCCTGAAGTAAAAGCTGTTGTTGATTCAACTGACGGCGATGAAAAAACAGGTGCTGCAATTGTTCTTAAAGCACTCGAGGAGCCTGTAAGACAAATTGCTTACAACGCAGGACTTGACGGTAGTGTTATTATTGCTAAAATTCTTGAATCAGGCAAAGTAAACTACGGTTTTGATGCTTACAATGAAGTTTACGGTGATATGATTGAAGCCGGAATTGTTGATCCTACAAAGGTAACACGTTCTGCACTTCAAAATGCTGCTTCAGTTGCTGCTATGGTTCTCACAACTGAGAGTTTGGTATCTGATAATAAAGAAGACGCTGCTGCAGAAGCGGCTGCTGCTTCAATGGCAGGCGGCGGAATGGGCGGCATGTATTAATATTAAATTAAGACCGACATTTTTCAGTGTCGGTCTTAAAAGCTTTTTATTAGTGGGTAAATATGGTTAAGTTAAGACAGATTAAATTAAAGCCAATTCAAATAATTGCTATTGGTTTTGCAGTGATAATTTTATTTAGTGCATTGATACTAACATTGCCTATTTCATCGGCAAAAGGAGAATGGACTTCGTTTTCCGATTGCTTCTTTACAACTACATCTGCAACGTGTGTTACAGGTTTAATAGTGCATGACACCGGTACTTATTGGAGTGTTTTCGGACAACTTGTAATACTGGTTTTGATTCAAATAGGCGGAATCGGATTTATGACCGTTGCAACGCTTTTTGCCTTTGTTTTCGGTAAAAAGATTACATTAAAGCAAAGAGGCATATTGCAGGAATCAATAAATACAAATTTTCCGGGTGGTCTTGTAAGACTTACAAGGAAGATTTTAATAGGTACATTTGTTATCGAATCAGTCGGAGCAGTAATTCTTGCGATTAGATTTTCATTTGATTTCGGCATTTTAAAAAGTATTTATTACGGAATTTTTCATGCAGTTTCTGCATTTTGCAATGCCGGTTTTGATTTAATGGGTAGTGAATACGGTGAGTATTCATCGCTTACACATTATGCAACCGATCCTATAATAAATATCGTTATCATCGCTTTGATTGTAATCGGCGGTATTGGATTTTTGGTTTGGAACGATATTACTATTCATAAGTGGCATATAAGAAGATATACGGTACATTCAAAAATTGTATTGTTTGTAACTGCATTCTTACTCGTTTTGGGCACTGTGTTCTTTTTATGGTTTGAAACTATGAATAGCAAAGAATTTGCCGATTTGAGTTTTAAAGATAAGTTTTTATTATCTTTCTTTCAGTCGGGAACTACCAGAACAGCAGGCTTTAACACTTGTGATTTGGAAGAACTGTCAACAGGTTCAAAGCTTATGACAATTCTTTTGATGTTTATCGGCGGCAGCCCGGGTTCAACCGCGGGCGGTATTAAAACTACCACTTTTTTGGTTTTGGTTTTAACTCTTGTTGCTACGTTCAGAGGAACCTCTGATTTAAATGTTTTTAAGAAGAGACTTGAAACAGATGCAACTCGTAAAACTCTTGCAGTTGTTTTAACAAACCTGTTTTTAGCAATAATTGCAACGATAATTATTAGTTTTAATCATAATTTTTTATTAGAAGATGTTTTTATTGAAACATTTTCTGCTGTCGGTACGGTAGGTCTTTCAACGGGATTAACAAGGTCTTTAAATGAATTTGAACAATTCGTATTATGTATATTAATGTATTGCGGAAGAGTAGGAAGCTTGTCGTTTGCTATTTCATTTGCAAGAACAAGGGTAAATTCATTGCGCAGGCCTGAAACAAAAATCAGTATTGGTTAAGGAGTATTATTATGAAGTCTTTTTTAGTAATAGGAATGGGTAAATTCGGCTCGTATTTAAGCAAAAAATTAGCCTCATTAAATAATGAGGTTATGGTTGTAGATAAAGATGAAAAAAAGATAAAGGAAGCCGCACAATATATAAATAATTGTTTGATTGTAGATTGTACTGATGAATCAGTGCTTAAAGAAATAGGCGTAAGAGATTTTGATTATGTTTTCGTATGTATCGGTGAAGACTTTAAAGCCTCGCTTGAAATAACATCTATGGCAAAAGAGTTAGGTGCACAAAATGTTGTTTCTATGGCAAGTGAGGATATGCATGCAAAATTCCTATTGAAAAACGGTGCCGATAGGGTAGTTTATCCTGAAAAAAATCTTGCTGAAAGAATTGCTGTTAAGTACAGTGCCGATACAGTATTTGATTATATAGAGTTAACCAATGATTGCTTTATTTCAGAGGTAAATATTCCTGAAGAATTGATTAATATATCAATAGGCGACGCACATATTCGAGCAAAATATAATATTAACATTTTGGCTACAAAGGAAGGCGATAAAGTTATTCCGATGCCAAGTGCAGATTATGTTTTTAAAGGCGATGAACGCTTAATTGTTATGGGAAAAAATATTGATATTCAGAAATTCATTAAGAAATATAAACTTAAAACAGAATAAAAAAAGTGGTAAATTATTTTACCACTTTTTTAATTATTAATCTTATTTATCTGTTAAGTAATATTTAAGTAAACTTTGTAATAATTCATCACGGTCAATTTTGCAAATTAAACTTCTTGCACCGTTATGAGTTGTAATATAGGTAGGGTCTTCGGAAAGAATATAACCGACAAGCTGGTTAATCGGATTATATCCTTTTTCTTTTAATGCTTCATATACCTGATTTAAAACCATTCTGATTTGAATGTCTTTTTCATTGCCGAGTGAAAAAGGAATAGTCTTGTCGTTCATATTTTACTCTCCAATCTTAAAAGAATTTACATTAATTTCATTATAACATATAATTTCTGTAAAGTAAATTATTATTTTAAATAATTTTGTTATTATTTAAAATTTCTAAAACTTTTTCGGTGGCTTCTGCGGGGGTACAGTTATCTGCATTTACAGTAAAATCTGCCGCCTTCTGATAATACGGCATTCTTGAACTTAGCATTTCTTTTATTTTTCCGAGTTTATCATTTGTTTGTAAAAGCGGTCTTGAATTATTATGTTTTAATCTTTTATAAACTTCGTTTGCAGAAATATTAAGAAAAACAATTACGCCGTTTGTTTTGAAAATTTCAACATTTTTTTGATTAATAACAGTTCCGCCGCCTAATGAAATAATACAATTATCCATTTTGCTTATGTTTTTTGCTGCTTGGGTTTCGCTTTTTCTGAAATTTTCTTCACCGTACATTTTAAAAATGTACTGGATATCCATTTTTCTTTTTTCAACAATATAGTCGTCAAGGTCAATAAAGCGCATATTAAGTCTTTTTGCCAACGCTTTTCCAATGGTAGTTTTTCCGGAACCCATAAAACCGCATAAAATTATATTCATAACATTTTCCTTTAAAAAAATAAAAAATTAGAAAAAATATATTGACAAATGAATATTTTTTTCATATTATTTATAAGTACGGTAACATTAATAAATAATATAACAGATTTTTAAAGATTTGTCTACTGTATAAATTAAGTTTTCGGAGGAATAAATATGGTTTTTGAAAAAGTTAGCAACATTTTGGCAGAGCAGTTTGATGTTGATGAATCTGAGATTACAATGGAGACAGATTTAATTGACGGTCTTAATGCAGACAGCCTTGATTTTGTTGATTTGATTATGTCACTTGAAGACGAATTTTCAGTTGAATTTAATGAGGAAGACGCAGATTCGTTTAAAACAGTCGGAGATGTAGTTAACTATATCGAAGAAAATATATAATTATTTATGCAGCCGACATTTGTATGTTGGTTGTTTTTATTTTAACTAAAATTTATATTATTTTACTTGAATTTATTAATAGGATATGTTATTATAAATTAAATTACAAATATTAATAGAATTGGGAGAATTGTAATGAAAAAAAGATTTATAGTTTGTTTGGCATTAGCCTTAATTGCGGCTTGTTCGGCATTTATCTTTTTAGGTTCATCTGCATTTGCGGTTACTACCAATGTTCGCGGCGATATAAATTGTGACGGCGTTTTGGATAGAAAAGATTATCTTTTACTTAAAAGATATTTGGCAGGAGAAGATTTAAGCGGTGAAACATTTGACGAATCAAAATGTGATATTGACCAAAACGGACAAATAGATAAAAGTGACTTAATAACTTTGCTTGGACCTGCCAGTGATTTGAGCGGTGATAATAAGCTTACCAGAACAGATTTTAATTTACTTCAGCGTTACATTACCAAATGTGATATGTCTAAAGTAACTTTTTATGAGTCCAAAGCAGATTATAATTGCGACGGAAAAATTGATTTGGCGGATCTTCGCGGTATAGCCAATGACGCAAGTGATATGGGTACATATTCACCACAGTATTAATAGAATTAAGGGAGTTTTATATTATGAAAAGAAAAATTATTTCATTATTAACTATTATTTCATTACTTTTATCATCTTCAATGATTTTATCGTCTTGCGGTAAAAAAGAAGAGGAGAATGAAGTAAAACCTGCAACTACTGCCGCTGAAGCGTCAGTTTCTGATAATGCTGCTCAGAACAGTGATGAAGAAGAGCCAGAAGTTGAAACTGTTTATGTAGTGGTAACTGATAAAAAAGGTCAGCCTGTAACAAATGAGAACGGCGAAGCCCAAACGGTTACTTCAAAGGTTAAAAATAATAACAAAGATAAAACAACAAAAGCTAAAAAGAATAAAACAACAACTACTACAACAGTGAAGGTTATGGGCGGCACAGACCCATATGTTGAGGATATATTTTAATCAGTATGTTTAAAATTAAAATAGCAGATTTGGTAATCGGGATTTACAATAAGTATGAATTTATAAAAAGGCAATGTTCTGATTATATTGCAGACGAAGATGCTAAAATAGATTTTACAGTTTCAGCATCTGAAGAGGATTTAAAAAAAGAACGCGAAATATCTAACGGAGATTTTTCAAACGGTTATTTAGAAAGCGTTTGTGTTTATAGAAATATAGCTAATCGTTTGCCTAAATACAATGCATTTTTGCTTCATGCAGCAGTTGTTTGTGTTGACGGTGAGGCATATGCATTTACCGCAAAAAGCGGCACGGGAAAATCAACTCATATAAGACTTTGGCGTAAGTTGCTTAATGAAAAAGTTTCGGTTATTAACGGTGATAAGCCGATTTTGCGTGTTGTAAATGATAGAGTTTATGCATATGGAACTCCTTGGTGCGGTAAAGAGGGATATAACAGTAATCAATCTGCACCTTTGAAAGCATTGTGTTTTTTAGAGCGTGCTGAAAATAATGTTATAATAGGTATTAGTAGCAATCAGGCTGCTAAAAAAATAGTCAATCAGATTATTATACCTAAAAATTCAGAAGATGTTGCAAAGACCCTTGATTTGCTTGATTTTACTTTAAAAAAAATTGATCTTTGGTTTTTGAAATGTAATATGGATATTTCAGCTGCAGAATTAAGCTTTGATGCTATGAAAGGCGGTCAACTTAAATGAAAATTAAAGAAGGATTTGTTGTCAGAGAAGTTGCCGGCACCTATATAGCGCTTGCAACAGGTGAATTAAGTAAAACCTATAATGGTTCGCTTACTCTGAATTCTTCTGCAAAGTTTTTATTCGATAATCTTCAAAATGATATTACAAAAGAAGAATTAATACAAAAAATGATTGATAATTATGATGTTGATTCTAAAACCGCAGAAAGTGCTGTAAATAAATTTATTACAAAGCTTGAGGAGGAAAATCTAATTGATTAATCTTCCGATGAGCGAAATGGTCGGATTAATTAATGAAGTTATTTCCGACGGTGGTGAATTCAGACTTTATCCTAAAGGGACAAGTATGCTGCCGCTTATCATTCAAGGAAAAGACTCGGTTATACTTGTTAAACCGAGTCTTTTATCAATTGGCGATATTGTTTTGTATAAGCGAAAAAGCGGTCAGTATGTTTTGCACAGAATTATAAAAATCAACGGTGATGATTTGGTTTTGTGCGGTGATAACCAGACTGAATTGGAATACGGTATTACGGTTTCCGATGTAATTGCAAAGGTTTCAGCAATATGTAAAGATGAAAAAGTGATTAGCGGAAATTGCTGTAACAAAAAGCTATATCTGAAAAGACTTTGGCTTAAAAGAAAATTCAGACCACATTTCAACAGAATAAAAAAAGCAATTAAAAATCCAACACTTGTATGGAGGAAAATTAAAGGTGAAAAATAAAAAAACAGGCTCACCTCTTAAATGGACATATTATTCAGTAAAAAAACAACTGCCGATAGTTATAGTATTGGTGGTTTTAAATTCATTACTTGCTTGTTCGGGAACTGTCGGTGCTGTTTTTTCTAAATATTTAATCGACGGCGCAGTTTCAAAAGATTTGAAAACATTTTTGATTTTTTCAATTTTTCTTGTTTCTGTATTCGCTTTTAATACTGTTTTCGGTGCTGTGAATAATTATCTTACAGAGCGTTGCCGCGCATCTATTGAACAGTCCGTTAAAGCAGATTTTTTTCAAAAAATAACTAAAAAAAAGTTTGAAGATATAAGCGCTTATCATAGCGGAACATTGCTCAATCGCTTAACCTCCGATATTTCTATTATAGCAAATTGTGTTACAAGCATTTTACCTAGTGTTGTTTCAGTGATAATAAAGCTTTTATGCGCTTTTATTGTAATTACTATGTTTGAACCTCTTTTTGCATTAATTTTCGCAGTAGGCGGTATTTTTATTTTTGTTGCTACAAAGTTAATGCGTGCTAAGTTAAAGGTTTTGCATAAAAAAGTTCAGGAAGAGGATGATAAGGTACGTTCTTTTTGGCAAGAGTGTTTATCAAATCTTCTTGCTGTAAAAGTATTTTCAAATGAAAATAATATGGCTGAAAAATCAAATGATTTGCAGGAAAACTGTTTTAAAGCAAAGATGAAAAAAGCAAAATTCAGTGCGTTTACTAATGTATGTTACAGCGGGGTTATGTATCTTGGATATTTGTTTTCGTTTTTATGGTGTGCAACTAAATTAATTTATGATTCGAGTTTTACATACGGTTCATTTACTGCAATAATCCAGCTTGTTAATCAGGTTCAACATCCGTTTTCGGCTATGTCAGGCATTATTCCGCAGTATTATGCTGCTATGGCTTCTGCTGAACGAATTATGGAAATTGAAGATATTGAAGATGAAGATTTAAGCAAAAATATAATTAATGTCAGCGAAACATACAGTAAGTTAAAATCAATTGAGATTAAGAATTTATCTTTTTCATATAAAAGAGATAAGGTTTTTGAAGATTTAAATTTTAAAATCAATAAAGGAGATTTTGTTGCAATTTTAGGACATTCGGGAATAGGAAAGAGTACTTTGTTTAAGATTATTCTCGGTGTATACTCGCCGTTATCCGGCTCGGTTGATTTGATTTGTGATGATGAAATAATTAAGTGCTCAAATAATACAAGAAAATTATTTTCATATGTACCGCAGGGGAATTTGATTTTTTCGGGTACAATTAAAGAAAATATTATGTTTGTAAATTCAGCAGTTACCGAGCAACAGATTCAAAAGGCTTTGGAGCTTTCGTGTGTAAATGAGTTTGTTGAAAAATTGCCTAAAGGTATCGATACAGTTATAGGTGAAAAAGGGTTGGGCTTATCTGAAGGTCAAGTTCAGCGCATTGCTATTGCAAGAGCGCTGTTGAGTGACGCTCCGATTTTATTGCTTGATGAAGCTACCAGTGCGCTTGACGCCGTAACCGAAACAAAGGTTTTGCAAAATCTCAAAAATTTAAGTGATAAAACCTGCATTTTTGTTACTCATAGAAAACAGGCATTAAGCGTATGTAATAAAAAATGGGAAATTACTTTAGAAAATAAATAAAAAAGTCTTGATTTTTTTGATTTGTTATAGTATAATATCTAAGTCGGTTTGACATTATTATACGCCGGTGTGATGGAATTGGCAGACGTGCTGGACTCAAAATCCAGTGGTAGCGATACCGTATCGGTTCGACCCCGATCACCGGCACCATTGCTCGAAATCCTTTATTTTTAAGGTTTTCGAGCTTTTTTATTTTTAAACAAAGACTGAATATTTCACGGGAGAGAAAAAGTGAATTTTAAATACTCTGTTGATAATAAGCGTTATCATACTTTGAATTATTATAATAGGCAAAAATATGGACGTAAAGTTTATAAAGCTGCGGTAAATGCAGGTCTTACCTGCCCGAATATTGACGGAACATTGGGTACAGGCGGGTGTATATATTGTGAGTCGGGAAGTGCATACTTTACAAATAAAAATTTATCTGTAAGTGAGCAGATTTCGGCTGAAATTAATCGCATAAATAAAAACGGCGGAGAAAACAGATTTATAGCGTATTTTCAATCAAATACAAACACCTACACAGATGTTGAAACGTTAAA
The DNA here is from genome assembly GCA_051877275.1 of Acutalibacteraceae bacterium. Classification (GTDB taxonomy): domain Bacteria; phylum Bacillota; class Clostridia; order Oscillospirales; family Acutalibacteraceae; genus RUG11462. Next base: position 9,876 of record JBJEIS010000009.1, on the reverse strand, counting down.
AAATATGATTGAAACTGCCTTTAACTTTGATGAGATTGTCGGTGTTACTTTATCAACCAGAACCGATTGTATTGATGATAAAAAACTTGAGTTGCTTTTAAAGCTTAGCGAAAAAAAGGAAATCAGTCTTGAGTTTGGTTTGCAGACGGTGCATAACGAAACTTTAGAATTAATCAATCGCTGTCAGACTTTTGAAAGCTTTTTAAAAGGATATGAAAAAGTAAAAGCAAGCGGCTTACAAAGCTGTATTCATATAATTAATGGTCTGCCTTATGAAACTGAAGAAATGATGCTTGAAACCGCAAAAGAAGTTGGAAAACTTTCGCCAAAAGGAATTAAAATTCATATGCTTCACATATCAAAAGGAACGGCTTTGGCGAAAATGTATGATAAAAAGCCTTTTGATTTGCTTTCTCGTGATGAATATATAAATATTATTGTTAAACAGCTTGAATTAATACCGCCTGCTACTGTTATCGAACGTTTAACAGGCGACGGAGATAAGACCAAACTTATTGCGCCGCTTTGGACAGCTGATAAAATCGCGGTATTGGGCGGAATTGATAAGAAAATGGCTGAACTTGATACTTTTCAGGGTAAAAAACTTGAAACTGTTATCAAAAAGTGATATTATTTTCTTAATAAATTTTCTTAAGGAGAAAAAAGTGAACACCATATTATTTGATTTAGACGGTACTTTGGTACCTTTATCCCAGGATGAATTTTCGAGATGCTATTTTGGACTTTTAATGCAAAAGTCAGAACAGATGAATATTGACCGCGAAGTTTTGAAAAAAGGTATTTTCGGCGGAATGCAGGCTATGATGAAAAATGACGGCAGCAAAACAAATGAAGCTGCATTTTGGCAAGTTTTTTCTGCAGTTACCGATACCAAAAGAGAAGATAGTGAACCGATTTTTGCGAATTTTTATAAAAATGAGTTTGATAATGTAAAATCTGTTGTTACACCGACTGAAATATCAAGAAAACTTATTGATATGCTGAAGAAAAAAGATTACCGACTTGTGCTTGCTACAAATCCGTTTTTCCCGATTGAAGCAATAGAAGCAAGATTAGGTTGGGTAGGACTAAAAACAAACGATTTTGAATATATCACAACCTATGATAATTCATCTTTCAGTAAGCCTAATCCTAAATATTTCAGCGAGATTATGGAAAAATTAAATCTGAATCCTGACGAATGCATAATGGTTGGTAACAATGTTGTTGAAGATATGGCAGCAAATAAAGTCGGAATAAAAACATTTCTTGTTACAGATGTTTTGGAAAATGAACAGAATCTTGATTATTCTGTTTTTGAAAACGGCTCATTAGAAGAATTTTATAAGAAAGCAAGCGAATTTTAATGAAAAGAAAGCATATAGGAATATTATTAATAATAGGAGCGGCATTCGGTTTTGCCTTTATGAACTTTTTTGTGAAGTTAAGTGGTGATTTGCCTACATTTCAGAAACCGTTTTTCAGAAATTTAATTGCGTGTTTGATTTCAACTATTGCAATTATCAGAAAACCATCTGTTTTAAAAACCGCAAAAGGTAATATGAGCGGTATTTTATGCCGTTCAATTTTCGGTCTTTTCGGCGTTGTACTAAATTTTTATGCAATAAGCAATCTCGGCAATATTGCCGATGCGAGTCTTTTAAACAAACTTTCGCCGTTTTTTGCAATGATTTTTTCCGTAATTATTTTGAAAGAGACTGCAAAACGCACAGAATGGTTGCTGGTTTTACTTGCATTTTGCGGTGCTGTTTTTGTGATAAAACCTTCTCTTACGCCTGAGGTAATACCGGCTCTTGCAGGAGCGGCAGGAGGAATGTTTGCAGGTCTTGCATATACTTTTGTAAGAAAAGTTACAACTAACGGTACCGACGGTTCGGTGGTTGTATTTGCTTTTTCACTGATTTCTACGATTGCGCTTTTGCCTATGACGATTATACAATTTCAGCCTATGAGCGGTTTACAGCTGTTTTATCTTATAATGGCAGGTGTTTCAGCCGCAGTCGGACAGTATTGTATAACTTTTGCTTATAAATTTGCACCTGCAAAAGAAATTTCGGTATTTGACTATACGCAGGTTATTTTTGCTGCTGTTTTAGGCAGCTTTATAGGCGAAAAGATTGATTTATTAAGCATTATAGGATATGTTATTATTATAACAGCGGCAGTGCTTCGCTGGCAGTATAATTTAAGAAGGGTTGAGGAATAAAAATGGATATTAAAGATATTCTGAGTCGTGTTGACCATACAGTTTTAAATGTTGATGCAACAAATGACGATATAAAATCGCTTTGCGATGACGCTAAAAAATTTCAAACTGCGTCTGTTTGCATTGCGCCTTCTTTTGTTAAATTTGCGGCAGAGTATTTGAAAGGTCAAATCCCGGTATGCACCGTTATCGGATTCCCAAACGGTTACAATACAGCGCAAGTAAAAGCCTTTGAAGCTGCTGATGCTGTGAAAAACGGCGCTGATGAAATTGATATGGTAATTAATATCGGAGATTTAAAAGACAAAAAATACAATAAAGTTTTAGAAGAAATAAATTTAGTAAAAAAGAGTTGTCAGGGCAGATTGTTAAAGGTTATTATTGAAACCTGTCTTTTAACTGAAGAAGAAAAAATTAAGATGTGTGAAATTGTATCTCAAAGCGATGCAGACTTTATAAAAACTTCTACCGGTTTTTCAAAAAGCGGCGCTGTATTTGATGATATTGCTCTTTTCAAAAAACATATTACCAACGGTAAAAAAATTAAAGCCGCAGGCGGTATTTCTTCTATTGCCGACGCTCAGCAGTTTATCAAACTAGGCGCTGACAGATTGGGTACTTCAAGAATTGTAAAAATAGTTAAAAATGAAAGTGAAATGAGTGATTATTAATGAAAAACTATCCGACGCCTCATATTAATGCAACTCCACAAGACTTTGCAAAAACGGTTTTAATGCCGGGAGATCCGCTTCGGGCAAAATTCATTGCCGAAAACTTTTTAAAAGATGCAAAGCTTGTAAATAATGTGCGTGGAGTACAGGGATATACAGGTTATTACAACGGAACACGCATAAGTGTTATGGCAAGCGGAATGGGTATGCCTTCAATAGGTATTTATTCTTATGAGCTTTATAATTTTTTCGGTGTTGATAACATAATTCGAGTAGGTTCAGCAGGGGGTATGAATACTTGCGTTAAGGTGCGTGATATTGTTATTGCGCAGGGTGCATGTACTAACTCAAATTTCCCTGAAAGTTTTGGAATTAAAGGAACATTTGCACCTATTGCGTCTTATGAAATGCTTGAAAAATCAGTTGAAACCGCAAGAGAGATGAATTTAAGTTTTAAAGTTGGAAATGTGCTTTCAAGCGATGTATTTTATAATGATGATACCACATTTTTGCCTAAAGAGCAGCAAAGCAGTAATACATTTGCCAAAATGGGGGTGCTTGCTGTTGAGATGGAGGCAGCGGCTTTGTATATGAATGCCGCAAGAGCAAATAAAAATGCATTGGCAATTCTTACAATATCCGACCATCTTTTAACAGGTGAATCAACTTCAGCTGAAGAGCGCCAGAATTCGTTTACCGATATGATGAAATTATCACTCGAAACCGCAGTTAAAATGGAGAGTGGAAAATGAAAAGGGTATTTCTGATTGTTCTTGACAGCGTAGGTATCGGAAAAGCGGTTGATGCTGAAAAATTCGGCGATAAAGGCGCAGATACAATGAAAACTATATCAAATTCAAGCGAATTTGATATACCGAATCTACTTGAATTAGGACTTGGAGAAATCGACGGTCTCGATTATCTCGGAAATAATGAAAAACATACTGCTTCGGTAGCCCGATTGCAGGAAAAATCTATGGGAAAGGATACGACTATCGGTCATTGGGAAATATCAGGCATAGTTTCTACTGAACCGCTTCCGACATATCCTAACGGTTTTCCACAGAGCATTATTGATGAGTTTTCAAAGCAGACGGGCAGAGGAGTGCTTTGCAATAAGCCATATTCAGGCACACAGGTAATAAAAGATTACGGTGAGGAGCATATTAAAACAGGTGATCTGATTGTATATACTTCGGCAGACAGTGTTTTTCAAATAGCGGCACATGAAGATGTTGTACCGGTAGAAAAGCTTTATGAGTATTGCAGGATTGCTCGAAAAATTCTTTCAGGAAAAAACGGAGTAGGAAGAGTAATTGCCCGTCCTTTTATCGGAGAGTATCCTTTTAAACGCACATCAAACCGTCATGATTTTTCGCTTTTACCTCCGTCTGATACAATGTTGGATAAGCTCAAAGCAAGCGGATTTGATACAATTGCAGTAGGCAAAATTAATGATATATTTGCTTCAAAGGGCATTTCAGAGTTTGTTTATACAAAAGGCAATGACGACGGTATGAAAAAGACCGAGGAGTATGCTAATAAAGATTTTAACGGACTTTGTTTTGTGAATCTGGTCGACTTTGATATGCTTTATGGTCATAGAAGAAATATAGACGGATACGCAAAAGCGCTTAGCGAATTTGATAAATGGCTTGGCGGTTTTATTAAAAAGCTTCGTGATGATGATTTGTTAATCATTACCGCTGACCACGGTTGTGACCCGGGATTTTTAAAGACTACCGATCATACAAGAGAAAATGTTCCGCTTATTATGTACGGTAAAAGAATTGTGCCAAAGAATTTAGGTGTTTATGATTCATATTCTGTAATTGCAAAAACAATATGCGATTATTTCGGAGTTGAATTTGAAATTAAAGTTGATAGCTTAATCGGAGAATAAAATGACGGATTTTGATTTAATAGAAAAGGCAAAAGAGGCGATGAAAAACTCATATTCGCCTTATTCGGATTTTAAAGTGGGCGCTGCATTGCTTTGCAAAAACGGCAAGGTGTTTTTGGGCGCAAACATTGAAAATTCTTCCTTTTCAGCCACAAATTGTGCTGAAAGAACTGCTTTTTTTGAAGCGGTTTCAAAAGGAGAAACAGAGTTTGTAAAAATTGCGGTTGTCGGCGGTAAAAAAGGCGAGATAAATTCTTTTTGCCCGCCCTGCGGTGTGTGCCGTCAGGTTATGACTGAGTTTTGTGAAAAAGATTTTGAAATTCTGCTTTATGATGGTAAAAACATTAAAAAATACACTTTGAATGAAATTTTACCTTTAGGTTTTAAACTGTGAGTGATTGTTTATGAGAATGTATGATATTATTCAGAAAAAACGCGACGGCGGTATTTTGAGTAAAGAAGAAATTGAGTTTTTTGTAAATGGATATGTAAAAGATGAAATTCCGGATTATCAGGTTTCGGCGCTTTTAATGGCTATTTATTACCGTGGTATGAGTGATGAAGAAACTTATTTGCTCACTACTGCAATGTTGAATAGCGGAGATAAAGCTGATTTATCCGTATTCGGCGGAAAGTCTGTTGATAAACACAGCACAGGCGGAGTAGGTGATAAGACTACTATGATTGTTGTGCCTATTGTGGCTTCGCTTGGCTGCTTCGTTGCTAAAATGTCAGGCAGAGGATTGGGACACACAGGCGGAACAGTTGATAAATTGGAATCTATAAAAGGATTCAAAACCTCTCTTACTATGGATGAATTTGTATCGTCTATAAAAAACAGCGGAGTGTTTGTTGTTGGACAGTGTGGTAATTTTGCACCTGCCGATAAAAAAATTTATGCGCTTCGCGATGTGACGGCAACTGTTGACAGTATCCCGCTTATTGCATCAAGCATTATGAGTAAAAAGCTTGCTGCAGGTGCAGACTCAATAGTTCTTGATGTAAAGGTCGGAAGCGGTGCTTTTATGAAAACCGTTGAAATGGCTGAGAAGCTTGCTCACAGTATGGTGAAAATCGGCGAGCGTTACGGTAAAAATACCGCTGCGCTTATTACAAATATGGATATACCGCTCGGTCATAATATCGGCAACGCTTTGGAGGTTAAAGAAGCGGTTGATGTGCTTAAAAATCAAGGACCGAGCGACTTGAAAGAGATTTGTATTGAGCTTTCCGCAATGCTTTTATCACTTTGCTTTAAAGAAAGTGTAGATGAAATGCGTAAAAAAGCGACTTTTGCACTTGAAAACGGCAGCGCATACAAAAAATTTTTAGAATGGATTTCGGCACAGGGCGGCGATATAACCGTATTTGATGATTTAGATATATTCTGTAAAGCAGAATACTCATATGAAATTAAATCATCAAAAGATGCGTATATTTCAAAGATGGACGCTGAAAAAATCGGCAAAGCTGCAGTTTTGCTCGGCGCAGGAAGAAATAAAAAGGATGACAAAATCGATTTGTCTGCAGGAATTATTTTGAAAAGAAAAACCGGTGAAAAAATTAAAAATGGAGAAACCTTGGCAGTTATGTATTCTTCGACTGTAAGTGATTTTTCTTCTGCTGAAGAAATGTATTTATCTGCTATTGAATTTTCTGAAAATGAAGTAAAGACTTCACCGCTGATAATAAAATCTGTTTTAAAATAGTTGAATTATTAAGCTTATTTTACAAAAACTATTACCGATTTATATTATGCGGAGTGATTGCGTTGATTGAGGTTTTGCTGGTTAATGACAAGTCTGAAAACAATATGGGAGAAGAGATTTATTCTTGCGTTTCTAAAAATAAAGCTTCTGCATTAATTTCAGGCGGAAAAGTTTTAAAAAGCAGTAAAAATCCGCAGATATTATTTATTGAACGTGATAATTTTGAAAAAATAAATTCTGAAAAGTTTGTAGTTGTTTTAGGTAGGGTATGCGGGCATACAAATATTAAAGCGTTAAACTCGGCACATACGGTTATCGTGAGCGCTGATAATAAAAAAGGGCTTGCTTTGGCAAAAGATTTTTGCAATTCGCAGATTTTGGTTTGCGGAATGTCTGTTCGGGATACGGTTACTATATCAAGTAATACTATGGAAAATGCAACTGTGAGCATAAATCGAAGCGTTAAAGGATTTCATTCTACTGTTTCCGAGTGTGAAATTTCATTGCCTAAAATTGATGATAATTACAGTCTTATGGTAGCCGGCACTTTAATGATGATATTATAATATTAAAAGCGTTCTGTTTTTTCAGAACACTTTTGTGATATAAGCATTGCTTATAACTAATCTCAAAAACATTAACACTGCGAAGACTTGACTATGAAATAACAATATATTATAATAAAGATACTTAATTTAAGAGAGGAAGTATTATAATTATGCTTACAGCGATTTCTGGCATTAACTGGGGCGATGAAGGCAAGGGACGTATGGTAGACCTTCTTTCAGAGGATTATGATATCGTTTGCCGTTATCAGGGCGGTAACAACGCAGGTCATACTGTTATCAATCACCTCGGTGAGTTTATTTTAAATCTTTTACCTTCAGGTATCTTGAGAGAAAATGTTACCAATGTAATGGGCAGCGGTATGGTTGTTGACATTGAGCATTTATCAAAAGAGGTTGCAAAACTTAAAGAAGCAGGCGTTAAAATTACACCTGAAAATCTTAAAATCAGCAACCGCGCAATTATCACTCTTCCGTATCATGTTATGCAGGACTGTCTTGAAGAGGAGCGCTTAGGTGACGCAAAATTCGGTTCAACAAGACGCGGTATTGCTCCTGTTTACGGTGATAAATACCTCAAAAAAGGTATCAGAATGGGCGATTTGCTTCATAAAGATGCACTTAAAAAACGTCTTGAGGGCATTGTTGAGTGGAAAAACCTCACTTTAAAAGGTGTTTACAATGCAAAACCTATAACTGCCGATGAAATTTATGATTGGTTAATGAAATTCGGCGAGCAGTTTATTCCTTATATTACAGATACAGGCATCTTCTTGAATAATGCATTAAAAGAAGATAAAAAAATTATGTTTGAGGCTCAGCTCGGCGCTTTAAGAGATATTGATTTCGGTATCTATCCATTTACATCTTCTTCGCCGACAATTGCTGCTTACGGTCCTATCGGTGCGGGTATTCCGGGTAAGCGTCTTGACCTTTCTATTGGTATTATGAAAGCTTATTCAACCTGTGTAGGTGAAGGTCCTTTTACTGCTGAAATGTTCGGCGAAGAGGCAGACTCACTTCGTGAGGCAGGCGGAGAATACGGCGCTGCAACAGGCAGACCGAGAAGAGTAGGTCCTTTTGATGTAGTTGCATCAAGATACGGCGTTGAAATTCAGGGTGCTGATTGCCTTGCTATTACAAAAATGGACGTTTTATCATATCTTGATAAAATTCCTGTTTGTGTTGCTTATGAAGTAAACGGCGAGCGTGTTGATTACTTCCCTTACGGTGAAGATTTGGAGATTGCGAAGCCTATTATTGAGTATGTTGACGGCTGGAAATGCGATATTAATAAATGCAGAACAGTTGAAGATTTGCCAAAGGCAGCTTATGACTATGTAAAATATATTGAAAAAGCAGTTGGTTGCCGCCCTATCAAATATATTTCTGTCGGCGCTTCAAGAGAAGATTATATTGAAGTAAAATAATTTATAATGTTTAAAAAGGTTGAGAAGAAAACTTCTCAACCTTTTTGTGTGTATAATATGAAAAATTTGCAAATTAATTGACAAATAATTGAAAACATTGTATAATACGTAGGGATTTCAGAAATTTTTAGCAAATGTACAATAAAAAGTCAATAATAAAGTAAAAAGGCTATGTTTGTTTTTTATATAAAAAAGCACAGCCTGTCAGTAAAGATATTCCCCAATATACTTTACTGATAATCAAAAGGTATAGCAACTACCAATTGATATTTTTACAGACTGGCAGAAGTCAGTATAACATAAATATATCAAAATTACAAGTAGGCTACCTTTTGAAAATAAAGGTAGTTTTTTTATTTTATTAAAAATATTAGGGAAAGAGGTTTTATTTATGAAAAAAATTGTTTCTATGTTTATGGTATTGTTAATGAGCTTGTCGCTGTTTACAATATCAGCAAGTGCGGAAACTACTTCAAACAAATTAACGGTCAAAGAAGTTGTTTCAGGAACTAACAAAATTTTTGTTACTTTCGTTTCAAAAACAAAGTACAAAGAAGTATGGAAAAAACTATATCAAAAGGACACTACTTTGTGGGAAGGCACTTATAAGTCTTATAATAAACCGGTTGATAATATAAAATACACATACAAGGTTTACCGAAAAGCTGACGGTACAAATAAGTGGGTTAAGGCAACCGGCAAAATGAAAAAAATTGTTTACTTGAAAAAGCAATACATTATGTTTGAAGATGCAAAGGTTAAACAAGGTATCGGATATAAATATAAAGTTGTTGCATTGAAGAAAGTAGGTAAAAAACTTAAAAAGTGTGATACTGCTGTTTCTAAAACTTCCGTTAAGTTAAGTGACCTTAATGTGAAAGTTACTACCGGTACTGTTGAACACAAAATTAAATTTAACGAAATTGCAGATGTAGATAAATATAATATTTATGTTCGTAAAAGAATGTTTGGTGCAAGTGGTGGAAAAAGTCCTTGGGAAAAACAAAACTTAAATAAAGATGATAATGGCACTTATTACTTTTTTGGGGGAACTTGGGATTGTTACCAATTCAAAGTTGTTGCATTAAAGAACGGTAAAGTTATAGATACTTGTTATAGTGATGAAAAAAAACCGGTTGATTATAGCGTAAAAGACTTTAGCTATAAATGGACGAAAGATAGATTAAAAGCATTGGGTGAAAAATGTAATGCCTATGCACAAAGTCTTGGTTTCACAACTGAATTAAGTGGTACTTATGCCGGAGGTCAACCAATAAGTTATTATAATTTTAAAACTGCTTTTAGAAGATTAAAAGAAAAAATTGACGATATAAAATATAATAATGATATAAATAATTTAGAAAGAAATA
>JBJEIS010000008.1:0-6318 GCA_051877275.1 Acutalibacteraceae bacterium | reverse complement strand
CTGAAATACTGTATTCAAGCGACCAATCGGTTTTTGAAATGAAATATATAATGCCTTTTATAATTCCCGATTCCAATAACAAACGCCATTTTACAAAACAGGAGCTGACAGATAATTTTATTCATGATGCTGTTACACGAATTATGCACGAATGGCAGGTTAAAGATTACGGTTATGAGTTATCTATGCGTGCTGATATTTTAAAACTGTTTTTATGGGTGCTTAGATATTGGCGAGATCATAATCTTGATGCAGTTGACCGTTTTGATTATTCCGATGAAACCCTGAGAATTATTCAGTCTGCACTCGAATATATTACATATAATTATGCTTCACTTACCGAGGCTGAAGTAGCTCAGCACTGCAATTTAAGTTACAGCTATTTTTCGCGTACATTTAAAAAGGTCATGCATCAGAGCTTTTCGGAATATCTTAATCATTACCGTATCACCAAAGCAGAGCAGTTGTTATCTTCAACCGATCAGTCAATTGCTGAAATCTCCGAACAATTGGGTTTTTCCACTCCAAGCTATTTTATTCAGCAATTTAAAGCAAAGAAAGACATTTCGCCGAAACAGTACCGCCTTAACTTTACAAGGCAGCCTGAGAACTTAAAATAAAAAAAGGAATGTTTGAAATTTTCAAACATTCCTTTTTTCTTTATTGAACTGTTTCTGTCGGTTCGGAAGTAGTGTTAACCGTAGTTTTTTGTTTAGTCGTTTTTTGTTTAGTCGTTTTTTGTTTTGTAGTAGCAACGGTTGTTATCGGTGTCGCGGTAGTTGTTATCGGTGTCGCGGTAGTCGTAGCAGTGGTTGCAATATAAGTGTTCACATTTACTGTAACTTTCATATCACAATTAACCGTTTCGCCGACACCCGGCGTTACATCGACAACCGCTTCAGGCAACGAATTAGGGAGATATTTTTCGCCGAATGTGATGTTTTCAGGTGAAAAACCTGCTTCAAGCAACTTGATGTAAGCATCTTCTTTTGAAAGACCTACAATATTCGGCATTGAAAAATCTTCGCTTCCGAGACTTATAACGAGCTTTACAACCTGACCTTCTTTAATTTCAGTACCGGCGGCAGGTGTTTGTGATAAAATTTCGCCCTTTGGCTTTGAGCTGTACTGTTTTGAGCTGACTTCAAAATTAAATTTTGCTCTTACCTTAATATAATCAGGCGATGATAAAATATCGCTGAATTTAATTCCTACAAAATCAGGCACTTGGTCGCTGCCGAAAGCTACTTTTTGAGTTGTTTCAACGGTAGCCGTAGTTGTCGTAGTAGATTCAACGGCGTCTTCAGTGCCGCCTTTGGTCAATAACCACATTCCGCAGATTAGAATTGCCAGTACAACAACAGTAGCGCAAACGGAAATTGCGATTATTTTGTTGCGGTATTGTTTGCTGGCAACTGCCTTGACCTCGCCTGTTCGGTTATTGTATTTAGGACTTAATTTAGGGGTTGAAGTTAGTTCGTTTCTAAATTCTTCAACAGTTTTTGTTCGGTCTTCAGGCATAATTTCAAGTGCATTAGCTAAAGCCGAAAGTGCATTACCCGGCAATGTTTTTGCAACATCGGCAGGTATTGTCATTTTGTCATCAGTTACTCGTACAGTTGCTTCAGGAGGCGGATTACCTACTAAAAAGCGGTACATCAAAGCGCCGAGCGCATAGACATCTGTCCAAGGGCCTTGTTCGCCGTCAAAGCCATACTGCTCGATTGCGGCATAGCCTTTATGCAGACTTGCCTGTAATTCCGTTCTTGCAGTTCTGGCATCGTGAACAGTAAATTCGGTCAAACGAAGTTTGCCGTCTTTGCCTACTAAAATTGTATCAGGAGAGATACCTCGGTGAATAATATCTACTGCGTGAAGTGATGAAATTGTTGAAAGCAACGGCATAAAAAGCGGTCTAAACTGCTCGTAACTCAAAACGCCGCCGTTTCTCAGTAAAAAGTCACGCAGGGTTATTGCTTCAACATATTCGGTTATATAATAAGTAGTACCGTTTTCATCAAAAATATCAAGAATATTTAAAAGTCCCGCAAAACCGTTCATATGTGAAAGGGATTTTGCAAGTGCGTTAAACTCTGCACGCTCTTTATCAAAAGTAAAGCCGTATTGTGAAAAAGGTTTAACTAAAGTGTTTATTCTGTCTACAATACCAACAGGGAAAAATTCACGAATACGAACAGTACATTCTTTAAGTGCATCATAACCGATATATGTAATGCCCTCGCCGTTTTCATTAAGAATTTTACCTACATAGTATCTTTTTTGTAATAAAGTTTTAATCGGCAAAGCATTTGGTTGGTTATCTTTTGTGCCGTCATATTTACAGTACGGACATTCAGGCGAAAAATCAGGTTTTTCGCGCATACAGCCGAAACAGAGTTTTTCAAAATCTGCCATTATGCTTTCCTCCTAATGTTTATATATAATATGATTATACTATTTATGCATATTTCACGCAAGTAAAATAACAAAACTGTAACAATTGAAATAATACAAAAGGCGACTAAAAATACAATTAGCCGCCTTTAAAATTTTATTCTTCCGGAAGATTGTCAAGATTATGCCAAACATTCTGAACATCATCATTATCTTCGAGCATATCAAGAAGCTTTTTCATTTTTTCCATTGATTCGTCATCGGTAATGCTTGAAAATGTTGAAGGATAATATTCAGGCTCAGCTGATAAAACCTTGTAACCCTTTTCGGTTAAAGCTGCACTGACATCGCCAACTGTGTTAGGGTCGGTAATGATTTCAAAAACATCTTCTTCAGCATTAAAGTCATCAGCGCCTGCTTCCAAAGCTGCATCCATAACCTCATCTTCATTTAATCCCTCAGCGTCAATAGCAATAAGTCCGCGGCGGGTAAACATAAACATAACCGAACCCGGAGTGCCGAGATTGCCGCCGAATTTATCAAAATAATGGCGCATTTCGCCGGCGGTACGGTTGCGGTTGTCTGTAAGGCATTCAACGATTACGGCAATACCCGATGGGCCGTAACCCTCGTAAATGCAGTTTTCATAGTTAGAAGTGTCACCGTCACCGGAGGCTTTTTTAATAATTCTTTCAATGTTATCATTAGGAACATTAAGTGATTTTGCTTTAGCAATGCAATCACGAAGTTTAGAGTTTACATTAGGGTCCGGTCCGCCTGCTTTTACGATAACAGACATTTCTCTGCCGATTTTAGTGAAGATTTTTGCTCTTGCGGCGTCATTAGCGCCCTTTTTTCTTTTAATATTATTCCATTTGGAATGTCCTGACATATTTAAGACTCCTTGTGATTATAAAATTTCAATTAACTTAGTAATTATAGCATATAACCTATATAATTTCAAGATTTTTCTTCATTCAATCTCAATTGCATCATAGTCGAATGTTATTTTTCTGTTATAATGAGTTTTTATATTAAATTTAGAAAATAAAAAAGCGTCTGAATAATCAGGCGCTTTTAAAATGTTTAATTACATATATTTTTCTCTTGCTTTAGGATTAGCTAAAATCTTTTTAGCGTGTCTTACTGCGGTGCTTAAATAAGGATATTTTTCAAGTTGATTATCAATTTCTTTTTCATATGATTTTTCAGAGTAAAGACGTCCGCAGATAATTGTGTAAACAACTGTGCTGGATACATTCTGGTCACCGTTTACATAAGCGAGATTTAAAAGGTCAAAATATTTTGAAATATGGCGTTTGTTTCCCTCTTCAAAAACATTTGCAAGCTCTTCAACGCCTGCTTTTGAAAAGAAATTATCATATAAAAATTCACCGTATTTTGCAACATTCTGCTTGTATTCATCCTTATGATTTGGGAAAACAGCCAAAAATCTTGCCGAAAAACTTTCGATATCAATTGAATCAGCATTTTTCTTTTTGCTTGGCATCTCGATTTTTTTAACTCCTGTAACGCTTGCTTTCGCACCGAGTTGTTCAAGAACAGAGTCGCAGAAGTCGTTTTTGATGCTCTCCTTATCACGGTCATTTGCATCTTCACCCATAAGCCAAGAGGATAATTCTTTCCAGTCAACTCCCTCGCCTTCGGTTAATACAGCTGTTTTAAGCGAGATTAATTGTTTTTCATCATCATAGTCTATCATAAAGGCTTTTTTGCCGTCTGAAAAATATTCACCCTTATCAAACTGTTCAATTTTAAAATTTTTCTCTTTTAATACATTAAAAATGCCGTCAGTAATTATCTGATAATTAGCTTTATCCATTTTATCAAAATTCCTTTCAGAAAATTCCATTACTAAACCATTATAACAGATAAAAGCTCATTTGTCACTAAATTTATTGTAAAAAATATATTAACAAAGAAAATAGCAGTTGATATTTTTTTAAATCACTATTATAATAGGTATGATAACAAGACTAAGGAGAAAAGTAATGAGATATATAAAAACCGCTCTTTGCGTGCTGGTTGCTGTAATATTATCAGTTTTTGTGTCGTCCTGTAATACATCAAGTAATGTTTATGATAATGAAAATTATTATACAAAGGGCGGCGAACTTACGGCAAGCCCAAGATTCGCCTATTATAATGACGGTACCGAGGTTGCCGGGCTTGAAGAGCTTGATAAAGAGATTTATGATGAAGGCCCTGTTGATGACGGCAGCTTTACCATTTATTTTGCGGTTAATAATTCTACGCCTTATGACAGAAAGATTAATTCTTTAAATATAAAATATATAAGAACTAAAGATGGTTACGATATTGTTGAGCCGAGTGAATTTTCAATGGATTCAGATGTTTATATAGCATCCGGCGAAAGCAGGATAATTCCTTGTGTTTTTGAAAAAGATTTTGTTTTAATGCAGGCGAAGCTAAAAAATCTTTCGTCATCAGTCTCGATAAGCTATGAGGGATGTGTTGTTAACGGCGACGAGCCGCAAAAACAGGAAAGTGGATTTTCTTACTCGGTAAAAGAGATGAAGTTTACTTCTACAAACGGTATCGAAGGTTCTTTTTATATTAAAAATAATAATCAGAGAACAGAAAAGATAGGCAAAATATCATTTATGCTTTATACAAATGAAGGCAAAAAGATTACAAATAAGCCGGTTGAAATGGCTGTTGATACAGAGATTGAAAGCGGCGATATTTTAACGCTTAAATATGCAGTATTGCCGAATAATGTTTCGGAAGATATAGTTAATAATAAGGTTTTTGACGCCATTGAAATTAAAGTAACGGAGGAATAAAAAATGGTTAAGTTTTCACCATCGATTTTAACAGCAGATTTTGTTCATTTGGGAGATGCAATCACAGAGCTTGATAATGCAAAAACCGATATGTTTCATCTTGATGTAATGGACGGACTTTTTGTGCCGAATATTTCTATCGGTATCCCTGTTGTGGATTCAATCAGAAAGGCTACTGATACTGTGCTCGATGTTCATCTTATGATTGACAGACCGCACCGCTACATTGAACAGTTTGCAAAAGCAGGCGCCGATATTATAGGTTTTCATATTGAGGCCGGTTCTGATGTTAAGGAAACTATTGAACTAATTCATTCTTTCGGTAAAAAAGCTTGTCTAACAATTAAGCCTGCAACCGACGCAAGCGAAGTTTTTGAATATCTTCCTATGCTTGACATGGTGCTTGTTATGAGCGTTGAGCCGGGCTTCGGTGGGCAGAAATTTATGCCACAGTCTCTTGAAAAAATTAAGGCTATACGAGAAAAAGCAAATGAGCTCGGTATTGATATTGATATTGAGGTTGACGGTGGAATCAATCTTGAAACCGCACCGCTTGCTGTAAAGGCAGGTGCTAATGTTTTGGTTACAGGAAATGTTCTTTTCTCGGCAGAGGATAAAGCAAGACGTTTGCAGGAGCTTCGTGAAGCGGTGAAATAATTAATTTAAGGCGAAAACGGGCTTATGCCCGTTTTTATTTTTAATAAATTTAAGCAAAATGATAAAATATCTTGTATTTTTTCATAAAAAATGTTATTATATATACAACTATAATATTAAGGATGGGATATAATGAAAAAAATTATTGGACTTTTAGCTTGTTGCTGCTTGATTTTTTCACTGACAGTAACAGGAACATTAATGAATGCAGGGGCAGATGCTGATTTCAGCAAATCGCCTAAAGAATTTGTTTCAGGAATAAAAGTGGGATGGAATTTGGGTAATACCTTTGATTGTTATACAGAGGGCGTAGGCCCTTATGAACAGGAAACCTCTTGGAATAATAAACAGGCTACAACCCAAGAAATGATAGCTAAGGTCGCAGAATCAGGATTTAATGCTATTCGTATTCCAATAAGCTGGGGGTCTCAGGTAACTG
>JBJEIS010000007.1:0-6379 GCA_051877275.1 Acutalibacteraceae bacterium | reverse complement strand
AACTGATGACGAAGGTCATTTCATTTGGCCTGGATTCGGTGATAATATGCGTGTACTCAACTGGATTCTCGCTCGTTGCGATGATAAAGTTGGCGCTGTTGAAACTCCAATCGGATATGTTCCTGAAATTAAAGACATCGATATCGAAGGTCTTGATATTACAGAAGATACTATCAAAGAGCTTCTTACAGTTGATAAAGACGTTTGGACTAAAGAAACTGAAAACATTGCTAAATTCTATGAGCAGTTCGGTGACAAGCTTCCAAAAGAAATCGTTGAAGAATTCGAAGGTCTTAAAGCTCGCTTGAAATAATAATTTTAACTTAAACAACGCTTGAATTTTCAAGCGTTGTTTTGTTATATTTTTAAAAATTCATACATATTCTTTACTACACAATGTTATAAAAGGAAGATTTGTATGACAGAAAATTCAAACAAAAACCATATGATACATAATATTATTATGGAAAACCGTGAAAAAATAAGTATGAGCGGTATTAAAAAGGTTGATAATTTTGATGAACAATCTATTATTCTGCTTACTGAGCTCGGTGAATTAACAATCAAAGGAGAAAATCTTCATATATCAAAAATGGATGTTGACACAGGAGATTTAAAAGTAACCGGTAATATATATGGATTAATTTATAATGAATCACAAAAGAGCACATCAGTTTTTAAAAGGCTGCTGAAATAATATGGTAATAAATTCAGAAAAAGATATTATTTCTATTTTTATAAGCATATTAGTGGGATTCGGTATTTGCTTTATTTACGATATTTTTAAATCTTTCAGGCTATCTTTTAAAAACAGTAATATTGCCGTTTTATTTGAAGATATTTTATTTTTTATTATAGCCGGATTGATCACATACACACTACTATTTGTACGCACATATGGCGAAATCAGATGGTTTATTTTAATTTCAGAATTAATAGGTTTTATTTTATTCAGATGTTATATTTCAAAATATTTAATTAGATTTAATGTGAGTATAATAAAATTTGTTAAAAAAACTTTCTTAGCAAGAATAAATAGCGCATTGTTATCTATAAACAAGACTTTTAATGATAAAATAGATAAATTATTTGCAAAAAAATCAAAAAAATCCTTGAAAGATAACCGCCACTTGTTGTATAATAATCTTAAGAAAAATTTGAAGAGGAATGCTAATGTCAAGAAATTCAAAAACAAGCAATGTTCGAAAAAGAATAGTGTTTAAAGTTGCAATACTTTTACTTGCTTTTTATTTGGTTTATTCTATGATTTCATTGCAGACTGAACTCGTGGCTGAACGTAAAGTTTTAAGCCAAGCCCAAGAAAAAATATCTTCTTATAAAGTTTCTAATAAAGAGCTTCAAGACCTTTTAAAAAACGGCTCACAACAAGAGTTAGTTGAAAAAGCCGCCAGAGATAAGCTTGGTTTTGTTTATGCCAATGAAGAAATTTACGAAGATATAAAAGGAAACTAAACTTTAAGGGGAATATTTATTTAATGCAACTTACTAAAGATTTAATTACTGAAGGTAAAATTACCGGTATAACTAAATTCGGCTTATTTGTTGAGATTGACAAAGGTGTTTCAGGCCTTGTTCATATTTCTGAAGTTTCAAATACTTTTGTTCAGGATATCAATGACATTTACAGTGTTGGTGATACTGTTAAAGTTAAAGTTTTGGAATGTGATGACCCTAAAAAAATTTCACTTTCTATCAAACAAACTGAAGAGCAAAAACCTCGCCAGCAAAAGAAAAACAAAGAATTTAACACATTCAACGGCATTAAGAAACCTTCTGAACCTCAATCATTTGAAGATATGATGGCGCGTTTTAAGCAATCAAGTGAAGAAAAGTTTTCTCAGTTAAAGCGCAAAAATCCTGATTCAAAAAGGAATCGCCGTTCTTCTAAATAGATTTAATCGGCTGAAACAGCCGATTTTTTATTATCTCAATATTATATTGTCAAGTTACACTATTTAAAATTAAATAATTATGAATATTTTATAAAATTTGCATAAAAATCTTTACAAATTCACTCTTAGGTGGTATAATATATATGGTATTAATTTACCATAGTTGATTTATACTCAACTATTTATTCAAAGCAAGGAGTGAATTTTATGAAAACAAATTACAATTTAAGAAAAGTATCGTTAAAAGAAAGTTCTAAAGAACATATTGAAAAGAAGATTAAAAAGCTAGAAAAATTCTTCTCAGATGATGCTGAAGTTACACTTAAATTTGTATTAGAAAATAACAGTATTACTGCTGAAATTACAATTAAAGATAAGTCTACTGTATATAGAGCTGAAGATAATCAGGTTGATTTGATTGATGCTTTTGACAACGCTTTTGATAATGTTGTAAGAAGAATCAGAAAACAAAAAACTAAACTTGAAAAAAGACTTCGTTCTACTTCATTCGATGAAGTTTTCGCACCTGATATCACTGAACCGGAAGAAAAATTTGAAGTTATCCGTTCAAAAAAATTCTATTTACAGGCCATCTCTGTTGACGAGGCTGTTTTGCAAATGAACTTAATCGGCCATCAGTTCTTCATTTTTGAAAATATTGATACCGGTTTAATCAGCGTTGTTTACAAAAGAAAAGACGGAAAATACGGTCTTATTGAAACCGATTAATTTGTAATAAAAAAGCGGCAGTTAAACTGCCGCTTTTTTATTATTTTATAACAATCCTGGAGGTAAAATGAAAAGTTTCGTAATTAATGATAATGATGCAAATCAAAGATTAGATAAATTTGTGACCAAAGCTGCGCCTCTTTTACCGAAAAACTTACTTTATAAATACATCCGTTTAAAAAGAATTAAAGTTAACCGCAAAAAAGCGCAAATAAGTACGAGATTAGTTACAGGCGACGTAGTTGATATGTATATAAATGATGAGTTTTTTGAAAAAAAAGATACAGTTTACGATTTTATGTATGCTTCTAAAAAACTTAAAATAATTTATGAAGATGATAACATTTTGCTCATTGATAAACCTGAAGGATTGATTGTTCATCCCGATAACAATGAATTTCGTGACACATTAATTACAAGAATACAAAGGTATCTGTTTGAGAAGGGTGAATATAATCCTGAAAATGAAAACTCATTTGCACCTGCGTTAGCAAACAGAATAGATCGAAACACAGGTGGAATAGTAATTGCCGCAAAAAACGCCGAAACTTTGCGTATATTAAACGAAAAGATTAAGTATAGAGAATTAGACAAATACTATCTTTGCTTGATACACGGGATTTTAAAACAAAAAGAAGATACTTTAACTGCTTATCTTTCAAAAAACGAAGAGAAAAATATTGTTAAAGTATATGACAAGCCTTTTAATGGTTCAAAAGAAATTAAAACAAAATATAAAGTTTTGAATGAAAACAACAATATCTCTCTTTTAGAAATCGAGCTTTTGACAGGAAGAACTCACCAAATAAGAGCTCACTTTGCCCACATCGGTCATCCGCTTGTTGGAGACGGTAAATACGGCAAAAATGCATTAGATAAAAAGAACGGTTTTGTTCATCAGGCTCTATATTCTTATAAATTAAGATTTAATTTTAAATCAGATGCAGGTATTCTAAATTATTTAAATCAAAAAGAATTTAAAGTTGACAGCGTTTGGTTTGCCGATTAATTTAAAAATTTATTAATCAGACTGCCTTTTTCGGTAATTTCATTTTGATTCAATCCGTTATCAACTAAAATTGTTTCTTCCCCTATTACCCTAACTTTTTTCCAGGGTATAATATATGACTCTCTTCTTCCTAAAAGTCTGAAAAGGCGCCACTTTCCTGAAACAATTAATGATACAATCTCCCCTGTTGTTTCATCAATTTCAATATCATTTATATCCCCTAACCTTGCACCGTCTACAATTGATATTATCTCTTTTTCAAAAAAAGTATTAATCTTTATCATAGAAATGCTCCTTCTATTTGTAGTTAATTCTATGAAAATAGTTAATATTTAATAACTAAAAACAGCTCGGATTTGCCTCCGAGCTGTTTTAAATTATCTCATTTTTCTTGAATTTAAAATACTAAGTGCATTAAGGTTGCATGAATTAAAAAGCTTAGTATACTTCTCAGAATATTTTTTCATCACTTTATAAGCTTCAGAAGTTCCGTGTATATCAGAACCGATAAAATGAACATAACCGTTTTTAAAAAATCTCTTCATCCTATAGCGTGACGAAAAATCATTTAGGCTTTCAATATTTATCTGATACATAATATCCTTATCAAACAATTTTTGTAATGCTTGATCGGAATACCTATTTATATGTGCAATAATCGGCTCAATTCCGCGTGAAATGATTTCATCCACAGCATCATAATGCCATTGTGTCCAACCGACATTCATAGGCATTTCAAGAAGCATAAAATTAGTACCATCAATACATAAAGGCTTTAAATCATCAATTTTAAACAAATCTACCTGCAAATTAACTTCACAGCCTTTTACAATGTTAACATTAATTTTTGCTTCATTCATGGCGTAAATTAACTCATTATAAGATTTTTCACGCCTATCTATAAAATCAGCAATATTGTCACTGTTCATGTAAAAGTGCGGTGTGGCTATAATTGTATCAACATCTGCTTCCATAGCAGTTCTCACTTGATACAAAGATGTTTCAATACCATCGCTTCCATGATCAGCACAAGGCAAAATATGCGCATGAAAATCTACCATTTAAGCCTCCGTAATAAACAATATATTATTCTTTAGCCTTCTCATTTGAATCTGATTTGCTATCAGATTCATTTTCTTTCTTTTCAGTATAACCGTATCCATATCCGTAGCCGTATCCGTAGCCATAGCTATAACCGTATTTAGAGCCTCTGCTGTATTTTTTTGAACGTTTAAATACCGGTGCAGCGTTAATAATACAGCCGATTAAATTAATACCTGCATGTTCTACTGTTGAACGAATTGTTTCAATATCCTCCGTTTTCGACCTTTCACAGTTCACAACATTAATAATACCAAGTGTTTTTGAACCCACAATTGCGGCATCGGTAACAAGACCAATAGGAGGTGTATCAATAAATATATAGTCGTATAGAGGTGAAAATTCATCTAAAAGCTTATCCATTTTTTCAGAGATAAGTAGTTCAGTCGGGTTTGGTGGAATTGTACCTGCAGGTAAAACAAATAAATTATCCACATCTGTTTTTTGCACACAAGATGTATTATCTTTAGCAATTCCCGCAAGAACATCAGAAAGTCCCGGTTTTGACTGAAGTTTCATATATCTATGCAAAGAAGGTTTTCTCATATCTGCATCAATAACAAGAATTTTAGCACCTGTCTGTGCAAAAGTTATTGCAAGATTCAAACAGGTAGTTGATTTGCCTTCCATAGGCGCATAGCTTGAAAATACAATAGAATTCTTATCAGATTTTTTATCCTTTTGAGAATCAATCATAAACATTAAATTGGTTCTTGCAGCCTTAAAAGCTTCTGTAACGGCAAAAGGAGTGTTATCATCAATGATGGAATTTTCTTTATATCTTAAATTGCTTTTATTCTTTGCCATTGCTTAAACCTCCTCTATATTAGGAATAATACCGATAATCGGTATATCAGGGAATTTTGTTTCAAAGTCAGCAGCAGAATCAATCTTAGTATCCAAAGTATCCAAAAGAATAATGATAGCAGCAGAAATCACAGCACCTGCAAGCAATCCGATAATAAAGAATTTTTTATAGCTTGGAGAAGACTGTCCCTCAGGTAAATCAGGCTCATCAACGATAGATACACCTGAATTTTCAATAATTTGTTCAATTCTCTCTTGTGAGATTTTAACAAAAGACTGAGCAACCTTTTGAGAGTTTTCAGCGTCATCACAATTAATTTGAATATCAACCATAACAGTGTTTGTAACAACTGACGCAGAAACCATACCCTGAAGCTGTTTTTCGGTATAAAGTCTTCCAAGGTCCTCACAAACGCTGTTTATTACAGTTTTACTGTTAATAATTGCAACAACATTATTAACCAAAGATTCAGCAGCAGAAATATCTGATGATGAAATCTTATTCTCATAACCGTTTACCGATGAGTTATTTATGTAAATTCTGGCCGTTGAAGTATATAGCGGAGTTATAAAAAACAAACTATAACTGAGTGTTAATCCAGCACAAATCAACGCAGATAAAATCAAAATCCAAATCTTTTTTAATAGCAAATGAACTAAATCAATAATATTAATTTCCATTAATAAACCTCCTAATTTACACTACAAAAATTATACATTATTTTTCTATAAAAGTCAACGGATACTTATACGTTGAATAAGAAATGAACAACATCTCCGTCATTCATTGCTGCCACAGCTGCCTTTGCGTTGTCACCTA
>JBJEIS010000006.1:0-6414 GCA_051877275.1 Acutalibacteraceae bacterium | reverse complement strand
ACCATTCCTGACTGACAGAAAGGAACGCCGCAATTCATACATCTTGATGCCTGTTGCTTTCTGTCATCTTCAGAAATTCTTTTGTGAAATTCGTTAAAGTTTTTAATTCTGTCAAGAGGAGCAATTGAAATGTTACTCACTCTGTTATAATCCATAAAACCTGTTGGTTTACCCATTTTCAATTTCTCCTTATTTAATATTTGCATAAAATGCTTCAATTTCTGCGTCGTCACGACTCATGCCTTTTTCTTCCATTGCAGAAATGGCTTGTAACATCTTGTTGTAGTCGATAGGAAGTATCTTTTTGAACTTAGAAACATAATTATCAAAATCATCAAGAATACTTTTAGCTTTTGCAGAATTTGTTTCATTATAATGCATTTCTATTAAAGATTTTAATTCGTTAATATCATGTTTTTCGCAAACTGACTCGATTGTAACCAATTCTTTATTTACATTCATATATAAATCATGGTCTTCATCAAGAACAAATGCAATACCGCCGCTCATACCGGCAGCAAAGTTTTTACCAACTTTACCGAGAATAACAGCTACACCGCCTGTCATATACTCGCATCCGTGTTCACCGATGCCTTCTACAACTGCTTTTGCACCTGAGTTTCTGACGCAAAAACGTTCACCGGCAAGACCGTTGATAAATACATAACCGCTTGTTGCACCGTAAAGCGCTACATTACCGATAATGATGTTTTCATCAGCCTTGAATGTGCTGTCTTTCGGAGGATAGATAACAAGCTTACCGCCTGATAATCCTTTGCCGAAATAGTCGTTTGAGTCACCTTCAACACGCAAAGTAAGTCCTTTTGGAATAAATGCGCCGAATGACTGACCTCCGCCGCCGTGGCAGTTTACAATATAAGAATCATCATCGAGTGTATTGCCTTTTTCTTTTGTGATTTCGGCCCCGAAAAGAGTACCAACAGTTCTGTCAGTGCTTGTAATATCAATGTCAACGGAACCTTTTTGGCCTTTTTTAAGAAGCGGCACCAATTTTTTATTGATTATTCTTTCGTCAATAGTTTTTTCAAGCTCAAAATCAAATACATCTTGAGGTTTGAAATGATTGTCGCTTTCATTTGCAAATGATGAATCAATAATTTTTGACATATCAATTGTCAAAGCTCTTTCAGTAACACTTTTTTCGCGTTTTTTAAGCAAGTCACTTCTACCAACGAGCTCATTAATAGTTTTGATACCGAGCTCAGCCATAATTTCACGAAGTTCTTGTGCGATAAATCGCATAAAGTTTACTATATATTCAGGTTTACCTGAGAATCTTTTACGAAGCTCAGGGTTTTGAGTAGCAATACCCACAGGGCAGGTATCAAGGTTGCATACTCTCATCATTACACAACCCATTGTTACCAGCGGAGCAGTAGCAAAACCAAACTCTTCAGCGCCGAGCATTGCGGCAATAGCAACATCACGGCCGGTCATAAGTTTACCGTCAGCTTCTATAACAACTCTTGAACGCAAGTTGTTTTGAATAAGAGTTTGATGAGTTTCAGCAACACCAAGTTCCCAAGGAAGACCGGCATTGTGAATTGAAGATTTTGGAGCGGCACCGGTACCGCCGTCATATCCTGAAATTAATACAACCTGTGCACCGGCTTTTGCAACACCGGCAGCGATTGTACCAACGCCGGCTTCTGAAACAAGCTTAACTGAAATTCTAGCATTTTTATTTGCGTTTTTAAGGTCATAAATTAACTGTGCTAAATCTTCGATTGAATAAATATCGTGATGTGGAGGAGGGGAAATAAGTGAAACACCAGGGGTTGAGTATCTTGTTTTTGCAATCCAAGGATATACCTTTTTACCCGGCAAGTGTCCGCCTTCACCCGGTTTTGCACCTTGCGCCATTTTAATTTGAATTTCTTTAGCGCTTACAAGATATTCGCTTGTAACGCCGAATCTTCCCGAAGCTACCTGTTTAATAGCACTGCAACGGTCGGATTTGAGTCTTTCAGGCAATTCTCCGCCTTCACCCGAATTTGATTTACCGCCCAAAATGTTCATAGCCTTTGCCATACATTCGTGAGCTTCTTTTGAAATAGAGCCGTATGACATAGCACCTGTTTTAAATCTTTTTACAATACTGTCAACAGACTCAACTTCATCAATAGAAATAGGAGTTACATTTTCTTTGTTAAATTCGAGCAATCCTCTTAAGGTATGCGGCACAGTTTCTGCATCAACCAAAGAAGTATATTCTTTAAATAATTTATAATCTCCTTTTCTGGTAGCCTGTTGAAGCTTAACAATTGTTTCAGGACTGTATAAATGGTCATCTTTATCGTTTCCGCTACGAAGATTATGTGCGCCTGAACTGTCAAGTGTTGTATCTACGCCAAGACCGAGAGGGTCAAATGCATGTGAATGACGCCATTTTACACCTTCGTCAATTTCTTCAAGACCGATACCCTCAACTCTGCTGACTGTGTTTGTAAAATACTGGTCAACAACTTCTTTTTTAATACCGATAATTTCAAAAATTTGTGCCGATTGGTATGACTGCAATGTTGAAATACCCATTTTTGAAGCAATTTTTACAATGCCGTGTAATATTGCGTAATTATAGTCATCAACAGCAACATAAAAATCTTTGTCAAGAAGTTTTTTATCAATAGATTCCTTAATTGCCTCATGAGCCAAATAAGGGTAAATAGCTCTTGCACCAAAGCCTAAAAGTGTAGCGAAATGATGAACATCTCTTGGTTCTGCACTTTCAAGAATAATTGAAACTGCAGTACGCTTTTTAGTTCTGATTAAATGCTGTTCAACAGCAGAAACCGCAAGCAAAGAAGGAATTGCAACGTGGTTTTCATCAACGCCTTTATCTGATAAAATAATGATATTTGCGCCGTTTTTATATGCTCTGTCACAACTTATACATAGCTGATCAACAGCCTTTTTCAAAGACAGGCTCTTGTAATATAAGAGTGAAACTGTTTCTACTTTAAAGCCAGGTTTATTAATGTTTCTTATTTTAAGCATATCAACGCCGCTTAAAATAGGGTTTTTAATTTCCATAACAGTACAGTTTTCAGGACATTCTTTCAAAAGATTTCCGTCTGAACCGATATATACTGTTGTGTCTGTAACAATTTCTTCTCTAATTGCATCAATCGGAGGGTTAGTTACCTGAGCAAAAACCTGTTTAAAGTAATTAAACAACGGTTGATGCTTGTCTGAAAGTACAGCAAGCGGAATATCGACGCCCATAGCCGCAGTAGGTTCGTTTGCATTTGCAGCCATAGGTAAAATAGCAGTATTAATGTCTTCATAAGTGTATCCAAATGCTTTATAAAGCTTGCTGCGTTCTTCATCAGAATGCATTTCTACCGTCTGATTAGGGATTTTTAAATCACGCAAATGGATTAAATTTCTGTCAATCCATTCGCCATACGGTTGTCTGGATGCATAAGTGTTTTTGAGCTCTTCGTCGTTGATAACTCTTTTTTGTTTAGTATCAACAAGCAACATTTTTCCCGGTTCAAGTCTGGATTTTTTAAGAATATTTTTTTCATCAAAATCCAAAACTCCGACTTCAGAAGCCAAAACAAGGTAACCGTCATTAGTTATATAATATCTTGATGGGCGCAGACCGTTTCTGTCAAGTGTTGCACCTACCAAATCACCGTCGGAGAAAAGTATCGAAGCAGGACCGTCCCATGGCTCCATCATAGTAGCGTAATATTCATACAAATCACGCTTTAAATAGTCCATGTTTTTGTCATTTCTCCAAGGTTCGGGAATAACAATCATCATAGCAAGCGGTAAATCCATGCCATTCATTACTAAGAATTCAAGTGTATTGTCAAGCATAGCGGAATCAGAGCCCTCACTGTTGACAACAGGTAGAACTTTGTTTATATCATTTGACATAACATCTGAATGCATGGTTTCTTCGCGCGCAAGCATTCTATCAACGTTACCGCGGATAGTATTAATTTCACCGTTGTGGGCGATGAATCTGTTAGGATGAGCTCGCTCCCAACTTGGATTTGTATTAGTGGAAAATCTTGAGTGTACCAAAGCAATTGCAGAATAATAATCCTCGCTTTGCAAATCAAGATAGAATTCTCGTAACTGATTAACTAAAAACATTCCCTTATAAACAATTGTTCTGCAAGAAAGGGAAGGCACATATGTGTCGCTGTTGCTCTGCTCAAAAACTCTGCGAACAATATAGAGTTTTCTGTCAAATTCAAGATCAGTAGCAACATTTTCAGGACGACGAATAAAGCATTGTGCAATGTGAGGCATACAATCACGCGCTTTGCATCCGAGAATGTCAGGATTAACCGGAACATCTCTCCAGCATAAAAATTCAAGCCCTTCTTTTTTTGTGATTACCTCAAACATTTTTTTAGCAAGATTTCTTTTTAAAGTATCAGCAGGGAAGAAGAACATTCCGACACCGTATTCGCGTTCTTTTCCTAATTTGATACCAAGATTTTTTTCGCATTTCTTAAAAAAGTTATGTGAAATCTGCAGCATGATACCTACGCCGTCACCGGTTTCACCGGTAGCGTCTTTACCAGCTCTGTGTTCAAGTTTTTCGACGATTTTAAGAGCATCGTCAACTACTTTATGATTTTTTTCGCCGTTTATATTGATAACAGCACCGATTCCGCACGCATCATGCTCAAAGGTTGAATCGTATAAACCTTTTTGTATTCTTTTCATTTAATTTTACACCTCAAAAGTTTTTTATGGGGTTAGGGCGCAAAACAACCCAGCCTAAAAAAGACCGGATTGTCTCGCATATTTTAGAAGGAATTTATTCAACATCCTGTAAAGCGTCGTAACCTTCTTCACCTGTTCTTACTTTTACAACGTTTTCAACATCGTAAACAAAGATTTTACCATCACCGATATGTCCTGTGTAAAGAACCTTTTTAGCAGTATCAATAACTTTTGCTACAGGAACTTCACATACAACAATGTCGACTTGGATTTTTGGAAGAAGTGAAGGCTCAACCTCAACACCACGATAGAATTCAGGTTTACCTTTCTGTATACCGCAACCCATTACGTGAGAAACAGTCATACCGGTAATACCGATAGCCATCATAGCTTCTTTTAATGACTCAAGCATTCTTTCTTTACAAACGATTTCGATTTTTGTCATCTTAGCATCTTTGCTTGGAGCAGCAGCTTTCGGCATTTCTTTAACTTCAACAGCTTCTGCAACAGGAACATCACCTGTAACAGCAACAGCTTCAGTATAGCTGCCATATTCACCGCCATCAACAGCAAAACCAGCATAAGCACTTGGTAATCCATGCTCTGTTGCATCAAGACCGGAAATTTCTTCTTCTTCGCTTACACGTAAGCCATTTGTTTTCTTAATGATATAGAATGTGATTATCATTGTAACAGTTACAAATGCAACAATACATAAAATACCTAATAACTGTTTTCCAAGCTGTGAGAATCCACCGCCATAAAACAAGCCGTTTACATCATTATCAGGAGCAGAGCTTGTAGCAAATAAACCAACAGCGATTGTACCCCAAATACCGTTTGCACCATGAACTGCAACAGCACCAACAGGATCATCAATGTGTAATTTCAAATCAAGTAATTCAACAACTACTACAACAAGGATACCTGCAACTGCACCTATGATGATTGAACCTAAACAGTCAACAACATGACATGGAGCAGTAATTGCAACCAAACCTGCAAGTGAAGCGTTCAAACACATTGAAACATCAGGTTTGCCGTTTTTAATCCAAGTAAAGATCATACATACTACAGTTGCAACTGCCGGAGCAACTGTTGTTGTTAAGAATATTGATGCTAACTGTTCGATTGAACCGGCAGCTGCACCGTTGAATCCATACCAGCCAAGCCAGAGAATGAATACACCGAGTGCACCGATTACAAGGTTATGACCAGGAATTGCATTTACTTTTGTAACTTTGCCTGTCTTTTTGTCTTTTACATATTTACCGATACGAGGTCCAAGGAAGATCGCACCGATTAATGCAGCAACACCGCCAACAGTATGAATTGCAGCTGATCCTGCAAAATCAATAAATCCTAATTTTGCTAACCAACCATCGCCGTTCCATACCCAACCAGCTTCAATCGGATAAACAACTGCACTGATTACAGCTGAATAAATACAGTAGGAGCTGAATTTTGTTCTTTCTGCCATAGCACCGGAAACAATAGTAGCAGCAGTAGCACAGAAAACAAGGTTAAATACGAATGAAGAAGCATAATTTTCTGCGAAATTTGAGAAATCACTAAAAATTCCCCAGTTAGGTACACCTATCAAACCCATAATTGTGTCTTCTGCCATCATTACTGTAAAACCAATTGCTATAAAAGCAACAGTACCGATACAAAAGTCCATCAGGTTTTTCATTATGATGT
>JBJEIS010000005.1:0-26310 GCA_051877275.1 Acutalibacteraceae bacterium | reverse complement strand
ACGGAGAAATCGACCATCATACTGCCAAAGGCACACGGGAGCAGATTGACATAGAAATCGAAAACAATCACCCGAAAACGCTGATTTTAGATTTTTCCGATGTATCATTTATGGATAGCTCAGGCATAGGACTTATTATGGGAAGATACAAATCAATGAAAGCTATCGGCGGAGAAGTAACCATAAAAAATCCATCGCCGAACACTCTGCGTGTTTTAAAACTGGCGGGAATGGACAGGCTGGCTAAAATAGAAAGGAATGACACATTATGAAAGTTGTAAATCAGTTTAAAATGCAGTTATCAGGCAAATCAGCTAATGAAAGCTTTGCAAGAGTAGCGGTAGGCGCATTTATTGCACAACTCGACCCTATTATCGAAGAAATTTCAGATATAAAAACCGCAGTTTCGGAAGCAGTTACCAACTGTATTGTGCACGCTTACAAAGAAGAAAGCGGCGATATTTACATATCTGTAAAAATTCTTTCTGATAACCGAGTGATAATAAAAATACGCGATAAAGGCTGCGGAATTCCCGATATAGAAAAAGCAATGGAACCGCTTTTTACAACAGGCGGCTCTGAACGCGCAGGTCTCGGATTTGCAGTTATGCAGTCGTTTACCGATAAAATTCGCGTCACCTCACAAGTCGGAAAAGGTACAACAGTAACTTTTTACAAGCAGATAAATTCACGATGAATTATGAGAAATTAGTTAATGAAAACCTCGGACTTGTACACGCTTGCTGCCATAAAATGACGAACCGCGGAATTGAATACGACGACCTTTATTCAGCCGGATGCATAGGGCTTGTAAAAGCCGCAAAAAAGTTTGATGAAAAATTAGGCTATAAATTTTCAACATACGCTGTGCCCGTAATTTTAGGCGAAATAAAATGTCTTTTTCGCGAAAACAATCCGATTAAGCTCTCTCGTTCATTAAAAGAGCTCGGCCTTAAAGTTAAAACAGAAATTGAAAAGTCGGTTAAACTTAACGGTAAAGAGCCTACAATAGGTGAAATTGCTAAAAAACTAAATGTTTCACCCGAAGAAGTAACCGAGGCTATAAATGCCTCTACTGCAATAAAATCACTCGATTCAGACGAAACTTTAAGCAACAAAGCGAGTGTAGATAACGAAGAAAAAATGCTTACAAAATTATCTCTTATGCAAGCCATTGAAAAAATGGAATTAAAAGAACAAAAGCTTATTGAACTGCGTTTTTTCAAAGATAAAACACAAAGTGAAACAGCAAAAATTTTAGGTATAACACAAGTTCAGGTTTCGAGAAAAGAAAAGGTTATTTTAAGCAACTTGCGGCAACAGCTAAATTGTTGATTTGGTTGTTTCTATAAAAAATATTTTATATTTTTAAAAATTATTATTCAAATTACCAAAATAAACCCTTGACTTTTACACTAAAAAGATGTATTATAATTATACACTATCAGTTTAGTTGAGGAATTTGGCACAATTTATGAATCTTAAACTACAAAATTGCAGTGACGAAGAATTGGTTGCTCTATGCAAAAGCGGTGATGAAGAGGCTTACAGCGCTCTTATCGGACGCTGGCTTTTCGCAGTACGTTCCAGAGCGTCAATTTATGATAAAAGCGGTATTGACTTTGAAGATTTAGTTCAAGAAGGCTTTATCGGCTTAATGAACGCAGTTAAAGCATATGATAATGACTTCGGTGCTTCATTTTCAACCTTCGCTTTTTTATGCATTGACCGAAAAATTTTAGATGCAGTAAAAAAGTCACTTGGAAAAAAACAAATTCCAAAACATGCATTAGTTTTTTTAGAGGATAACTTTGATTTAGAAAGTGATAAATCCGTTAATCCCGAATCAGTTATTATTTCGCAAGAAAATATTGAAATTTTAAAGCAAAGAATTGCTGAAAAGCTATCAGACAGAGAGCGCGAAGTTCTAAATCTATATCTTTCGGGATATTCGTATCAAGGCATTGCCGAAAAGCTTAAATGCACATTAAAATCAGTAGATAATGCAATGCAGCGATTGAGAAAAAAACTAAAATAATTTTTGGATTAAAGCCGTTTCGGTTTTAATAAATATTACGGCTTATTGTAATTATTAACAACGAGCAAAAACAAGTTTAGAGAGGTAGTCCCCCATGTTTGAAGACAAAACATTAGTATGCAAAGAGTGCGGTCAGGAATTTATTTTCACCGCCGGAGAACAGGAATTTTATGAAGCAAAAGGTTTCGTAAACGAACCACAGCGTTGTAAAACCTGCCGTGACGCGAGAAAGGCAGCTTCAAAAGCTTCCAGAGAAATGTTCACAGCAGTATGCGCTTCTTGCGGTAAAGAAGCCAAAGTTCCTTTTAAACCTCGCGAAGACAGACCTGTTTATTGCAGCGAATGTTTTGCGAAGCAACAAGAAGAAGCAGCAGCGGCTGAAGAATAAAAATTACTGTTTAAAGCCTATGGTAATAAACCATAGGCTTTTTTCTTTATAAAATAAAAACGTCTTAAAGAAAAAACTTTAAGACGCATTTAATTTTATTTTTCATCATACATTTTTGCACTGTTAATAATTAAATCTACTGATTTTTCAATGCCGAAAGCACCTGAATTAACAAGCAACTGATAGTTTTTTCTATCTCCCCAAAGACGGTCGCAATAGTAATTGTAATGTCTTGATCTCGTTTTATCTCTTGTTTTAATCAGCTTAGCCGCTTCTCTTTTTTCAAAGCCGTATTCATTAACAATACGTTTTGTTTTAAAATCATCATCAGCATAAACAAAAACATTAAAAGTTTTTCGGTCACGAAGAATATAATCAGCACATCTTCCTACAATAACACAAGGTCCTTTATCAGCAAAATCTTTAATTGCTTTACTCTCGGAAACATAAATTCTATCTACAAGCGAGGTGCCACCCACACCGAACTGTCCGCCTGAAGTAGCAAGATTAAACAAAATACTGTTTGAAAAAGTCTGTTCTTCTTTTTCGATAAACTCCGGTGAAAGACCGCTGCTTTGCGCTGCTTTATCAATAATTTCTTTATCAAAATAATTAATGCCGAGTTTTTTGGCTACTTCTTCGCCTATTTTTCTTCCGCCGGAGCCAAATTCACGGCTTATTGTAATAATTAAATCACTCATTAATAACACTCCCATTGCTAATTGATATTATATATAATAGCACACTTTTCTAAAAAAATCAAGAATTTTTTGTTAGTTTTGTGTAAATTAACAAATAGCAACGGGAAATTAATAGTCATTCTTGCCAAATATATTTTTCAAGGTCAACTTTGCCGTCAATCACTTCTATACCGTCTGCCTCCAATAATGCAATTTGAGCATTTTCACCGCCGAAAGCAAAAGCACTCGACACTTCTCCAAAGCGGTTGACAATTCTATAGCAAGGAATATTAGCGGGGTCCGGATTGCTATGAAGAGCATATCCAACAACCTGTGACCAATGCGGATTGCCCGCAAGCCGTGCAACCTGACCGTAGGTTGCGACCTTACCCTTTGGTATTCTCTTTACAACTTCATATATTTTTTCAAAAGTATTCATATAATCAGTCTTTCCACTCATCAGCAAAATATGCCCTTGTATTAGCTCTTTTACCCTCTTCATCAATAACATCAAGACGAATATACTTAAATCGTTCCTCAATTTTAAAGCATGCCGAAGTTAAAAGCTCACAGTTTTTTGACGAAATCCTGTCAACATGACGTATTCCGCTTGAAAGTATGATATCGGTTGCAGGAGAACAAGTAATGTAAACCATATTATCCTCTACATAAAGGTCATAAATTTCAGGGCCTTGAGAACAATAAAACTCTTGATTTTTAAGCGCATTAAAAATTGATTCATAAGAAAGCTCTTTTGCTTTAATCATATTAAATCCGCCGAATGTACCGTAAAGCGGATCGTCCTCTGTATTGTGATTATGATTATCATCTGCCATCTGCGGCGCTAATCTGATACCGTGACGCGACATAATGTCATATGCGTAAATATCATACTCAGACCAGCCCCAATAAACATTATCTGTATTATAAATTTCAAGCGCATATAACCCCTTATATTCGCATAACTCCTGCGGCTCTTGAAGCGACCAGTAAGGATGATTCATACATACGATAAAATTATGGTCATTCGCCTCTTTAATTACTTTATTTATGAATTCTGGAGTATACTCACGTTCACAGATTTCACCGTAATACTGAACTGAATTTTTTACATCATCACCGGCAAACCAAATAGCGTCGGGATTATAAAAAATCTGCTTTGTATTATGCTTATCTCCGCTGTAAATATTGAGATGAGCACACTTATTTTCAGTCCACTCCGTGCTTTTATTATCACTGATAGACAACTCATAACCGTTGATAAAAATAAAGTCTTCGTCATCAAACTCGGTATAATCTTTAAGCACCTCATGTTCGGTGATGCAAAGCACATCATATCCGCGCTTTTTAAACTCTTTTTTCATTTGTTCAGGTGTAAACTCGCCGTCTGAACCGGTTGCATGAGCATGGAGATTTGCTTTATAAAACTCTCCCTCTTTAGGCAAAAGATACTTTCTCATAATTCTCCTCCGTATGTTTTTATTACATTTTACCACACAACTGTTTTATTTTCAATTGCTTTAGAAAAGTATGTTAAAGATAATAATATTTATAATAATACAATAAGATTTTTAAATTTGCAGCACACATATAATTGTCGAAAATGCAATACATTCGCACCAAAAGTGCAATAGACAATACTATTTTAAATTGATATAATATTTTTAAAGAGGATGGTGTATTTTTATGTCATTAAAAAAGATAATTTCTAAAATTAATATATTAATACTTTGTTTAGCGTTGATTTCGGCTAATTTTACCGTAGTATCAGCAAGCGAAGAAATTACAAGTATCATTGCTTTCGGTGACTCTATTATGAACGGATACAGTTACCAGTGCGGCAAAGGTCTTGCACAGAGTATTTGGAGTGACTACTTCGGCAACCGTAAATTTGCAAGCCTTATTGCAAAAGAATACGGACTTACGGAGATTAATTATCTTCCAAGTGGCGAAACTGCAGATAAATGGTATCAAAATAAAGCTATCCCCGGCGCCTATATCGGTAATGAAGAATACTGGAAAACAGTAAAAGATTCGCCAAATATGATTTTTGAAACCGAGATAAAAGGCTATGACACCGAAAAGCTTAAAAATGCTGACGCTATTATTATGAACGGCGGTATAAATAACTGCACAACTGCTGTAGGTTTTGAACATTATACTACAAGCGGCGGAACGGTAAAACTTGCCGCCGAATCAAAAGCGGTTTCTTCAATGACAAGTGATGAAGTAACTACATTCGTAGAAAAGTATAAAAATATGACTGCGGAAGAACTTGAAACCTATAAATCAAGTTACACCACCAGAGCAGGCACAAATACATGGGATTTCTTTGCTGATATGGAAGAAGAATATCTCGAGAAAATCGTTGCTTATCTTAATGAAACAGGTTTTTCAGGCAAGCTTTATATAATGGATAATATAAATCCGTTTTCAGACGGAAATACCTCGCTTTGCTACCTTTGGGACAGCGTTATTGATTACTGCATAACACAGCCGATGAAAACAGTCGCAGAAAAATACGAAAATGTTGAATTTGTTTCCTTGCGTGAAACAATAAGAAACGGCAGTCTTACAATTGATAAGGATATGCTTCATTTAACCTACAAAGGTAATGAAGAGGTATATAAAAAACTATCTCTTGCGATGAAACCGAGCGGTGAAAATTTATTAAGCTTTGAAGATAATACCGTTCCGTCAGATGCTGAATGGACAAGAATTTATGATTTCGAAAATTATCAAAACGGAGATAGCGTTGACAGAATTTCCGGCGGTACAGTTATTGATTATAATACATTTTTAAATAATTTCAGCTCGGTTACTTCTTCGCCGTCATCGGAAACAAACTTAAATTGTTTCGGCGGCAGCAGCATTACATTTGATTTATCAAGATTCAAAAACAGAATTTACGGTATAAGAATGTCAATCTATGCTCCGTCTGACAGAGCTTATGTTGAAATAAACTCAACAGGCAATGACCGAAATATGGTTAGAAACATGACTTATTACACCGGTACCGCATGGACTTATTCAACAACCTCTGTCGGTGACTGGGCAATGGAGAAAAACCCTTACTACCCTTCTGTTAACAATAAGAATATTTACTCTCAAATACTTATGAGTGATTTTTCAAATCTTGATAGCATAACGCTTTCACGAATGAGCAGTACGAGCGGAAATGTATATATTGATAATGTAGATGTGCTGATTTCAGGCAATGATTTATCAGTTGATGTTACAACCGTTTCAGGGGCTTCCTTAAGGCTCGGTGACAAAAACGGTATAAGATTTTATACCACTGTTAATGAAGATAAAATAGCCCGTCTTAAAACTATCGGAGCAACAGTTGAAATAGGAACGCTTATTGCGCCGCTTGATTTAGTTGCAGATGAGCTCACCCATGATTCTGCGAATTATGTTGATGTAAAATACAATCTTGATAACGGTTATTATACAGATGATACCGGATTTTCGGGAATTGTAGGCTCAATTGTAAATATTAAAGAAAGCGGAAATTCTTTTAATTCATCATCAGGCAACATTACCCGACGTTTTATCGGCCGAGGCTATGTGAAGGTAACATTAAATGATGAAACTTACATATCATATGCTAATAATTATTTAAACTCCTCGCGTGCGATATCTTACCTTTCATATTGTCTTAAATTTGATTATACGGAAACTGCACATTCACTATATTCTTCATATAAAACCGATGTTGACCGTTGGGCAGCGTTTTACGAATCGAAAGTAGATCCGACCGGTACAGATATTTTTGAATAATCAATTCTCAAAAGCCCCGCTAAAGCGGGGTTTTTATTGTAAAAAAGCTATTTGTGACTTTTTTCCATTATCGGATAGCTTCTTGAATAATAATACAAAGTATGGTATAATTCATTATACTATTTTCCTCGTGTGCTGATGGGGGCAATACATGAGAGTTTGGTGCGCTGTTTTGTTTTGTTTTTTATGCACCGCTCATAGAATTGAAGAGGTGTATACCATGAATATTACAATAGTTTGCGATGTTCTCGGAAAAGAAAATAACGGAACTACAATAGCGGCTATGAATCTGATAAGAAGCCTTAAAAGCAAAGGGCATAAAGTTAACATTCTTTGTCCTGATACCGATAAAAAGAATACGCCGGGTTATTTTGTTGTACCTACTTATAATTTAGGGCCGATAAACGGCTATGTTGCAAAAAACGGAGTCTGTCTTGCAAAACGAGATGACTCTATTATTATGCAATCTATTAAAGATGCAGATATTGTTCATATAATGATGCCTTTTTCATTAGGTCAAAGAGCATCTTATCTTGCATATAAAGAAAACATTCCTGTCAGTGCAGGATTTCATGTAATGGCTGAAAATTTTACAACTCATATTTTTATGAGAAATAATCCTCTTGTAAACAGAATTACTTACAGCTATTTTTCAAAGCTGTATAAACGCTGCAGCGCTATTCATTACCCAACTCAATTTCTGCGTGATTTATATGAAAATATGTACGGAGCCACTAACGGATATGTTATATCCAACGGTGTTAACACAATATTTCATAGCTGTAAAGCCGAAAAGCCGGCAATATATCAAGATAAATTTATTATTGTATCAACAGGACGCTATTCAAAAGAAAAATCTCATATAACTCTTATTGATGCTGTTGCAAAATCAAAATACAAAAACAAAATTCAGCTTATCTTTGCAGGAAGCGGACCTTTAAAAGAAAAGCTTGAAAAGCAATCCGAAAAACTACCCGTTAAACCTGTGTTTTCTTTTTTCCCTCATGAAGAGATGGTTTCAATTTTAAATTATGCGGATTTATATGTTCATCCTGCGCAAGTAGAAGCAGAGGGAATTGCTTGTCTTGAGGCAATAAGCTGCGGATTGGTTCCTATTATTTCCGACTCGCCGAGATGTGCAACAAAAGCATATGCAATAGACGAATTTAATTTATTTAATTATAACTCTCCTGAAAGTCTCGCCCAAAGAATTGATTGGTGGATAGAGCACGCAGAAGAAAAAGCTAAAAGAAGCAAAGATTACATTACATATTCACAAGGTCAGTTTGACCAAGCCAATTGCATGGATAAAATGGAAGCAATGTTTCTTGATACAATTAAAAATGCGGAGAATAAGGTATGCACAAAAAAATAATATATTACCGCGAAGAAAATACCGACGACTTTGCCAACACAAATATAAAAACAAAGCCGCTTCGCGATAATTACAAATATATTCATAAAAATATTTTTTGGAAAATAGCTTCTTTTATTCTTTACAGACTTATTGCACAGCCTTTAGTATTCTTATTTACCAAAATTGTATTTCTTCAAAGATTTCGCAATAAGGCTGTTTTAAAAAAAGTCAAAAACAAAGGCGCATATGTATATGCCAATCACACCAATATGCTTATGGACGCATATATGCCAAGTTTATTGCGTTATAAAAAAAGAGGATATATCATTGTAGGGCCTGATGCCATGTCTATACCGGGACTGAATAATATTCTTGAAATGCTCGGAGCAATTCCTCTCGGTTCCACTTTATCGCAAAACAAAGAAATGTTTGATTGCATAAAAACAAGAGTAAGCCAAAATAATCTTGTAGTAATCTATCCCGAAGCGCACATATGGCCGTATTATACCGGAATACGTTCGTTTCCTACCGCTTCATTCGGCTATCCTGTTTACGATGATTCTCCCGTTTTTGCATTGACAAATTGCTATAAAAAGCGCAGATTTTGCAGTTTTCCGAAAGTTGTCACTTATTTAGACGGACCTTTTTATCCTGATAAAACTTTGCCAATGTCCGAAAGAAAAAAACAGCTGCGCAATCAATGCTATAATGCAATGAAAGAACGCACCGAAAAACATTCTACTTATAATTATATAATCTATAAAAAAGAAAATCAAAACTAATCTAAATAATTATACAAAACCCACCTTGCGATTTTGCAAGGTGGGTTTTTGTAAGAACAAATTAATCCAATAATGCTAAAACATCAGGC
The DNA here is from genome assembly GCA_051877275.1 of Acutalibacteraceae bacterium. Classification (GTDB taxonomy): domain Bacteria; phylum Bacillota; class Clostridia; order Oscillospirales; family Acutalibacteraceae; genus RUG11462. The sequence continues at coordinate 17,193 of JBJEIS010000005.1, read as the reverse complement.
AAAACTTCTAAACTGCGTTTTAAAATACCGTTCATATAAGCGATAATCACGCCGTAGTTTGTAAAAGGCGTATCCTGAATATTTGCTCTTTTTCTTCGAGAAGTCATTTCGCGCTCATTAAGCATACAGGCGCCACAATGCACAACCAGCTTATATTCACTCAAATCATCAGGAAATTCACCGCCCGATGTCCAATCAAACTGAATATTTTTGCCTGTGAAATCTCTTATCCATTTCGGCATTTTTACCGTTCCTATATCATCACACTGACGGTGATGTGTGCATCCCTCGGAAATAAGCACCTTATCTCCGTCATTCAAAGAATCAAGCGCTTTTGCACCTTTTACCGCCGAGTTTAAAAACCCCTTATAGCGAGCAAAAAGAATCGAGAATGATGTAAGCGGAATATCTTTCGGCACAACATTTTTTACAAAACCGAAAGCCTGAGAGTCGGTTATAACCATCTTAGGCTTTTTACCTAAAGATTTTAATGTATCTTCAAGCTGAGTTTCCTTTACTACAATGCAAGTGGCGTTTCCGTCAAGCACATCACGAATTGCCTGAACCTGAGGTAAAATCATTCTGCCCTTAGGTGCAGCTGAATCAATCGGCGTAACCAACACTACAAAATCATTCTCGACTATTAAATCAGAGCAGATTTTTTTATCCTGTTCACTTGTTTTGGCAAGCGAGCCGATTTTCTCTTTAAGCTCATAAATATTTGTATTTTCTGCCGCACTGACTAAAATCTCATTACCGCAAAGCTCTAAATCTGATTTTAAATCAGATTTATTATAAGCCACGATATAAGGAATATCTTTGTCTTTAAAAATATCGATAAGCTGTATATCAACCGCGGTTTTACCGACAGTTGCGTCAACAACAAGTACCGCAACATCGGTTTTGCCCAATATCTGTTTAGTCTTTTTAACCCTAAGCTCACCTAAAGCGCCCTCATCGTCAAAACCTGGTGTATCGATAATGACAACAGGACCTATCGGAAGCAGTTCCATTGCTTTTGTAACAGGGTCGGTAGTAGTACCGAGCACATCGGAAACAACCGATAGCTGTTGTCCCGTAACCGAATTAACAACGCTGGATTTTCCTGCGTTTCGCTTACCGAAAAATCCGATATGTACCCTGTTTGCCGATGGTGTAGAATTTAAATTTGCCATTGACTTCATCTCCTTTATTTTAAACAGTACTACTCTTCGTAATACTTTATAAGTGACTGTGTACCGAGATTATCACAATTGCCGTTAAAGCTTAAATACTCATTTAAAACCTGATTTAGCACATCCAGCTTCAATCCTTCCGATTCATTTTTTGCAAGTTTTAAATCTTTAATAATGTGTTTTGTGAAAAAAGTCGGCGAAAAATCGTTTTCAACCAGTCTTTTGCCTGCGGTAGAAAGCTGGAAGCTCGAAGCCGCACCGTTTTCGACTGCATTAAAAAACTCACTGATATCTATTCCGTGATTTTTGGCATAAATAAATGCTTCGCAAACGCCTGCAACATTTGCGCCAATCATAATCTGATTAGCAAGCTTTGCATGCTGACCGCTGCCTGCTTTTCCAAAATAGACCGCTCTTTTACACATAGCTGAAAAAATCGGTTTGCAAGCATCAAAATCCTGCTTATTTCCGCCTACAAGCACAGAAAGCGTGCCATTTATTGCGCCGATTTCACCGCCTGTTACAGGTGCGTCAAGCGAATGAAGCCCGATATTTTTACTCTCATTATTTATCTTTTGAGCAAGCGTAGGGCTGCTTGTTGTCATATCAATAAGATAAGCGCCTTTTTTAGCAGAATCTAAAATATTGCCTTTGCCTAAATAAACTTCTTCAACATCTTCAGGATAACCGACAATCGTAATCACCGCATCACAGCCGCTCACACATTCGCCGATATTTGAATAGTATTCTGCGCCGAGAGAAATCAGTTTTTCGGCTTTTTCTTTTTTTCGGCTGAAAACATTGAGCGAATAACCTGCTTTTATCAAATTTTCTGCCATCGGCTCACCCATTATACCAATACCGATAAAACCTATTTTCATAACACACCTCATTAAACTAATTGTTATTTTAGTTTAAGTATTTTTTATTTGATTATTCTTGCAGTTAAAAGCGGAAGTCACGGTCGCCGTTTTCTATCTTTTTAAGACGTTCGCGAACTATTTCTTTAACTTTATCTTTACCTATATTATCAATCTCTTTTTCAATTAATTTTTCGCCTATTTCTTTAGTTTTCGGCGAAGCGTAATCCTCTAAAAATTCTTTTAAAGTCATAAGTGCATTAGGGTGGCAGCAGTTTTGAATCTGTTTTGATTTGCATAGTGCCATAAATCTGTCTCCTGTTCTTCCCTCTCTGTAACAAGCGGTGCAGAACGACGGAATATAACCCAAATCCATAAGCCATTTAACAACCTCATCAAGAGTGCGCTGGTCTGATACATCAAACTGCTCAGTATCATGTGGGCGTTCTTCTTCAGCATAACCGCCGACAGATGTTCTTGATGCTCCGGAAATTTGAGAAACGCCTAAATGCAGTAACTTTTGTCTTACCGCCTGACTTTCTCGAGTTGAAATAATCATTCCCGTATAAGGTACTGCTACTCGAATACAAGCTGCTATTTTTGCAAAGGTTTCATCGTCAATACCGTTATCAAACTCGTCAGGGTCAATATCATCTGCACGTTTAATACGCGGTACGGAAATCGTATGCGGTCCGACGCCGTGAACGGCCTCAAGATGTTCGGCATGCATTAAAAGTCCTGCAAATTCATATTTATACATTTCAAGACCGAATAAAACGCCTAAACCGACATCATCAATACCGCCTTCCATTGCTCTGTCCATAGCTTCGGTATGATAAGAGTAATTATGCTTTGGTCCTGTAGGATGAAGCTTTTCATAAGATTCTTTATGATAAGTTTCCTGGAATAAAATATATGTACCTATTCCTGCCTCTTTAAGCTTTCTGTAATTCTCAACTGTCGTAGCCGCAATATTTACATTTACACGGCGAATTGCACCGTTCTTATGCTGAATTGAATATATTGTTTTAATACAGTCGAGTATGTATTCAATCGGGTTATTAACAGGGTCCTCGCCTGCTTCGATTGCCAGGCGTTTGTGGCCCATATCCTGTAATGCAATAACCTCTTTTTTAACTTCCTCCTGTGTAAGCTTTTTACGCTCAATATGTTTGTTTTGATGATGATAAGGACAATAAACACATCCATTTACACAATAATTTGAAAGATAAAGCGGCGCAAACATTACAATTCTGTTTCCGTAGAAATCTTTTTTTATCTGCTCGGCAAGAGCATAAACCTCATTAATCTTTTCAGGAATTTCACAAGCAAGCAATACAGAAGCTTCTCTGTGAGTGAGACCTTTTAATTCTTTTGCTTTTTCAATGATTTTGTCGATAACCTCAACATTATTCTTATTTTGCTCTGCATATTGAAGGGTATCTAATATCTCCTCATGATTAATAAACTCTTCTGCTTTAAGTGACTTTGGATTATACATAGTTATTACTCCTTTTTAAATTTTATATTATCTCCACGACTTGATACAATTTCATAGCCGATACTTTTCACTCTGTTTGAAAGACAGAATTTACATTCTGCCGCCTCTTCGCCCGTGCAAATTTTATTGTCATACAACGCATATTTTTTTCGTACCGAAACAGGCGATAAATTCGGCATAACCACATTCGCTCCCGCTAAAATTCCCTTTTCTCTGCCATCGCCCGCCGCTGTTCCGAGCGCTGTTGTAGCAGGCAGCAACACCTCGGGAATCATCAGACGAATTATACTTAAAAGCATAAGCGTAAGTCTTACACTGCCGTTAGGCTCATTTGAAAAAGGTGTTTGATTATGTGAAAGGAAAGGACCTATACCTACCATCTCCGGCTGAAATTCTTTAATAAACCTTAAATCCGTTATTATCGACTCTGTTGTTTGATAAGGTGAGCCTACCATAAAACCGCAACCGGTCTGATACCCTATTTCTTTTAAATCATGCAAGCATCTCATTCGGTTATCAAAAGACATTCTTTCAGGATGCAATTTTTTATAATGTTCTTTATCAGCTGTTTCGTGACGCAAAAGATACCTGTCTGCCCCCGAATCAAACCAGCGTTTATAAACATCAAAAGAGCGTTCGCCGACTGATAAAGTCAGCGCACAGTTCGGATAAGCAGATTTAATTGAAGATATAATATCGCACATATCGTCATCTGAATAGTGAAAATCTTCGCCGCCCTGCAAAACAAAGGTACGAAAACCCAAATCATACCCCTGTTTACAACAATCTAAAATCTGTGATTTAGTTAAACGGTATCGGTCGGCACACTTATTTGAAGCACGAATACCGCAATAGTAGCAATCATTTTTGCAGTAATTAGTAAACTCAATTAACCCGCGCACATAAACCGATTTACCGTAATACTCATCAGCTTTTTGACGCGCTTTTTTATTAAGGTATTCTAAATCCTCATCGGTTATATTTTCTATTAGCTTTATTAATTCATTATCAGATAAATTGCTTTCTTCATAAAGCTTATTAATCAAGGCTTTCATACTTATTTACCCGCATAAATAGTTTTTGCGCTTATTCCTGAAAGCGCACCGATTTTACCCGAAAGCGCACTTGTAATACTTTGAGGCGCGTCGATTGCAACCGAGATAATATTCATTCCTTTATTTTGATAAGGAACTCCCATTCTGCCGATAATATAGTCGCTGTATTGTGATAAAATGCTGTTAAGCTTTGAGACAGAATCCGTAGACTCAACTATAATTCCAATAAGTGCTACCCTTGTTTCCATTAATACCTCCAAAAAACAAAAACTACCCTTTTACAGATAAAAGGGTAGAATTATATCATTTATAAAATTTACTCCTTCTATCGCAAGAAAATACTTTTGATATCAGTGATTTTAAATACTTCATTCCGCAGAAATAATCTTTGGTTTCAGTAGTAATATTTTATCATAAAAATACTGTAATGTCAATTAAACAACCTATACGAATTTTCTATAAATTATTATTCACTTTCAACAACATCGGAATTAATTTTTCCAGTTCATCTTTTTGTTTACGATACTCCTCACCTGTATGCAAAACAATGCTGCAGCCAAATGAATAAGAAATAACATTTACCGCTACCTCAATATCCATTTCACCTTGAGTGATACTTCCGTTGTTTATATAATTCTCTAATATCTGTCTAATATATTTACGCATAACTTTAATAAAGCTTTCACGAATTGCCCCTAAAATACTCCAATGAAGTTTGATAAGGTATTGCTCTCTGAAATTTTCAGTAGCTGTGTATATATAATTGAGATATTTTGTTAATTTGCCTTCAGGATTATTTTTCCCGTCTTCAACAATCTTTTGAACCTCTTTTACGTAGTCTTCAAAAAACAGATTAATTGCGGCATCAAAAACCTCGTCTTTTGACCCAAAGTAATAATAAAAACCGGCAACCTTCATACCGACTTTTGCCTGAATCATACGAATTGATGTTTCTTCATAACCTTTTTCAAAAAACAATTCCATAGCCGCTTTAACTATTTTTCTGCGTTTTAATTCGTTCTTCTGATTATTCTTTCCCATATTTTCAACTACCTCTGGCATTACATATAAAAAATAGCCGGAAGACTAAAATTAAGTCCCCCGGCTAAATTAACCTTAATTACAAGGCTGACTTCAAATAATAATTATTTGCTGAGTTCAGCGAAGTATTTAATTGTTCTAACCATCTGTGATGTGTATGAGTTTTCGTTGTCATACCAAGAAACAACCTGAACTTCATATAAATCATCAGCAATTTTTGATACCATTGTCTGAGTTGCATCGAACAATGAACCGTATCTCATACCGATAACGTCAGAAGATACAATAGGATCTTCGTTGTAACCGAAAGATTCTGAAGCAGCAGCTTTCATAGCAGCATTGATGCCTTCAACTGTTACATCACTACCTTTAACAACAGCTGTAAGAATTGTTGTTGAACCTGTTGGAACAGGAACACGCTGAGCAGAACCGATAAGTTTGCCGTTGAGCTCAGGAATAACAAGACCGATAGCTTTAGCAGCACCTGTTGAGTTAGGAACGATGTTAGCAGCACCTGCTCTTGCTCTTCTTAAGTCACCTTTTCTGTGAGGGCCGTCAAGAATCATCTGGTCGCCTGTGTAAGCGTGGATTGTTGACATGATACCACTCTGAATAGGAGCATATTTGTTAAGAGCGTTAGCCATAGGAGCCAAGCAGTTTGTTGTACATGATGCAGCAGAAATGATAGTATCTTCAGCTGTCAAAGTATTTTCATTTACTGAGTAAACGATAGTTTTGAGGTCATTACCTGCAGGAGCAGAAATAACAACTTTTTTAGCACCGGCATCAATATGAGCCTGTGATTTTGCTTTTGAGCAGTAGAAACCTGTACATTCAAGAACAACGTCTACACCGATTTCGCCCCAAGGAAGCTCAGCAGCGTTTGGTTTAGCATAAATTGTGATTTTTTTGCCGTCAACTGTGATTGAATCTTCGCCTGCTTCAACTGTGTGAAGGTTTTCGCCGATTCTACCGCAATAACCGCCCTGTGCTGTATCATACTTTAAAAGATCAGCGAGCATTTTTGGATCTGTTAAGTCGTTAATAGCAACAACTTCATAGCCTTCTGCACCAAACATCTGTCTGAATGCAAGACGACCGATACGGCCGAAACCGTTAATAGCAACTTTTACTGACATAATTATTTTTCCTCCTAATATTGTTGTCCATTATATATTATACCAAAATGAATTGAATTTCAAGCCTTTTTGTTAAAATTTTAACCTAAATACTTGAAGTTTTTGCAACTTGTCGACATTATAAGCCTATTTTGTGATATTTTTTGTCAAATTTCGCTTCCGTTCATAGATTGTTCATAAAAAGAAAGCTGATTTATGTTAAATTATATTTATAAAATTTATAGGGGATAATTTCTATGCATAATGATATTGAAAAAATACTTTTTTCTAAAGAAGAAGTACATGAAATGGTAAAAAAAATCGGAAAACAGATTTCCGATGATTACAGAAACAGTGATAAGCGTTTACTGCTTGTGTGTATTTTAAAAGGTTCTTTAATTTTTACTTCCGATTTAATGCGTGAAATTGACATACCTTGCGAGGTTGATTTTATGCAGGCTTCATCATACGGTGACAAAACTATTTCAAACGGAACAGTTCATATTCGTCTTGATCTAAAAGAGCAGGATTTATCAAAGTACAATATAGTTATTATAGAAGATATTCTTGATACGGGAAACACTCTTTACAATCTGATAAATGTTTTACACGGAAAAGGCTGTGATGACGTTAAGCTCTGCGTTTTGCTCAACAAGCCTGACAGAAGAGAGCGCCCGATTACAGTACATTATGAGGGTGCAAAAATTCCTGATGAATTTGTAGTGGGTTACGGTCTTGATTATGATGATTTATACAGAAATCTTCCGTATATCGGCGTTTTAAAGCCGCAGGTTTATGAAAAATAACTGAGATTTTAAAAGAGAAGTTCAGATTTGAACTTCTCTTTTTTATATGCAAAATGAAAACTTTTATTCGCCGTTATCGTGTCGTTCCGGATCTGAAAAACACTCGCAAAATCTTGCGGCAAAAGATGCCGGCTCACTGTTTTTATACAAGTGAGATATATCCCCAAACTGCTGACAGCGAAAATAAGCCTTGCCCTGTTCCCTTTCTTCTGTAATCAGCGTTGTAACCGATGAAGGCAAAGCAACAAAATTATGCGATATAACCGAAGGCGAACAATTAAATAAATGTGACAGTAACAATGATTCGATTCCGAAATGGCAGAAAAACATTAATGTTTTATGATTTTCTTCATTAACTTTATAATAAGTGCCGCATCTTTCATAGCCGAACTTTTTTAAACAGTCATCAAAGCTATTAAGAACATTATTTACAGTTTCAACAACCTTGCTGTTTTTTATAAAATCCTGTTCTGCCCATTTGTTTCTGTCAAAAAAGTCCTGATGTCTATCTAAAAAATCAGGAGTAAAATCCCAAATAAACTTATCTCTTTTTGTATCAGGATGAATAAACAAGCTGTCTTTATAAGCGAATTCTTCAAGCCAGTCACAAATTTGTGCAGTTTTGCCCGTCTTTTCAAGATAAGGCTTCATTGTGTCTTTAGCTCTGCCGAGCGGCGAACAAAAAACAGCGTCACAATGCTCATTTTTAAGTCTTTCGCCAACCATTTCTGCCTCGCGCCAGCCTTTTTCGGTCAATGAATCAATAGAATAATCAGGCTCACCGTGGCGTATAAAAATCAATCTCATAAAACCAGTCCTTTTACATACCGTTAATTTTTCAAAAGCCTAAATAAATATTTAAGCTTTCCGACATTGATTATAACAAAACACCAACCAAAAATCAATTAAAAAAGCAACACGCACTTGCTAAAAAGCAAATGCGTGTTTTTTGTTAAAATACCAAATTAAGCACTCTTGAAAAAACAAAGCAAAGAATAATTCCTGTTACGGTAGGCAAAACCGCCGCTACCGCCGCCCATTTAAAACTACCTGTTTCTTTTTTTATAGTCATCAGAGTTGTTGAGCAAGGCCAATGCAAAAGTGAAAACATCATTGTGCAAACAGCGGTTGTTACCGTCCAGCCGTTGTTAACAAACAGCTCTTTCATTTGCATAAGATTATCAAACTCCATAATTGAGCCTTGCGCCATATATGCCATAATGATTATCGGTATTACAATTTCATTAGCGGGAAATCCGAGAATAAACGCTATTAAAATCACTCCGTCAAGGCCGATAAGCCTTGCAAAAGGGTCAAGAAAATCCGCGCAGATATTAAGCAGGCTGCCGCCGTCAAAATTTATATTTGCCATAAGCCATATTACCGCGCCGGCCGGAGCAGCTACTGCCGCCGCTCTGCCTAAAACAAATAGTGTTCTGTCAAAAATCGAACGCACTATTACCTTGCCTATTTGCGGCTTTCGGTAAGGCGGAAGCTCAAGAGTAAAGGACGAAGGCATACCTTTTAAAATTGTTTTTGACAAAAGCTTTGTCATAAAAAAGGTTATAAACACTCCGAAAAGTATTATAAGAGTTAATAGCAAAGCCGATGAAACCGATGAGAAAAAGCCGCCCGAAGCGCCGATAAAAAACATTGTTATTATTGATATAATGGTAGGAAAACGCCCGTTACACGGAACAAAATTGTTTGTGAGTATTGCAAGAAGTCTTTCTCTTTTTGAGTCGATTATTCTGCACCCGACAACTCCCGCCGCATTACAGCCGAACCCCATGCACATTGTAAGCGCCTGTTTTCCGCAAGCATTGCACCTCTTAAAAGGTTTATCAAGATTATAAGCGATACGCGGCAAGTAGCCTGTGTCTTCAAGCAAAGTGAAAAGCGGAAAAAATATTGCCATCGGCGGCAGCATTACCGAAACAACCCATGCTAAAACTCGGTAAACCCCGAGAACCAAAATCCCATGAAGCCAATCGGGCGCGCCTAAAAACTGAAACAAATCAGTTAACCTATCCTGTATGTAAAACAATCCACTCGAAAGCAACTGCGAAGGGTAATTTGCGCCCGAAATTGTAATCCAAAAAACCACCGCTAAAAGCGCCAGCATAATCGGGTAACCTGTTCGTTTGCTGGTCAGTACTTTATCAATTTTTCTGTCAACACTGCTGTATTTATTTTTATCATAAACAACAGCGCCCTTGCATATTTCCTCTGCGCTTTTTACAACGGCGGAAACAATCTCGTCTTTGAGCTTTTCAGATGTTATTTCTGCTTCTGCCAACACTTTTTTGGCTTTATTTACCGCATTGATAATATCAGAATCTGCCAAAAAATCTTTTCCTAAGTATTCATCAATTTCTTTAAACAAAGATTTATCATAATCAAGCAGTTTTAGACTCAGCCATCTGGTATTAAGACCTTTGCAGTCTTTATTGCAAAGCGAAGCTTCCACAATATCAATCGCTTCTTCAATTTCATCACGATAGATAATCTTTTTCGGATTAAACTCTATCTCACCGCTGACGGCTTTATCAAGCAATAAAGTTAATTTATCTAAGCTTTTCTTTTTGCGTGCAACGGTGCTGACTACTGGAACACCGAGCCTTTTTGAAATTTTATTCAAATCAATTTTAATGTTTTTTCGTTTTGCCTCGTCCATCAGATTAACGCAAACAATAACTTTTTTTGAAATCTCAATTGTCTGCAAGCATAAATTCAAGTTTCGTTCAAGACAAGTAGCGTCGCAAACTACTACAACCGCATCAGGTGAACCGAAACAAATAAAGTTTCTTGCTACCTCCTCTTCTGAAGAATGAGCCATAAGCGAATATGTACCGGGTAAATCAACCATAATATAAGAATTACTTTTGGTTGAACAATACCCATAAGCATTAGTAACAGTTTTGCCCGGCCAATTGCCTGTATGCTGATTCATTCCGGTAAGTGCATTAAAAACCGTGCTTTTTCCAACGTTCGGATTGCCCGCCAGCGCGATAACTTTATCATTTTCGTTATTTTTGCGTATGTTTAGTCCTGAATCAACTGCATTGATTCCGATTGAACTGTTAGTCAAGCCCATTTTTATACCACCTTTAAGACTTAATAAAAATGCTTTTGCAATCCTCGGAACGAATAGCTATAACTGCTCCTCTGATTAAAAAAGCAGTAGGGTCGCCGCCGGGACTTCTGCCTACACATTCAACATCGGTATCTTTAATAAGTCCTATATCAAGCAGTCTTCTTCGCATACTTCCTTTTGTGCTCAATCTATCTACAACGGCGCTTTCGCCGGGATTTAAATCATTTAAACAACTAAGTGCAGCCATTTTTTCTTCTCCTTAATACTCATTCTATTTCCATACTATTCAGTTATTGAAAAAACGGTTACAACAAAAAAATCCGTACTGAATAATCAGTACGGATTTTTACTATTACTTATTAATTACATTTTTAAGCGCTTTTGCAAGTTGGTCGGGACAAGATGTTCCTCTGCCGCCGCAATCAATGCCTTCAAGCTTTTTTATAACATCTTCAACCTTCATTCCCTCAACCAAGCTTCCTATGCCTTTAAGGTTGCCGTTGCAACCGCCGAGAAAACTTACATTTTTCAAAATTCCGTTTTCAATTGTGAAATTAATTTCTCTTGAACAGGTTCCTTTGGTTTTTGCTGTATAGTCCATTGTTTCTCCTTAATCAATCATAGTATCGTCATTGAAAACCCAATCTCTGACGATAACCTCTCTATACTCTGTTTCTGTTTCTCTTACAATAACTCTGTCTATACCCGCATTTATAATAAGTCTGCGACACATAGCACAGCTGGTAGCATCTTTAACAAGCTCGCCTGTCTTAAAATCAACGCCGACTAAATAAAGCGTACCACCGAGCATTGCATCTCTTGAAGCTGAAATAATACAGTTTGCTTCTGCATGAACCGAACGGCAAAGCTCATAACGCTCGCCTGACGGAATGTTATTAGCTTCTCTTGTGCAATGATTTATATCAATGCAGTTTTTTCTGCCTCTCGGCGCTCCGGTATAGCCTGTAGATACAATTTGGTCATTTTTTACGATAATTGCACCGTAATTGCGTCGAAGACAGGTTCCGCGCTCGCTTACGGTCTGTGCAATATCAAGATAATAATTGTGTTTATCAGTCCTAGATGCCATATGTTTTTCCTCCGATTTTATTGTTAATATATATTTTACAATATATTCGCTTATTTTTCAATATTTCACTTTATTTTTTTTTAAAATTATGATAAAATTTAATTGTTACATTCAGCAAAGATAATATTAATTATATATAGAGGTATTAAATGGACAATCTGACAAATATTAAATTTATTAAAGATTTGCTTTCAAAATACGGTTTTACTTTTTCAAAAGGGCTTGGACAGAATTTTCTTATTAATCCGTCTGTATGCCCCGAAATGGCAAAAAAATCAGGCTGTGAAAATATCGGAGTTATCGAAATCGGTCCGGGTATGGGGGTTCTTACTACCGAGCTTTGCAAAAGCGCAAAAAAAGTTATTGCTATTGAAGTTGATAATCGGCTAAAACCGGTTCTTGATGTAACCTTAGCCGAGTTTGATAATGTTAGTATTATTTTCGGTGATGCAATGAAGCTTGATTTAAACGAAATTATTAAAAAAGAATTCGGCGATATGCCTGTTGTAATCTGTGCAAATCTTCCTTATTACATTACCTCGCCTATTATTATGAAATTGCTTGAATCCGAGCTTCCTATCGAATCAATCACAGTTATGGTGCAAAAAGAAGCGGCACAGCGCCTTTGTGCAAAAGTCGGCACAAGAGATTGCGGTGCAGTAACGGCGGCGGTAAGCTTTTATGCAAAAGCCGAAAAGCTTTTTGATGTTTCGCGCGGCTCGTTTATGCCAAGCCCTAATGTTGACTCATCGGTTATAAAGCTTGATTTAACTAAAAGACAGCCGATTATAGTAAATAATAAAAAGGCTATGTTTAAAATAATACGCGCAGGTTTTAATCAGCGCAGAAAAACGCTTACAAATTCACTTTCTTCGGGTCTGGGAATTTCAAAAACTGATATTTCATCTGCACTTGAAAGCTGCGGTCTAAAGCCTACTGCAAGAGCAGAAGAATTAACACTTGATAATTTTGCAAAGCTTTCGGATTTGCTTTTTAAGGAGTAAAATATGGCTGAATATATGGATTATAACGATTACGATTACGGCTATAAAACCAAACGCAAAAAGATTTTTGCAAATATCCGTTTAATCATAGCGATTGCTTTTATTCTATTTGTAGTTATCTGGACTTGGACTCATTTACCTGAAAATGTGCGTACAAGTTTTAAATCGGTTTACTCTTCAGCCCATACCATTGATGAAACAAAAGATAAAAAAACAAATGAGTTTGTGTCTTTTAATAATACTTTTAACATTGATGAAAAAGTAAATTTTGATGATGATTTCAAAAAGAAATATCCTGATATTTATGCGCTGGCAAGAATGCCGAAAATAGACATTACAAAACAGCAGGTTAAAACTTTCGATATAGGCGGATATTTTGTAATTGCAACCACCTACGAAGTCAACCGTGAAAAAGATTCAAACGGCAACTATTTAGATGCTGATAAGGAATACATTATCGGCACAACCGGCGTTGATTTTTATATTTTTAAATATAATACCGATAAAGATTTTTCAATAGAAAAACCAAAGCGTTTTTCCATCCGCCTTCACGCGGGAAAAAATGATTTAGTGCCTTATATTGAAAAAGTTTATGTGAAAAGCGAAAGCTTTAAATTAAACTTTTATTCTCTGTCAGTCGTAGCAGAATCAAAAACACCGTTTTCAGAATTAGTTACTGTTATCGACCTTGAAAGCGGAATAAATCAGAAAGAAAATGAAAATAGCTTTTTCACAAAGCAGGCTTTTATAAAATCCGTTGAAAATCAAAGCATTGTCAAAACAATAGAAACCTTAAGCGGCGGCGAACGAGGTGATACTGCCATACAAAACCGTTTTTCTCTTCAATCGGCAACTGCGAAAGCTGAGATCGGAATTAATTTTGATGATACTGTTTACAACAAATTTGAAAAATTCACAATAAAAAGCATTAAAGACGCAACTTATACAATAAAAGTCAATTAGGAGAAAAACATGCCTCATTTTTTTGAAAAAGTATCGGGTGATACTGTTGAAATTACAGGTGAAAATGCAAAACACATTGTCGGCGCTCTGAGAATGAAAATAGGTGAAAAATTAACGCTTTGCGATAACGGCAGAAACTATGAATGTGAAATAATCGAAACAGCAAAAGACTACGCAAAAGTTAAAGTTATCGACTGCAATATGAATTACAGTGAGCCTGATGTAAATATTACGCTTTACCAGTGTGTGCCAAAGGGCGATAAATTGGAATTGGTTATACAAAAGGCGGTAGAACTCGGCGTCAGCGAAATTGTGCCGGTGCTATCAAGTCGCTGTGTTTCACGCCCTGACAGTAAAAAAGCTACAAAGAAAAACGAGCGTTACAACAAAATCGCATTATCAGCCTGCGAACAGTCAGGCAGAGGTAAAATCGTTAATGTGCGCGAACAAATCGACTTTAAAGCGGCTGTAAATGAGATTAATAATTATGATTTATCAGTGCTTTTTTATGAGGGCGGCGGCAAGCCGTTAAAAGAAATTATTGACAAAACGCGGCATAAAAACATTTGCGTTTTCATCGGACCGGAGGGCGGTTTTGCCGAATCAGAAGTTAATGAGTTGCAAAAAAGCGGCGCTTTAACCGCAACTTTAGGCAAAAGAATTTTACGAACCGAAACCGCACCGCTCGCTGCAATTGTATCAATAATGCTTCTTACAGACAATATGGAATAAACAAACCGGGAGTTCAAATTGAACTCCCGGTTTTAATTTAATATGTAACCAATACATTCATTGTTTTATCTTTTTCATAAGGCAATAATCGGTTTTCTAAAAGTTTTCCGTCAACAGTTATACTGAAATGCCCTGTCTTTTTATAATCAATATTATAAACGCATTCACGAAACTTTCGTTTTACCGAAGCGCTTTCCCAGCTTTGCGGCAAGCAAGGCTTAATCTCCAAACCTTTCAAGGTAGGATTAAGTCCGAAAACATACTGGAGCATTGCTTTTAAAAACCATTGTCCCGAAGCCGTACGCCAGCTTTGCCCCGGTGTGCCGTAACGGTATTTAGTTTCCTTGCCCATATAACAATTACAAAGCGTATAAGGCTCTGCCCTACCGTTTACAATTTTATTGTTAAAAGGCAGAATACGATTCATATCTCGCTCAACCAAATCATTTCGATTCAAAATTGCGTCTACCGCTAATTTCCAAGCCATAGCGTGAAGATACACTCCGCCGTTTTCCTGAACTCCCGGAGCTTTTGAAGTCATAGAGCCGACATAGTCAATATATTTTGTATAAGGCTCTGAAACAAGCGTACCCAAATCATCGTTAAGTAATTTTTCCGCACTTTCCATAGCTTGTTTTTCTTTACCGTCTAATGAAATTCCCGAAAGAACTGCCCAAAGCTGAGGATTTAGAAAAATTTTGCCCTGTTCGCTGTCACTCGCACCGATTTTATGAAAATCATCGCTGATGGCATAAATATAATATCCGCCTTTTTCATCCCAGCCGAATTCATCAACTAACTTTTGAATTTCTTTACCGCGCTTGACCGAAAGCTCATAGTCCTCTTGCTTGCCCATAGCCTTTGCAAGTTCACCAAACTGCTTATTAGCCCGATACCATGCAATACTCAACCATACGCTTACGCCCTTATGCTCAATGCCTGCTTTATCCATACAGTCATTCCAATCACCGCGCCAAATTTGAATTAAATTATGGTTTCCTCTGAAATTATATAAAAAATCAACAGAGCGCCGTAAATGCTCATACATACTCGATGAAGTGCCGTCATTATACGGAACGATAGTATTAAGAAGTGAAATATCGCCTAATTCGTTTATAATATAGTAAGCTGTGAATGTAAGCCAGACAGTACAATCGGAAAAACCGTTATCTCTGATTTCACCGTCAATAAATGTTCTCGGCGCATATCCGTTTGAATACTGATAAGACATTATTCTTTTAAGCCGTTCAAAAGCAAGCTTAGGTGAAAAAGCAGCCAAACATTCAGTATCGCTGAGAATGTCTCTGTATCCGTTATGACGAACTCTCGCCCATCGGCTGCCCATATTAGTCTGATATTTAAGCCAGTTATTAAATAAACAGTCTAAATTTTTATCAGGAGTTTTAATTACCGCATTATCACACAAATTACTGTATTTTTCTTTGACTTTTTCAAGCAATAAATTTACCTTTTTTTCATCTGAAACGCTTTGACTAATCTTTTTTACGCTTTCAATACTGTCTGTAACACCGCTGACAAAGCTTACAAACTTTTCTTCACCCGAAGCAAGTTCAACCTCAGACTGCACTGCAAATCCGAATTTTTCGGCAATACACTCACTGTTTTTACAGCCGCCGTTATGAATAGCAATAGGGTTGGTAACCGAGCCGTAGCTTCCGATAAAAGAATTTCTTGCACAATCATAACCGCTTAAATCTTGTCCGCATACTATGAAAAATTCAAAATCCTGCGAATTTCCGTTCCACTCTCTTGAAAAGCCGTAATGAATACCGTTTACCTTATTGTCAAAATTCACAGCAGCGGTATTATATCCCTGATACTGATACTCGCCGTCAAAATCGTTGCCGCAAAAAGACATTACTTTGTATTTTTTCTTTCTGTCGCTTAAATTTTTCACTTTAACATATGATATTTCATATCCTGATACGCTGTCGTTTTCACTTGGCAAAAACACTCCGTAAACAGTTTCAGTTTGGTTTTTTACAAGCTTTATTTCTGAATAACCGAGCCCATGAATACACTCATAGCTTTGATATTCTTCATAAAATGGCAACCCTGTTAAATTCCAGCCTTTTTCGCCGTCATAAATATACATTCCTCGTTCTTTAACAGGCATAATTCTTCTTCCCAGATTATCCTGCAAAAATGCCTGGCCGCGGCCTGCCTGTGATGTAAATGAAATAAAATTATCATTATAAAAATAATTATACCAATTTCTCGGAATATCCGGTTCGGTAATAATAAATTCAGAGCCGTCTTGATTAAAATGACCGTATTTACTAACCATAATACACCTTCTATAATAAGAACTGTTTTCATTCTATATATTCTGATGTAAAAAGTCAAGCGATATTATATATTAAAGATACAAAATACAAGATTATAAATCTTCGCTTGTTTAATTACAAAATTTCAACTCCCGTTTGGTCGGCGAGAATTATCATCTGTCCGTTATCATCTTTAATATAAGTGTATTCTACCTTGCCGATGATATTTTCAGGAGCGCCCTGTGCCTCAAATGTGCGTGACATTCCCTCATCTATCGGAAAATATCCGTCACCCGTTCCGACATACGATGTTAAATCGTAGTTTAAATCCTTAATATGGTCATAATGGCTGACATATCTAATTAGTCCAACGCCCGGCGCAAAATAATAATCCTTTCTGCCAACCATATACCACCATTTTCTTGCAACGGCGTTGATTTCCACTTTAATGCAGTTTTCAAAA
>JBJEIS010000004.1:0-6438 GCA_051877275.1 Acutalibacteraceae bacterium | reverse complement strand
AGGCTTGAAATAAAAAACACTCTGCATTTTTGCAGAGTGTTTTTTTAAAACTTATTATTGAGTAAGTATATATTATTTTTAAAATCTAACTGTTTCGCCGGCAGGAATTTTATAATCAGTACCGTCTTTAACAATCCAAACATCAATCTGTGTCGGATTATAAACAAAAGATTCATCAGCAGCAACATGCAAAGCTTTTTGCGCCATAATATAATCATAAATTTCGATATTTGTTGCAAACCAAATTTTATCCTTATGCTCAGCAAGACGCGCGCAAATATCTTCCATATAATCAAAGCCGCGGTCAGGCGAGTTTGGAAATTCAAAAGAATGTCCCCAAATGTAGAAAAGATTTGATGCCCAGCTACTGTCAAGCGCTCCGATAAAGCGGTCAATGTGTTTTATTGCATTGCAGTGATGGCAGGTTCCGGTCCATTTCATAAAATCAGTAGGAAAATTAAAACCGCCTGTTTCGCCTGCTGTTCTTGAATAAACAATACCGCAGCTCTTTAGCGTATTAATTGAATCATCATCATAAGTGCCGTAAGGATAAGCCATACCGCGTACTACATAACCGCATTCTTTTTCAATGTTTTGGCGGTCTTGTAAAACCTGATTGATGAGTGAAACATTTGCACATTTTTCAACCCAAGGGTGATTAAGTGTATGTACTGCAATTTCGTGTCCTTCATAAAGAGATTTAACATCTTCTGTATTTACACCGTAAGGTGAAGGAAATTTGTTTGAATTGACATTGAAAGTCGCTTTCATACCATACTTATTAAAAATTTCAACTAATTTATAATCTTCCGGCGGTGCATCGTCATAACTGAAAGTAACAATATGGCGTTTGCCGTCTTTAAAGCTTTTAAATTCTATCATATAAAAACACCTCCGCATATGATATAAAAATAATATCACATACGGAGGACAAAATCAATGAAAAAAATTAAATTTTTCCAAAATTATATTTATTGTTTTGGTTTATTTTGCTTTGAGATTATCTGCCATATCCTGACGGAATCTGATAGTAATAATAACCGCCGTTATTTCCGTTGCTGCCATTGCTTCCGTTTCCACCGTTATTTCCGCCATAGCCGTTTGCAGGTGCGGTAGTTGTAGGTAACGGAATTTCATTTTTGTAGCTTGTGTTTGAGGAGTCTTCAAGTAATTTTACTTTAAATGTTTTTGTTTTCTTTGTGCTTACAATATATACTTTTAGCTCAACCTCATCTCCTGCCGAGCTGTCGTCAATTATATCAAGCGCAACATCGCTGGTAGTTATTTTTTTGCCGTTGATTTCAGTAATAATATCGCCGTTATTACCTGTTGAAAGGCCTTTTGAATAAAGGTCACTTTTACTGTCAATCTCTTGAATACGAAGTCCCGAAGGAACATCATTAAGCAAAGCGGAAGCCGATGAAATAGGAGTGTAGGTTATACCGAGCTTTGCTCTGCCTGAAACAACGCCGTTTTTAACAAGGCTCTTCGCATATTTAACAGCGTCATTTGAAGGAATGGCGAAACATAATCCTTCGTAGCCTTCGATTGCTATTTTAGAAGAATTTATGCCTATAACCTGACCGTACATATTTACAAGCGCACCGCCCGAGTTACCTGAGTTAAGTGCAACATCGGTCTGAATAACGCGCATTGAGTAAGAAGCGGTTGTTGTACCGTCCTCACTTTTTGTTGAGTTTGAAATTCTTCTTGATGGGTATGAAACAATACCTTTTGTAACTGTTCCGGAAAGTCCGTAAGGGCTGCCGATTGCAATTACATCATCACCTGCTTTAATTTCCGAAGAATTTGCAAATGTAGCAGGAACAATGTTTTCAGGAACTTCATCAAATTTCAAAACGCCGATATCGCTTCTCTGGTCGCCTGCAACATAAGACGCCTTGTAGCTGTTTCCGTCAGAGGTTGTAACTATGAATTTAGCATTTGTTACTTCGGAATAAATGTGGTCGTTTGTAATGATGTAGCCTTTTTTGTTAAGAATAACGCCTGAAGCGGTAGCGCCTACCGATGAATCTGTAGTAGAATAAACCTGAATGTTTACAACCGATTCACCCACAAGCTGGGCAACCTGGTCTGCGGTATATTTGCCGTTTTCATCAGGTTTTATATCGTCGCGGGTAATTGGGTTTCCGCTGTTTACATCGATATCTTCGCCTTTATAAATAAGCGAATCATCGCTTTTTTCGGTTTTTGAACTTGAACTTGTGTTAGTCAGCCCGCTTAATTTGCCAACTCCTATACCTACTGTGAAAAGAACAACCGCTATAAGAACAATTGCGAAAATTCTCAAGCCTTTTTTGCCGTTTTTAGGGTCTTTATTTTTTATAGGCGGATGATAGACATTGTTTTGCTGTGTATTGAAATTCTGAAATCCGTTAGGCACATAGTGTTTTTGTTCGCCGTAAAAATTATTCTGTGGCGGAGTCTGCTCATTATTATTTGGATTTTGCCAAGTCGGCTCCTGCTGACTTTCTGTGGTTTCACTTTGAGTCTGCTCATTTAAAACAGGTTCCTGTTCTTCTTCTTTTTCTTCTGTTTGAGTTTCCTGTAAAACTGGCTCTTTTATTGCCGGTTCTTCGTTTTTTTCAATGTTTTCAGTAGATTCAGGCTGTGGTGCAGTTTCGCCAGCCTCCCCGTTTTCAAGAGGATTTTTGTTTTCAAAATCGTTATTCATTAAAAATTACTCCTTTAAATATAAAATGTATTAATGTTTTTTCTCATCTTGTCTTGTGTCAAGCTCTGCGACATATTCGCGGTCGGGCAGAGTTACATCAAATTGTGTGTATTCGCCGACAACGCTGCTGACAGAAATTTTTCCGGCGTGTAAGCCTATTATGGTTTTTACAATATACAGACCAAATCCCATTCCGGTTTTATCTTTGCTTCTTGAACGGTCGGTCTTGTAAAAACGCTCAAAGATTTTAGCCATTTCGCGTTCTTGCAATCCTTCGCCTGTATTACGGATTGTGAATTTTACAACCTGTTTTTCAACACCGGCAAAAACCGTTATAGTACCGCCTTCAGGTGTGAATTTTATAGCGTTTTCGGTTAAATTATATACAACCTGATAAATCAAATCGCGGTCAGCGGTAATGCTTATCGGGTGCAATAAATCAAGCCCGCTGATTTCGAGCTTTTTAGCCTCGATTTTCTGCTCAAAAGACAGGAAAACGCTTATAATCATATCTGAGAGATTGAAAGTAGTTTTGTTAATCTGCGTTTTTCCGCTTTCAAGCCGCGAAAGCTGAAGCATTGAATTTACAAGCCTTGATAAGCGCTTTGTTTCATCAGATACTATTCTTAGGTATTTATCAGACTGGTCTTTCGGAATTGTTCCGTCTAAAATACCGTCAACAAATCCCGAAATAGTAGTCATAGGCGTTTTTAATTCGTGCGAAACGCTGGAAATAAAATCACGCCGCATACCCTCAAGCGCGCCGATTGAAACAAGCATTTTATTGATTGAATCGGCAAGCAACCCGATTTCATCTTGCCTGTCAATAGGAATTCTTGATGAAAAGTCGCCGTTTTCGGCTTTTTTAACCACCTGCGCCATTTTTCTCAATGGCCTTGTCATTTGTGCAGAAGCTAAATATGTTGCCACAAATGCAATCAGCATAACAATTACGGCAGCGGCTAAAATTGTTTTAAAAACATTTCCTACATAAATATCGCTTTTTTGCATAGGAATAGCGGCAAAAACCGCGCCGTTTTGCACGCCGTTTGACGTAATAGGAAAACCTACGATAAAACAGCCTGTTTTTAAAGCGCCGCCGAGCGTGCCTGTTTCAACATATTTGCCTTTGGTTACTTTAGTCATAATACCGGGGTCGATAAAATCACTGCTTTTCGGTGAAATGCTGCTTCTTCCCGTTGTATAATAGCATTGACCGTTTTCATCAACCGTAAAAATAGTTGCGTCGATAATTTCGCTTATTGCATCAATAGTTCCGTAAATTTGCGCCTGTTCAAATTCATAATAACTGTCTTGATTTGATAAAATCGAAGAAATGGTTTGAACATTTCTTGAAAGCAGAGAATTGTTTTCCTGCTTCCACATTTGCCGCGAGTAAACTACAACTATGCTCGAAAAAATAACAACGCTAACCGAGATTATCATAGCAACTATTGTAAAGTATTTTGCAAATATACTTTTACGCATTTAAACAGTCCTTTTATTTGGTTTCAAATTTATAGCCGACGCCCCAAACGGTTTTTAATGCCCAGCTGTCTGAAACACCTTCAAGTTTTTCACGCAGTCTTTTTACATGAACATCAACTGTTCTGGAATCGCCGTAGTAGTCAAATCCCCATACTTCATCAAGAAGCTGGTCGCGGGTATAAACCTTATTAGGATTTGAAGCGAGGTGATAAATCAGCTCCAGCTCTTTAGGCGGTGTGTCAACCGCAACGCCGTTTACAATCATTTCATAGTTAGTGAGGTTAATGGTGAGTTTATCATACTCTACTTTTTTAACGCTTTCAGAATCCGAATAGCCGCTTCTGCGAAGTACGGCTTTGATTCTTGCGATTACTTCTTTTGCTTCAAAAGGTTTAACAACATAGTCATCAGCGCCGAGCTCAAGTCCGAGCACTTTATCGAAGGTTTCGCCCTTTGCAGTAATCATAATAATCGGTACCTGACTTTGTTTTCTTATCTCTCTGCAAACCTGCCAGCCGTCCATATTCGGCATCATAACATCAAGAAGTATGATTGCAGGGTCAAATGAAGAAAAATTATCTATTGCAGTTCTGCCGTCGTGATAAATATCAACTGCAAACCCTTCTTTTTCAAGATAAAGTCTTAAATATTCACAGATATTGTTGTCGTCATCAACAACCATTACTTTTGTTGTTCCCATAATAAAAAACCGTCCCTTCTTTTGGTACTTTGTTGTTTTAAGTATAAATGAATTGAAAATTCATTTGATGAACGAAATTTTAACAAGATTACAATTCTTTGTTAAAAACATCCTTTTTATAGATTGCGGTCATCACCTGTATTGTTGTGTCAAGCGTTTTCAGTTTTTCAAGCTTTTGCTGGTCGCTGATTCCCGTTTTGTAGTAATAAGGCGTCATACAAAATAGGTTTTTGATGTTTTCACCTTCCAAATGAATGGTTTCATCAACCGTTACGGTATCAATCAGCGAAAAGCCGTCAATAAGCGTTGCTTCAGGCTTGTTATAATAAGCGGTATCGTAAACGGCGCATTTGAGTTCAATCAAATGGTCTTTTAAAACAAAAGTTCTGATTAAATAGCCGCCGTTTTTTATAATCCTCAAAAATTCCTTATCGGGCAGAGGGGCAAACATATTGAGCGCTATATCGGTGCTTTCGCTTTTTATAGGCATTTTAAAAATGCTTGATACAATAGGAAAAGCGTCAGGCAATCGCTTTTTAAAATATCGTAAAGCCTCTTTTGAAATATCAATTCCGTAAATGCTTTCAGCATTGCATGCGTCAGCGGCGGCTTTTGTATAGTATCCCTCGCCGCAGCCTGCGTCAAGCAGGATTTTAGCATCGCTGCAATGCTTTTTTATCAAGCTTACAACCGAATTTTTGATAGGTTCATAATATCCGCCGTCTAAAAAATTCTTTCTTGCCAAAACCATCATTTTATCATCGCCGTGACGCTTTTTTGAAGACTTATTATTTAGTGACAGATTGATAATGCCGTATTTTGAAACATCAAAGCAATGATTATTTTCGCATTTAAAGGTCTTTTTACCGAAAAGGCTTTTTTGACATACCGGACAAATAATTTCGTTCAAAACATAATTCCTTTACTGTATTTTATCTTAATTAACTTATATTATAATAGATTTTCTTATTATTTACAAGTATAATGCTTGAAAACCGCCGGGATTTGATGTAAACTAATAATTAAGATTTTTTAAGGAGAAATAATATGCCTATTTTAAATATTGTGCTTGTTGAACCGGAAATTCCGTCGAATACCGGCAATATTGTAAGAACCTGCGCCGCAACGGGAGCAAGACTTCATATTGTAAAACCGATGGGATTTACGCCTGACGATAAAAAGCTGAAACGTGCGGGACTTGATTATTGGAAGTATATGGACATTACATATTACGAAAACTTAGATGAATTTTTTGAAAAAACCGACGGACAGTATTTTTATTTTACAACCAAGGGCAGAAATACTCATTCACAGGTTGAGTATAAGGATAACTGCTATTTGCTTTTCGGTAAAGAAACCGCGGGTCTGCCGGAAGAATTGCTTATTAAAAATCCCGAGCGGTGTGTTCGTTTGCCGATGATGGGTGAAATACGCTCGCTTAATCTTTCAAACACCGTTTGTGTTGCGGTTTACGAGGCGCTTCGCCAATGGGATTATCCGCAGCTTGAAAATTTCGGTGAATTGCATAAATATAAATGGGATGAAATTTAAAAAA
>JBJEIS010000003.1:0-26443 GCA_051877275.1 Acutalibacteraceae bacterium | reverse complement strand
GAATCCTTAAACAGCAAATCTTCCAATACGCCGCTTTCAGGCGGTGCTCCGTGTACTAAAGCAACATATTCTTTTATCATTTCACCCTGCTGAATTGTTTTCGATAAAGCGGCGGCTGTAATTCTATTTCGTGCATAAACCATAACTCCGCCGACATTTTTATCAAGACGGTGAACTGTAAAAACATCTCCGCAGATTTGCTCTTTAATTTTTTCGGGTACTTCCCTTTCCGAATCCATACCGACAGGCTTTATTAACGCAACAATATCTTTATCACTATAAAGAATTTTCATAAATTACACCTTAACACAAAGGGGCGCATTTTTCCTGCACCCCTTTTAGTTTTTATTACATTTCTACAACGATTTCGTGGACTTTGCCGTCGCCGAAAATAGCAACCTCATTACCCTCTACCGTGTTACCGTCAACCGTAAGTTTTTTAACGCCGCTTTGTGCTCCATTAGGGTTTTTAACGGTTACTTTATATGTGTCGCCTCTGAACACACGTGTCATTGTAACCTCATTCCAATCCTTTGGCAAACAAGGATTAACAGTAAAACTGTCATATGAAGGGTGGAAACCGAGCATATACTGAGTAATTGCTCTAAACATCCAACCCGCTGTACCTGTTACCCAAGCGAAAAGTGTTTCACCCTTTCTCGGATTGTCAGGTCCGAAATACATATTTGTAACAACATAAGGCTCACAACCCGATTTATCTGACGGATTTGATTCAGCGTCAGGCAAAATTTTAGAGATTGTTTCATAAGCCTTATCGCCTCTGCCTAAAATACAGTCGGCAACTACCTTGAATGTACCGCCGTGGCAGTAAGGCGTGCCGTTTTCCCAGATACCCGGAATAAAGCTTGTAAGTCTTCCGATACGGTTATTAAACTTTGTATATGTAGGATAAAGAGTCAATGGGCCGTAATCCGAATCAAGGTATTTGTCAACAGCCTCAATACATTTAAGCTTTCTTTCATCATCACAAACATCGGAAAGAACCGCCCAAGTCTGTGAATTAAGATAAATCATACCCTCTTTTTCTGTATGAGAGCCGACTTTTTCATCATAGTCATTGATAGCGGCCAAATACCATTCGCCGTCCCAGCCTTTATCGTTAATGGCTTGCTTTAGAACCTCTGCACGCTCAATCATCTCGTTGTAAACTTCTTCATCCTCTAAAACATCGCGCGCAATTTCTGCCATATTATGAAGCGCATAATGAGCTGCAATTGATGTCCAAACAGATTCGCCTTCGCCTTTAAGACCTGTCATATTAAGCGAGTCATTCCAGTCGCCGTCACGGGATTTTACAAGCCCGTCTTTGCCCAAATCACTCGAAACGAATCTTGCTGCGGTGAGCATATGCTCCCAAACTGTATCCTCTTTCACAGGAAGTCCGTCAGCGTCAAGATATTTTACCTTTGTTTTAAGGAAATCAACATCGCCTGTTTCCTTAATATAAGCGTTAATTGTAGGTGCAACCCATGTAGGTCCGTCAGAATAAACATGGTGGTCAAGTGGAAGCCAACCGCGAACACATCGGCCGTCCTGATACATATATGTAAGAGTCTCGAGAATTTTCTCTTTTGCAAGCTCCTTATTGAAAGAGGCAACCGCCCAAGCGTCCTGCAACTGGTCGCGGAAACCTTTGCCTGTGTCTCTGCCGACCTCAGCACAAAGAGCAACCTGATGTTTAAGCCAATAGTTTGCAAAATTGTTTACCTTTTCATCAGGGGTATTGATGAAAATACCTTCTGAAAGCTCTTTCTTGCTCTGCATAATTTTAGAAAAATCTTCTTCGGTTTTTGAGCCTGTAAAAATCTTCTTTGCAAGATTTTTTGCAGTATCCATATTATCAACACAACCGATAATAACTTTAAAAGAAACTTTCTGTCCAGGATTTAACACAAAATCATGCTGTAGTGCGCCTACCATCTGCTCACAAGCGGCAAGAGAATTATTAAGCTTATCGCGGCTTATTGCTTCAGGAGCAAACACACTGCCGTAAACGCCTAAAAATGCTCTTTTTGATGTATCAAAAGCAACAGGCTTTGTATCGGTAGACATAAAGCCGTTAAACCACTCATGCGGACGCTCCATAGCAAGGTTAAAGCAAACGATTGAATTTGTTTCCTCATCAAATTCGCCGTGAACATAAGAGTTGTAATCAGAATATCTTTGATAACCCTCAAGCTGAAATTCAGCAAACGAATAAACTGAAACTTCTTTTGTTTCACCCGATTTGTTTTCAAGTGAAACAGTCCAAATTTCACAAGGGTCTTCATCATTAACAAAAATGTGAGCAGTAGCCTTTAAATCGTCACAAGTTGATGTAATAGTCGAATAACCAAGACCGTGAGTACAGGAATAGTCGGTTACATCAGTTTTACAAGGATACCAGCCCGGGTTAAACACCTTACCTGTTTTTTTATCCTTTACATAAAAATATCGGTTACCGTCACGAATAACGGAACATCTTCCTTTACCCGTAGGGTCAATATACGAAAGAGCTCTTACACCGTAAGCACCGATACCTCCGCCCAAATGATTAACGCCTGATAAAACTCTTGCATTCCATATGTAGTTAAGCAAAGGTCTTGCAGGCTGTTTTTCAGTAATAACATACTTATTACCGTCTTCAAAATGTCCAAAATCAGCCATATTTTCCTCCTGAAAATTAGTGTTAGATTTATTATATATTAATTTGTTTTTACAGTCAATGAATTTTTTCGGTTAATACCCGATTTTCTCTAAAATTTCAACCGCATAAGCTACTAATTCAGCACAAGTCTTTCTTGTACCCTGATTAAGTTTTCGACAAACAAGCTCGCCGTATTTTAATTTAAACTCGTCTAAAAACTCTTTGCGTTTGGTGGCGGTTGCAATTTTTGCGCTCCGGTTATCATTACAAAGTTTAGCATTTGCCATACCTATTACTGCAATAGCTCCCGAAACCGCTCCGCAGATTTCACCGCAACCCATACCGGAGCCGAACCCGTTTGAAAGTGCCATAGCTGTCTTGATGTCAACACCATATTTTTTACAAAATACTGCAATAACTGCCTGTGCACAGTTTTTGCCGGACATAAATACTTCTATTGCTTTTTCTGATAAAACACTCATTGCTTGTCCCCTTTTCGCTTAACCTTATGTTTTGTGCCGTCAGGACGCACAATATAAGTGTTATCAAGCTGTGATGTGAGATTTCTGCGAACCGAAGCCACATATTCTTCACGCAGAATTTTCTGCTCAGCTTTTTCTTCTTCGGTAAGCCCGGTTTCTCTTTGCTTTTTTGCAAGAAAGTTTATTCGTTCAATTTTAGATTTTTCCATAAATTCCTCTGATTATTTTAATACTTCTTTACATTTTTGCAAAACTTTATTTGCAATAGGTCCGGCAACATTAGCGCCTGAACCGCCGTTTTCAACCAATACAACAAAAGCAAGCGGCAAATCATCGTCTTTATTAAATCCAACAAAAACCGCATGCGGATTTTGGTCTTTAACCTCTGCCGTACCTGATTTTGCACATACATTAAGCCCCGGAAAACGCCACTCACCGTAAGTTTGCTTAACATTATTACGCATAAGCTCTGTTATTTGCTCAGCAGTATCGCTTTCCATCATTCGACTGCCTTTTCCGCCGAATGAAAATTTGAGTGGTATTCCGCTTTGTGTTTTAATTGATTTTACCATATAAGGTTTTTCAGGCACACCTTTATTTGCAATTGCGCCCATAAAAGTCAAATACTGCAATGGATTCATCATATCGGTATACTGTCCCATACCTGCCCAAGCAAAATCAATATCTTTACCGCCGCTGACATCAAAAAATGATGTTTTAGCCTTTATACCGTCCATTGAAAATGACTGATTAAATCCCGCTTTTTCAGCATATTCAGTTAAAACATCCTCACCAAGATCTGCCGCTAACTGTGAAAAATATGCGTTACATGATTTTGCTAAAGCGTCTTTTAAAGTCAATGTACCGTGATTTCCAAGACATGAAATCCACTCGCCGTCAATCTCAACACCTTTATTACAAGTGTATTTTCTTGTATAAGCATCGTCAAAAGTATCAATTGAAGCGGCAGCTGTAACGATTTTAAAAGTAGAGCCCGGAGTAAATGTACTTGATATAAACCTGTTTATAAAAACTCCTTTATATTCGCCTGATTTCGCTTTTTTTGTTTCTTCAGGCACAGTAGGGTCATATGACGGTGTCGAAACCATACAAATGACCTCGCCTGTTTTATAATTATAAACACCCACTGTTCCCGAACGAGAACCAAGCGCCTCGGCAGCGGTAACGCAAACATCGGCATCAAGCGTAATTTGAATATTATTACCCTCTTTTGAGTAACTGTATGTTCCGTTGATTTTATTATAACCTGTCAACTTATCAATATATGAAGAATGAAGTCCCGTTTTAATAAAGCCGCCGAAATCACCAACCGCATGCAAAGTTGCTTTTCTGATACTCTGGCTGGAATTGTATTCACGAACTCCGTCAACTGTTTGAGCTAATATTTTATCATTTCTGTCAGTTATTGTGCCTGCTTGTACAATTGTTCCGTCTGAATATATATGATTATTTGCAGGATATAATGCCCAGTCGCTTCCCTCAACTACATAAAAAAGGCAAAAAACAACTATACCCGCAATAAACAGTGCAGAAAGAATAAGCATAATAAATGCGCGAAGTCTCATTTGTTTCATAATGCTTGCTCCTCCTCATCATAATAAGCAGGCTCTTTTAAAGTATTCTTTCCTATTGCTTTTATAAAAGACAGCAACAGCCATGATGAAATCATACTTGATCCGCCGTTTGAAATAAAAGGCAATGTTACGCCTGTAAGCGGCAATAAATCTACCGAACCGAATATATTAAGCGAGATTTGAAACAGCCACAAGCCTGAAGCCGAGCAAGCCGCAATTACAAAATATGCTGAATTTGCAAAAGGAGCGCATTTAAATGAATAAACCGCAAAAATTACAAAACAGGCTATTGCACAAAAACCAACAATCATACCCCATTCTTCACAAACAAGTCCGAATACAAGGTCGGTATCAGAAGCAATAACATATTTCAGCTTTCCGGCGCCTCCGCCTACTCCGAGCAACGCTCCCGATGCAATCGCAATCATTGTTCTTGTTTGCTGATAACCTTTATCAGACGCATATTCCCATGCGTGCCGATATGTTGCAAAACGCCGCTGAACATACGGCACAAATTTTGCTACCAAAACCGCGCCGACCGCAACTACTGAAGTAATTGCAGAAATAATCTTTATATCGCCTGAACGCATAAACAAAATAATAAGCACTGTTACAAAGAAAATCGAACAGGTACCAAAGTCACGCATTAAAACAAGAGCGCCCATACAACCAGCCGAAAATCCTAAAAACAGAATAAGATTTCGCTTTGAAAGAAGATTTTGCAATGTAGCAGCTGTTGTGAAAATAAACAGAAATTTTACAAGCTCAGACGGCTGAAATGAAAAGCTTCCGATTTTTATCCAGTTTTTTGCACCGTTTAAATTAATGCCGAAAATAAGGTTATAGCCAAGCAGTAAAATTGCAAAAGCGCCCGCATAATAACGAAGCTTCATAACCCAATCCATATTTTTATAAAGAAATTGCAAAACAACAAATGCAACAATTCCAAGTACTGCCGTAATAAGCTGTTTTAACATATTATCAGGTGTAGCACTTGCCGCAACCGCAAAACCTATTGTTGTAAGGAAAAAGCCTAAAATCTCAATATTTATATTATCACGAAAACGATAAAACAAAAAATAAACCCATTCCATAACAAAGAGAATACCAAACGAAACAGGTATGTAAGGCTTAAATGAATCTGCATAATGAATCATAAGCTCTATAAAAATAATCGCTTGAATTAATGTTAATATAACAGCCGAAGAAAATCCTCTTTTTTTAGGTCGGCTAGAAGAATAAATATCGATTTCTTCAGCAGGAATAAGTTTTAATTGCAATCTGCCTATTTCAATAACATCACCGAAATCAAAATAAGCATATTCGTCAATTACAGTATCATTGACACGAATTTCTGTTCCGTAAACACTGGAAATTTTAAAACCGTAGTCTTCGGAATAAGTAATAACCGCATGACGGCGAGAAATGCTAGGAATATTAAGAATAACATCGCATATTTTACTTCTTCCGATAATGCTTTCAACAGAATTTATATCAAATTCAAGCCCATTTGCCGTTACAAGCTTTGCAAGAGTAATTTTTCCGCGTTTTTTTAATAAATCCTTAACAACGCCGAAAATGAGCAGAAAACATAATACAGGCAATACTATTCTTGCCGCGAAAACAAATATATTTCCCAGTGTTTCCAGTATTTCTGTCAAATAATCACTCCTATTCCGTTTAAACATAATTAATCAACTTAAATTATAACACAACTTTATTTAAAAGTAAACTTTTTTATAAATTCATTTTTTGGCAAGAAAAAACGACAAAAAATTTGAAATAATAATGATAGATTATTTTAAGGAGCGATAAAAAATGATTTCTTTATCAGTATTTTTTTCGTCGGCATCTGATTTGGATTTCGCTCTCGGCGAATTAAAAAACAAAATCAAAATTAAGAATGTGCTTATTGATGAGCTTAAAGCAGACAACTCTTTACCGGTGAACTATCCGGTAACCCCGATGGCTGTTAATAACTCTTCCGATTATCTTGACGGACTGCCTCATATAACCGAAGGCGGACCTTTGCACGATGATTATCTCGAAACCGAAAAAAGAAATGAAGTAAAACTGACTTTTTCAATCGAAAACGAGAATGAAGCGTTGGCAAAAGGAATTTTAAGAAAATTTGACGGATACGAAATAAAGTTATGTCATTAAATTTAAAGACTGCTCATATAATTGGGATATAAGCCAAAAGAAAGGAAGGAATATAAACAATGAAATATTTTCCCGAAGGCTATTTTTTCGAAACAAAAGATAATAAAGATGCCTTAAAAAATCTCACATCGCTTGAAGCCGCATTAAAAGAAGAAAAAGTAATCGAAGCCAGAGCAATTATGTGCGATTCCGAACACAATTTAATAATTGATTTAAACGGAATAAAAGGAATAATTCCAAGAGAAGAAGGCGCTATCGGTATTTCTGACGGAACAGTCAGAGATATTGCCATAATTTCAAAAGTCGGTAAGCCTGTTTGCTTTTTAATAACTTCTTTAGAAGAAGACGAAAACGGCGAAACTGTTGCTTTTCTTTCAAGAAAAAAAGCGCAGGAAAAAGCTAAAAGCGAATATTTATGCAATTTAAAATGCGGTGATATAATT
Organism: Acutalibacteraceae bacterium; assembly: GCA_051877275.1. Classification (GTDB taxonomy): domain Bacteria; phylum Bacillota; class Clostridia; order Oscillospirales; family Acutalibacteraceae; genus RUG11462. The sequence goes on along the minus strand of JBJEIS010000003.1, from coordinate 19,113 downwards.
GACGCTTCTATTACTCACCTTGAACCGTTCGGCGCATTCTGTGACATAGCTTGCGGTATTCCGTCACTGTTACCTATCGACTCAATTTCCGTTTCAAGAATTTCTCATCCAAAAGACCGTTTTTCTGTCGGTGACCGAATTAAAACAATTGTAAAATCCATAGAAAATGACAGATTTACTCTGTCACAAAAAGAACTTCTCGGCTCTTGGGAGGAAAATGCTTCGCTTTTTTCACCGGGAGAAACCGTTTCAGGCATCATTCGTTCAGTTGAGGATTACGGAGTTTTTGTTGAGCTTATGCCTAATTTAGCAGGTCTTGCAGAACCAAAGGATAATGTTTTTCCGTCACAAAATGCCAGCGTCTACATAAAGAGCATTATTCCGGAAAAAATGAAAATCAAACTGATAATCATTGATTCTTTTGACGGTTCAAATACAAAAATGAAAGAAAAGTATTTTTATGAAGGCGAACACATTGATAATTGGCAATATTCACCCGAACAATCAGATAAAATAATTAAAACTGTTTTTTAACCCTTTTCAAAATTAAAAATCCGTCGGTATATGCCGACGGATTTCTGTTTTTATTGAGCCGCTGCAGTTGTTGATGCAGTAGTATCTAATAAGTAATCAATCTTTTTAGGTGAATAGAATTTGATAGCTGAAGAATTTGTTTCAACCTTCATATCTTTAAAAGCTTTTTCAACAATATCGCTTTCATATTTATCTTTAACCAATACGCTGATTGCATAAGTTGAATAGCTGTCTTTATAAGAAGATCCGTTTGAATCCTTTTCTTTTAAAATATCTTTACGAACAACAAGTCTGTAATTGTCATCGTTTTCCAAAATCTTAACTTCGTTTACTTTCATTTTGTAAACGTCATTAAAGTTTTCATCTGCCTCATCGCCGTTTCCTACTGCTTTATTAGCTTCAGCACTCATAATTACTTTTGCATAATCAGATGTCGAACTGCTTGAAGAACTATCGGAAGTTAAACCTGATTCCTGCTTATATGTAGAATAAACTGTTTCAAAATCAGTACCTTTTTCAAGCTTCTTTTTGTAATTTTTAAGAAGTTTTAAATAAGTAGCTTTTGTATCATCATCAATAGTATTTCCGCTGTCATCTGTAAAGCTCATTTCAATAGCGTCAACAGCAACAAAGTTTTTAGATAAAGCTGATTCAATCTTATCATCAGAAGGTCTTAAAGAACCTTTAAGCTTTTCAACTTCAGGATCAAGTTTCTTTGTAGTAGTCTGTGTTGAGCTTTCAGTGCTTTGGGTCTGGTCTTCTGAATCGCTTACTTCCTCAACATAGAAATTATAAACTACTTCCTGTTTATAATAAACATTTGCAAAGTATTCTTTAAATGTATTTAAAGAAATGCCGTTTGCTTCATAAACTTCCTGAACTCCGCCGGAATCAGATGAACCTGTCCACTGCTGCTCAGCATATGAATCAATATAGCTTTTTTCATCATCACTTAAAGTATTGCCTAAACGCTCAAATTCAATTTCAGCGTATGCATATTTCTGAGCTGATTTTTTAGCTTCATCTTTAGTCCATGTTTCATAGTCTTTATCTTCGTATTTAAGCTCGGTATATTCATCATATTTTGTACCGTCAGCTTCTGCTTTTTCAACAGCCTTATCCTGGAATGATAAATCTGCATCAATAAGAAAACACATATAAAGAGCGGTTTTGATATTCACAGTTTTACCTTGATAGTTAAAAGTATAAGCCGCCTCATCTTTTGTACGGCAAGAAGCGAAACAGCACATAATCATCACAGCTGCCAAAGCTAATGCCAAAAGTCGTTTTGTTTTCATAAATAATCTCCTTTTCTTGCTAAAAGAATATTTTTCAAATTTTGTCAAAAGACAAATTACTAAACAATTATACATCATTTTATGTAAAAAGTAAACATAAAATTTAATATATTTTTTGAATTTTCTTATCAAAGTCCAAAAACACATAAAATATTGAAAAATTTAATCACATATGATAAAATTAAATAAAATAAAACTACATGGAGAGACTATGGCAAATAAAGAGAATATAATCTTAATCGGTATGCCGGGCTGCGGAAAAAGCACTTGCGGTGTGCTTGTGGCAAAAGCGCTTTGCAAATCATTTCTTGATACTGATTTGCTCATTCAGCAAAATGAAGGTATGAAACTTTGTGAAATCATCGAAAAAAAAGGTGTTGATGGATTCAGCGAAGCAGAAAGAAATTCTGTTTTAACTCTTTATACAAGAAATTGTATAATTGCAACAGGCGGAAGTATGGTTTATTACGATGATGCAATGCAAAAGCTGAAAGAAAACGGAATCGTTGTTTATCTTGAATTGAGTTATAAAAATATGATGAAGCGTATTAAAAATTTCAAAAAAAGAGGCGTAGTTTTAAAAGAAGGCTTTACACCTAAAGATATGTACGATGAACGCAGCGTTTTATATAAAAAATATGCCGATATTACAATTGATTGTAATAAAAATTCTATTGACGCTACCGTTAATTCAATTATACAAGCGGTAAATAAATACTAAGAATAAACAGTTGAATAATAAGGAGGTTTAAATAATGAAAAAGAGCATTATTTCACTTTTAATTACATTAACACTTGTATTTAACGCTCTTCCCTTTTTAAGCTTTTCTGCAAATGCGGCTGTATCTGCTCAAATAGATTTTTCCCAAGGAAAATATGTTTCAGCGGAAAAAGCAATTTTAAATGCCTGGGATAATTATGACAAAAAGGTTGTAATTTATAATTACAAAATTCTTTTGAGTGAAGCCAATGAATTTTTAAATGCTGTTTGTGACAGAAACAATGAGTATTTTTTCGTTTCCATTAATTCATATTCGAGCAGTGGCAACTATATTTATTCAGTAAGTTTTGAATACTATTGGGAAACTGATGAAATTGAACAAAAAAGAGAAGAATTTAATCAGAAAGCGGATTCTATTTTAAAAAGTATCCCGAATTCTCTTTCAAATGCTGAAAAATTATTATATTTACACGATTATATCGCTAAAAATAATAAATATGATATGAGAGCTTACACCGAAGAAGGTGTCACCGACATTGAAAGAAACGCTTACGGTTGTATTGTAAACGAGTTATCTGTATGCCAGGGTATTTCAGAAGCCTTTATGTACCTTTGCAAACAAATCGGTATTGAAGCTTACCCTGTTACCAGCACTCAAATGTGCCATGAATGGGTTATGGTAAAGCTTAATGATAATTATTATCACATAGATATTACCTGGGACACAATTATTATAAGCTATAATGACGGTGACCAAATGCAGCCTTGCGGTGATATTACTCATAAATACTTTTTATTAAGCGATGATGAACTGGACGCTTTAGACAGTTCAAATGATTCTCTGTCAGATTCACAAAAGCACGATAAAACCGAATGGTCTGCTCCGTTTGAAGCAACAGACGATACAACTTTTGCAAACAGCTACTGGAAAAACACTGAAGACCAGATAAATTTTATAAATAATAAAGCTTATTTTATAAAAGATAACTGTCTTTTTGAGTATGATTGTTTATCAGAAACATCTCAATCTATTATTACTTTTGATAACAAAACTTGGAATGCTCAAAACGGCAAAAAATATGTTTGGAATGCAAGCGGTGCCAAATCCACCGCAAATGAAACCGAAAATATTTTTTATATAATATCTGATGAAATATTTTCTTATAATGTAAATAAAGGAACAATTAAAAAGGTTTTTTCGGGACAGACAAGCGGTTACATTTATTCCTTGAATTTTAAGGATAATTATATTGAATATACAGTAAGAGATGTTACTTCAGATGGAAAATCTTCATTCACCGATAAAAGTTTAATGTTATTACTCGGCGATATAGATTATAGCGGAAGTATCGACAGTATAGATATATTGGAAATGAGAAAATTTCTTGCAAACGAATCCAGCCGAATTGAAGCTGACAGTTATTTTGCAGATGTTAATAATGATGATATAATCAGCATAAAAGATGTTTTAGCATTAAGAAAAAAATTAGCAGAACTTTAGGAGAGAAAAATGAGAGAATTAATATTATCTGAAAACAAAGAAAACATTAATTTCAAAGGCAGAAGCGCATTTGTTAATGATTGGCTTTGCCTTGATTTTACCGCATCGGGATTTGAATTTTCCGCTGACTTAAAAAACAGCAATGTTGTAATTAAAGCAAATATATTTACAGATTACGGTTTAATAGGCATCGTTATTGATAATGATTATGAAAACATGGTACATATTCCGGTTGTCGGCGGAAAGCAGAATATTACTGTTGCCGAAAACTTAAACGGCAAGCATACATTAAAAATAGTTAAGCTGCTTGAATACTCAAAAGGCAGATATGAAATTAAATCAATATCTTTTGACGGTGAATTCATTCAAAAGCCAAAAGAAAAAGCTTTAAAATTCGAGTTTTACGGTGATTCTCTTACCTGCGGGTACGGAAATTTATGCAGCACAAGAGAAACTCCTAATCCATTTGGCTATTTAGAACACGGTTACAAAACCTGGTGTGTATTACTTTGCGAAAAATTAGGCGCTGAAATGTCGGCGGTTTCGTCTTCGGGTCAAGGAATTGTAACCGATTGCCGCGGCAATTCCGAAGGTACTATTAAAAAATACTGGAATATGGCTGTTCCTTCACTAAAGATTAAATGGGATTTTAATTATAAACCTGTTTATGTTTTTATCAATCTTTGTGCAAATGATGTAAACTATTTGCGTTTTATCGAGGGCGCTTCAATGGATTGGGGTGTATTTAAAGCAAAGGCCAAAGAACTAATTGACGGAATACGCAAAAACGCACCAGACTGTAAAATTATCTTTCCTCTTGGATTTGATTGCGGCAACGAGCATTTTGATAATGCAGTTAAAGCTTACCGAGAGATGATTGAAGAATACGGCTATAAGGATGTAGTTGTTTATGATGACATTTCCTGCAATCAGCTCGGCGGTGACTGGCATCCGAATTTAAACGATGACAAAATGATGTTTGAAACTCTTTACAATCATTTAAAAGAAGATTTCGGACTTTAAGCATATATAAACGGAGCAAGCTTTTTAATTGCTTGCTCTGATTTTTTGCATTTCTAATATGTTTTTATTGCAAATGAAATTTTAATGTGATATAATCGAAAATAGCGTGTTAAAAATAATGTTTTATCTTAATTTAGAGGTATTATTATGAATCTACTCGGTGTACTTTTTATTACTATTTCAATTTGCAGCGGTGTTATAAAAGGCTATTGCGGTAAGAGTTTGGGTACATATGCTCATTCCGTTACTGATTCTGCAAAGCTTAACTTTATCAGAATGATTTTTTGTACAATTATCAGTTTGATAGTTGTAACTGTTCAGGGAAACTTTTCTCATATTATTTCGGTTACACCCGCTACGCTTATTGTTTCGGCACTTTCTGCTCTGTCAACCTGCATATTTATTATTAGCTGGCTTATGGCGGTACGCGGCAGCGCTTATATGCTGGTAAGCGTTTTTACTAATCTCGGCGTTATTGTTCCTATTTCACTTTCTGCTATATTCTTCGGTCAGACAATCAGTCTTTATCAAATTGCAGGAATAGTGATTTTGCTTGTTGCAATCTGGCTTATGCTCGGATATAACAAGGGGCTTAACGGAGGATTTACCGTTAAAGATTTTATTATGCTTTTAGTCTGCGGTGTTGCAAACGGTTTAGCAGATTTCTTTATCGGCAGTACCGAGAAACTCGGAGTAGCTTTTAACAATGCTTTTTCACTCGGCAATGCACATATCGATGATACTGTTTTCAGTTTCTATATGTATCTGTTTTCGTTTATTCTTCTTATAGGATATACTGCTTTCTCTTCTGTTACAACTCACAAAGCACAGATTAAAATTGATAAAAAAATTATTATTTACTTAATCGTTATGGCAATATTCTTATTTGTAAATACTTATTTCAAATCGCTTGCAGGAAGACTGCTGACATCAGCTCAGCTTTTCTCAATAAACACGGGCGGAAGCCTTGTTTTATCAAGTATAATGGCGTCAATTATGTTCAGAGAAAAGCCTACAATAAAGTCAACTATCGGTATTGTCTTAACCTTTGTGGCATTGTTCTTCTTAAAATCATAATTATAAAATCAAAACCGCCCGTTTTAAAAACGGGCGGTTTTTTATCTGCTGAAATATAATTCAATATCTGAATTTGAGGTTTTCACATTAAGTATTTTATTTCCTGACAGCATACTTGACGGAAGATTGTTATCACCGTTGCTGGTTTTTGAAGTAATGCTATACTCATTCATTGCGCCGATAATATTACCCTCAATATCTCCGTTTGAGCTTTCCAAACAAATATTATCAGACAATACATCTTCTACTACTATCTTACTGTTTGAAGTGTTTAAAAATAGACTTTGAGGCGAACTGGTTTTCTTCGCTGTAATATCACCATTTGAACTGTCAATACTCAATTTATTTGATGAAATATTCTGTGCTTCAACAGTTGCGTTTGAAGTTTCAATCATAAAATCATTTACTGCATAAGCATTATCTAAAGTCACTCTTGCATTTGAAGTAACAGCTGATAAACTATTCTGAGCCGTAACATTTTTAATTATAATCCTTCCGTGGCTTGTTTTAAGAGCAATATTATTTGCAGCAATGCTATCTAATTCTATTCTTGAATTTGAAGTTTTAATATCAATATTTGCGTAATAGCTTTCTGGCAATGAAATCACAAATTTTGTTGACTGAAAATTTATATTAAATAAGTAATCATACCATTTATAATTCTTAACTTTATTTATGGTAACAGTAGATTCGTTTTCAGTAAATTCATAGTACTCTCTATCATTTTCATAATATGAAAGATGAATGTTATTATCTATTGATTTATTAATCAAAACAGGAATGTTTTTATCAGTCAAATTTATGTCTTTTATTGAAACAATTTCTTTATTCACATTTTTATATTCAGGCATTGTTGATAACTCCTTAAAATTCCAATTCATAAAAAACATGCCCACACAAAAAATTAATAAACCACAGCTAATTAATATTCCACCGGCTATAATCGACTTTTTCATTTAAACTTCCTCCTTTTTTGACGTAATAAAAATCTTCTTAAACAAGAACCCTGTAAAAATCGCCGCTTTTTTGCATAGAGAAATCATAGGCATAAGTGTTAATACAAACAGACCGATAAGCACTATTCCGGCACCGATAATACAAACACCAAAAGGTGGATTTTTAATAAAACAATAAGCAATTCCGGCTAAAAACGAGCAAATTCCCGAAACAGCAAAAGCAAAGACTACTGCAAATAAAGAAATTATAATTGCCCACATTGAAACCAACAATGCAATAAAAACAACAAATGCTGCTGCGAGAAGCGGAAACCAGATTGGAAAACCGCAAATCACAAGAACAAGCCAAAGTGTTTTATTTTGAAATCTGTTTTTACTTTCATTTACTTTATGTTGTATTACAGCGGCAAGAGGCATTTGCTCTTTAATCTCTGATGCAATATTTTCAATACTTCCTAAGCTTTCAACAGCTTCTTCCTCGCTCATGCCGTCTTCTATTCTATCTTCAATCATTTCAGAGTAAAAAGCTACCGCTTTAACAATTTCTTTTTCATCGTATCCCGCAAGTTCAGCTTTTAAACTATATATAAAATCAACCTTATTCATCTTTTACATCCTTTCTGATAAAATCATAAACACTCATTACTTCCTGCCACTCCAAAATAAAATCATCTATTCTTTTTCGTCCCAAATCAGTAATCTGATAATATTTACGCAGTCTGCCATTATGCTCGACCGAGTAAACCGTAAGAAGTCCTCCGGCTTCAAGTCTTTTCAAAATCGGATAAAGAGTTGATTCTGAAATTTTTATGCATTTTGATATATCTTTTACAAGCTGATAACCATAAGAATCAGAAAAGGTAAGAACCTTTAAAACGCAAATCTCAATCAATCCTCTTTTTAACTGAATGTCCATTTCAACCTCCCCTTTGCATCTCTTTGCATAATATTATACTTCGCATAGTATTATTTGTCAAGTAGTATTTTAAAACTTTATATATTTACACTCATTTAGGTTATTTAAAACCTTATCCCAATCAATTACATTAAACCAATCATCAATATAATCAGCGCGTTTATTATAATGCTTTAAGTAATAGGCGTGTTCCCAAACATCAATACCCAAAATCGGGCAAAGTGACTGCTCAATTGGACTGTTTTGATTTTTGGTAGTAATAATTTTTAAAATCCCTCGGTCATAAACCAACCATGCATAACCCGAACCGAAAACCGATAAAGCAGCGTCTTTAAATTCTGATTTAAAATTCTCAAAGCTGCCAAACCTTTTATTTATATCATTTAAAAGCTGTTCATCAGGAATTTTTTTAATCGGCGTCATAATATCAAAGAAAAATCGGTGATTATAAACCCCTCCGGCATTATTACGCAGTTCGTTTCCGAGTTTTTTCGGCAGTCTGCCCGACATTTTTATCAGTCGCGGCAATGATATATTTTCCAAAGCAGGATTTACTGCAATAATTTTATTGAGATTATCTATATATGTTTGCAAATGCCTATCATGATGTAATTCCATAGTTTTTTCGTCTATAAACGGCTCTAAAGCGTCCTTTTCGTATTCAAGAGGTAAATTTACAAACGGGAAATAATTGTTTTCCAATTAAAACACTCCTTTTAATTAATCGCTTTATTATATGCAAACGTCAAAAAAAGCTCTACAACTTGATAAGTTGCAGAGCTTTTTAAATCTATGCGCTGATTTTCATTTTTAATCTTAATTTATCAGCAATCATTGCAATAAATTCGGAATTGGTAGGCTTTCCTCTTCCTATATGAATCGTATATCCAAAATATGAATTAAGTACATCTACATTTCCCCTGTCCCAAGCTACTTCTATTCCATGTCTTATAGCACGCTCAACTCTTGAAGAGGTTGTTTGAAATTTCTTCGCAACAGTAGGATATAGCTGTTTTGTGATAGAATTAATTATGTCGGGATTATTTACCGAAAGCATTATAGCTTCTCTTAAATAATGATAGCCTTTTATATGTGCCGGAACTCCTATTTGATGAATAATATCAGTCACCATCACTTCAAGCTCATTATAATTAACCGGTGTGGCTATTTCAGTCGGCAAAGACGGGCTGTGAAAGCCTGTAAACTGAACAATCCTTTTTGCCAGCATTTCAACCTGAAACGGTTTTATAAAATAATAGGCCGCTCCGCGTTCAAGTGTTTGTGCCTCAAGCAAAGGATTGTCAAAACTGCACATAGCAAAAACAACAGGTTTCTTACCGTTTTCCATTTTACTGACAAAATCCAGCACACCTAATATATCACAATGCGGCATAAATACATCAGCCAATACTACATCCGGATAGTTTTTTGAAATACTTGATATCAAAGTATTTCCGTCCTTTTCTGTCAAAATAACCTCCATTCCGTATGATGCAAGCAATTTTTCACACTCTCTTGAAAATTCTGTCGTGTTTTCAGCAATCATAACTTTTAATCTTTTTTGCATAATAATTACCTCCAATTTTGTTTTACAACCATATTTTACCATATATCACCAATTTTTACAAGCTATTTTTCGGAATAATTTGGTAGATTTTAGCAATTAAATTTTGTGCAAAGTGACTAACAGGTCGAATTTGCTCGCTAAAACAAACAAATAAAAACAAGCCTTAGTTTATAAAAAGGCTTGTTTTTATTTTATGACGCTCTGTTTAAATTTTGTGTGCTTTCAATCATTGTGTCATACATTTCTTCTGCAAATACGGCGTAGCCTTTTTCAGGATTGTTTAAAAAAACATTGGTTAAAGCACCGACCAATTCACCGTTTTGAATAATCGGAGAGCCGCTCATTCCCTGAACAATCCCGCCTGTTTTTTTAATTAACTCCTCATCAGTTATGCGAATTAAAAGATTTTTTTGCGAAGTATCATTATAGTCAACTCTTTCAATAACGCAATCATAATATTTTGCACCCGAATCATCCAAAGTTGTATAAATCTTTGCGCTGCCTGTTTTTATATCTTGTTTATGTGCGATTTTAATAAGATTATTGCTTTTTTGATAGTTATTTAAAAATCCGTAAAGTCCGCAATCAGTATTTTTCAGTAAAGTTCCCCTGCATATACCTATAAACGCGCCGCAAATTTCACCTGCCGAGCCTTTATGACTTTTAGTAATAGATAAAATTTCGGTTTTTACAATTTCTCCCGAATTCAGCGGTAATAGAATTCCTGTATCCACATCAACAATTCCATGGCCAAGTCCTGCAAATGCGCCGTTTACAACCGAATAAAATGTCATTGTTCCCAAACCTGCCGTACTGTCGCGCACCCAAAGCCCGGCTTTATATTCTCCGCTTTCAGAAGATAACACAGGTTTAAATTTAATATTTATTGTTTTATCTTCCCTTTTCACTTTAAAATTAAGTGAACTGCCGTTAGACTGATTTATAATTTCAGATAGTTCAGAATTAGAATTAACAGTTTTATTATTGACAGATAAAATTATATCACCGATTTTTAACCCTGCCTGTTTTGCAGGATTGATATTTCCCGATTTTGACGCAACATCGGACATACCGACTATCATTACGCCTTTTGTAAAAATTTTAATGCCGAAAGATTCACCGCTCAATGCAACATAACGTTGTTTTACTTTATTGATATTTACACTTTTTATGGGAACAACACCCATAATTGATAAATCAGTTTGGTAGTTTTCCGACGGTGATTTCATATTTTTAGAAACAGAATTTACAGAATTTGAATAATTCTCGCAAATTTTAAGCTTTGTATTAAATTTTACATTTTCGTTGTCATAAATTACGATATTATCCGGCAAAATAGTATTGTAATAATAAACTGTGCTTAACAGGAATACCGAAATTAATGACAAAAAGCAAAATGTGATTTTAAATAATTTTTTCAAAATTTTCACCTCTCTCCTGTAATTATTTTTTGTTTTATGCTTTCAAATTATTTAATGTAAATATTATTTTAAAAACCAAAACTTAAATATTGATTTATCAAAAATTTTGTTTTATAATAATTTTAAAAAATTTTCAAAATTCAGGAGTTTTTAAAGTGAAATATTTTATTGCGTCGGATATACACGGAAGCGCTTTCTATTGCGAAAAAATGATAGCAGCTTTTAAAAAACATTCAGCCCATAAGCTAATTTTATTGGGCGATATTTTGTATCACGGACCGAGAAACGATTTGCCGAAAGATTATTCGCCGAAAACAGTTATTGATTTGCTAAATAATTTTAAAGAAAAAATTTTATGTGTAAGAGGAAATTGTGATACCGATGTAGACCAGATGGTATTATCATTCCCTATTTTAGCTGATTACGGCTTTTTGCAGATAAATGACCGAACCATATATTTAACTCACGGTCATCATATTAATGAAATTCCTTTTCAAAAAGATGATATTGTTTTGTCGGGACATACTCATATTCCGGTTGCCGAAAAAACAAATGATTTTATAAATATAAACCCCGGCTCTGTTTCTATTCCAAAAGAAAACAGTCCTCATAGCTATATAATATTTGAAAATAACAAATTTTATTTTTATAATCTTGAAACAAATGAGATTTATAAAACCTACAATTTAAAATAAAAAACAAAAGCCTGACCTTAATAAAGTCAGACTTTTGTTTTTTATGTAAACCTCATTATGCTTTTTCTTCAGTTTCAATACTAAAATCTGCAGCAGTGAATTTTTCAAGCTCAGGCGGTATTTTAGGCACTCTTCTGAGCGGGTCATATTTAAATCTACGACAGGAAAAATCTGCGTTTACAATTCCCTTTTTAGGGCATAAAATATTGACTTTATCTGCCGTTTCCTTACCTTTCGAGCAATAGGAACATGATGGTAAAATTCCCTTGCCGTAAAGTTTTTTCGCCAAAAAACTCACTCCTTTCAGTATTTTTTATATTTTAACATAAAATCCAAAAAAAATCTACTTGTATTTTAAAAATTGCAGATATTTCTTTTTTCATAGCGTCTGTAATAAAAATTGAAAAAGACAATCGCAAGTAAAATAAGCGAAAACGAAAACAAAAAGTTTTTTGAGCTTGGTATAAAAAAAGTTTCAGAAGTTTTTACAACAGGCAAAGAATAATCATAAAATTCAATTAAAATACTGCAAAAAACAAATGATAAAAATGAATGTAAAAGTCTTATTGTTATTATTTCTGAAATCGGCGGACGATTATTTCCCAACACCGAAGAAATTTGAAATATTACTGAAAACCCACCAAAACCCACTGCGGCTGAAATAAATGCAAGAGGTACTTTAGCATTTGAAAGGGCGTAAACTGCATTTGTAACTTCTAAAACAGATACCAAAGGCAAATAAAAAACCGAAAAACGCAAGTATTTTGAAATAACATTTACAACTGCCGAAAAAAGCACAGTATAAGCACATATTGAAATAATCGAGCCGGCAGCAGAACCGACGCCTTTTACCAAAGCATCACCGATACAAATATTACTGTTGTTTTTACTTGCAAAGCAGTCATATTTAAAAAAACGCGAAACAATAAAAGCCACCGCGATACTTGCTGTAATATGAACTAAAAGTAAAATCACCCCCGCCTCATAAGATTTCAGCAGACTGACTCCTACTGCTAATAATATAAATCCGGGTCCTGCCGAACAGCTGACAGAAGCTATGTTATTTCTCTCTGATAAAGAAATTTTACCGTTATTATAAAGAGTATTTGAAAGCGCAGCGCCGACCGGATAACCTGATACAAGGCTTAACAAAAAAACAGGTACAAAATAGCCGCTAAGATGAAATAATTTTTTTGAAATTTTCTCAAAATACTTTGAAAAAAAGGTTATAACACCGCTGTTAGCAAAGCTTGAAGTAATACAAAGAATAGGAAAAAGCGACGGAATCACAACATCCGAACACAAAATCAATCCCGAAGTAACGCCTTTTGCCACACAATCATAACAAACAAAAAGAGAAATTAAGGATAAAATAAAAACGCTTAACACCAATATGATTTTAAACTTTTTCACAACAGACAACTCCTTTAGTATTAATACAAGCCTGCGCCTCATAAAATTAATTAAAAACAAAAAGGCGGCGATTTTTTTGGGAAATGTAAAACGCGGATTAAGCAAAATAAATAAATGCCTTGACCTGCCTGAAGGACTTCTCTCAGGTGGAACACATATAGAACTGCAATCAAATCAAAAAGCACTGATTGACGGCAAATGCACTGTTTTGCAGTACAGTGATGAAGAAATAAAAATGAATACAGGAAGCGGTATTGTTTCTTTTAAAGGAAAAAACTTAAGCATTGATATGCTGAATAAAGAAAGCGCATGCATTTCCGGAATTATTAAAAACCTTGAATTTTCAAAATAAAGAAAAGAGGTACTGATAAATGTTTATGCTTCATGTTTACCGAAACATAACCGGCTATGTTAAATTTTACGGAAAAGGAGTTTTTCCCGAACGGTTTTTAAACCTATGCGCTAAAGAAAACATTCTTGTATGGAACCCTAAAGTCAATGTCAATGAAATGACAGGATATATGCACATTCATGATTATAAGCGAATAAGAAAAATTGCAAAAAAATCCTCTATGCGCCTTAAAATTACCAAAAAGCAAGGCTTGCCTTTTTTGATAAACAGATATCGCTACCGCTACGGCATACCGATAGGAGTTTTTGCATTTTTTATGATAATCTGGTTCTTATCCGGATTTTGTTTTAACATTACAATCAGCACTAATTCAAATATAAACAAAGAAAAAACACTTAATAAATTAAAAGAATGCGGTGTATACTGCGGCCAGCGAATAAAAAATATTGACGCTGAAAAAGTTAGACAAAAATTTTTAATAAAAAACAAAGAATTTGCCTGGTCAGCAGTCAATATAAAAGGCTCTTTTGTAACAGTTGAACTAACTAAAACAACTGAAAAAAAGATGCATAAAACGAATTACGAGCCTTGTAACATAATTGCTGATTATGAAGGTAAAATATTAAAAGTAAAGGCATATGAAGGTAAAATCAGCGTAAAAGTCGGCGAAGCGGTTGCAAAAGGAGATTTATTGGTCTCAGGAGTTGTCGAGCTTACAAACAAAGCTACAAAATTTGTACATGCCGACGCTGAAGTAATTGCTCAAACAAGACACAAATTAAAAGTATTTGTACCTTTTGACAACACAGAATTGATAAAAACAGATGTTGTAAAAAAACGCTCGGTTTTATCTGTTGCAAATATAGATATTCCATTATTTTTCGGTGAGGTTAAACAACCTTACAAAGCTAAAAAGAAAATAAAAAAATATACTTTGGGAAAAGTTGAACTTCCTATTAAAAAAACCACTGTGGAGTTTACTGAATATAAAAAGAAAAAAATAAAGCTCAATAAACAATCGGCAAAAACTGCCGCCATTGCAAAAATGCAAAAAAAGGCTAAAAAGCTGCTAAAAGACACTATAAAAAGTGAAGAAAAGGGTAATTTTAAGGTTGCCGAGAAAGGAATTTACTATACCAAAGTATTTATTTGCGAAGAGAATATAGCAAAATCCAAAAAAATTCTAAAATAATCATAATTTTTTTGATGACAAAAGCAAAAAAACGTGCTATAATAAATTATAATTGTACAAATTGCGGAAAGGCGAAAAAATTGGCTGAAAAACATTTACAAATCACACAACCCGAACTGATTAGTCAGCTTTTCGGAAGCTATGACGAGAATATCAGAATAATTGAAAAAGAGTATTCTGTTTCAATCAGCTACAGGGATTCTAAGCTTAAATTCATTGGTGAACAAAAAGATATTGACAATGCGGCAAAAGCAGTAAAAAGTATGTTTTTGTTTTTATCGCGCGGCGAACCTTTGACCGAACAGAATATTCATTATATAATTTCTTTAGTAAAAGACGGTGAAGAATCAAGTCTTGAGGAAATCACTGATACTGACTGCATTGCAGTAACAGTAAGCGGTAAACCGATTAAACCGAAAACTTTGGGGCAAAAAAACTACATCAAAGCAATTGAACAAAACATAATCGTTATCGGTGTAGGTCCTGCGGGTACCGGTAAAACTTATCTTGCGGTTGCTGAAGCAGTTCGTGCTTTTAAAGCAAAAGAAATTACAAGAATTATTTTAACTCGTCCGGCGGTTGAAGCCGGCGAAAAATTAGGCTTTCTGCCGGGCGATTTGCAGCAAAAGGTCGATCCTTATCTGCGTCCGCTTTATGACGCACTTTTTGATATGTTTGGCGCCGAAACCTTTGCAAAACTGCATGAAAAAGGTGCAATTGAGGTAGCGCCGCTCGCATATATGCGCGGAAGAACGCTTGATGACTCATTTATTATTCTTGATGAAGCACAAAACACGACAAAAGAACAGATGAAAATGTTTTTAACGCGTTTGGGATTTAATTCAAAAATGATTGTCACCGGTGATAACACTCAGGTTGATTTGCCTGACGGCAAACCTTCGGGACTTTCGGATGCTTTAAGAATTTTAAAAAATCTTGACGATATTAAAATAGTAAGGCTAACCGAAAAGGACGTTGTAAGACACAAACTCGTTCAATCGATTGTAAAAGCTTATGAAAAAGCCGATGAAATGCGAAGAAAACGAAATTAATATAAAAGAAAGGGAAAAATAATGGATAAAGTAAAAGTAATTATTTCTAATGAACAAAAAGCAGTAAAAATACCTACAGGTATAAGAATATTATTGCGCCGTTGCTGTAATGCAGTTATAGGACTTGAAAAATTAAGCGGCGAATATGAAGTTAATATCACATTTGTTGATAACGAAAAAATCAAAGAACTCAATTCAAAATACAGAAATAAAGACACCGCTACCGATGTGCTTTCATTCCCTATGGGTGAAAACGGCGATTATCCTGTAAATCCTGAAACAGGATTTAAAATGCTCGGCGATGTTATTATTTCAGTTGAACGCGCAGTAGCTCAATCCGAGGAATACGACCACTCTTTACGCAGAGAGCTCGGATTCTTAACTACTCATTCTGTACTTCATTTACTCGGCTATGACCATGTAAACGGAGGCATTGAAGCTGCTAAAATGAGAGAACGCGAAGAAGAAGTAATGACTCTTGTCGGACAACCGCGTGATATAGCTGACTAATGCGCACAAAAATATTAAGGAGATTTAAATGAGCAAAACTACCTCTGCTTTTATTGCAATTGTAGGAAAACCGAATGTCGGTAAATCGTCAATTTTAAACAGATTAGTCGGTCAAAAGGTTGCTATTGTTTCAGACAAGCCGCAAACTACAAGAACAAAAATTTCAGGTATTTTAACCAAAGGCAAAATGCAGTTGGTTTTTATTGATACACCGGGACTTCATAAGCCGAAAAATATTTTGGGTGAACATATGGTTAAAGCAGTTAGCGACGGAATGACCGATGTAGACTGCTGTCTTTTGGTTGTTGAAGCTAACAAAAAAATCACTCCGGCGGAGCTTGATTTAATTGACCGCTTTAAAAAGCGCAAATTAAATGCAGTTCTTGCGATAAATAAAACTGATTTACTTGAAAACAAAGAAGAGCTTTTTGAAATCATCAAAAACTATACCGACCTTTTTGACTTTTCGGCTGTTGTACCGGTAAGCGCAAAAAACAACGAAGGGCTTGATGATATTTTAAGCGAACTTTCAAAATTCGCTGTTGAGTCGGTACACTATTTTGATGATGAAGCATTCACTGACCAGCCTGAAAGAGTTATTACCGCTGAAATAATACGCGAAAAATTACTTCGTTCGCTTGATAAAGAAATTCCGCACGGAATAGCGGTGGATATTGAACGTTTCAGCGAAAGGAATGACGCCGATATTTTAGACATTGACGCATCAATTTACTGCGAGCGTCAAAGCCATAAAGGTATTGTTATCGGCAAAGGCGGTAGCATGCTTAAAAAAATCGGCAGCAGTGCAAGACATGATTTGGAAGAATTCTTCCAAATCAAAGTCAACCTTAAACTTTGGGTAAAAGTTAAAGAAAACTGGCGTACTTCAAATGGAATTATTCACGGTCTCGGCTTAGATTAATTACTGTCGAAGACTTATATTTTATTTCCTTAAATTACCGATACGCATAAATAAAGCTTTCTTATCACTTCTTAAATTTTACCATTTATAAAACATTTCATTTATACGAAAAATTTTATTAGGCTAAAATTTTTCGGAGATGAATTTAATGGATACAAATAAAACTTGGGATACATTTTATAATACAGGCAGAATTGACGACTATCTGAAATTCAAAAACAGTACAGATACAAAGGAGCACAGCAGTTTTGAGCCTTACAACGACAAACGGATTGATAATAAAGGAACAGAAGGTCGGAGAATCTGACCGACTTGTTACAATATTAACCGCTGATTTAGGGCTTATTCGTGCATTTGCCCCCGGCGCTTTAAAGTTTAAATCAAAAAACATTTCTTCAACTACAATTCTTTCTTACTCGGAATTGACTATTTATCAATCCCGAGATACATATAAAATCAATTCAGCGCGATCAAAAGAAATCTTTTTCGGGCTTCGCGATGATATTGCTTCTTTAAGTTTAGCAGGTTATTTTTGCGAATTGCTTATGAATTTGGCACCGCAATATGAGCCTGCTGAAAATTATTTAAAGCTTACACTTAACTGTCTTTACCTTTTATGCGAAAAGAAACGCTCAGCTGAATTTATTAAATCGGTTTTTGAACTGAAAATCGCTGAATATTCGGGATATTGCCCTGACCTTACAGTTTGTGCAAAATGTAAAGCCGAAGAAATCTCAAATGTAGGATTTAATATTCTAAGCGGTGTTGTATGCTGTGAAAACTGCAAAAACGATGAGTTTATTTCAATACCTAACAGCGTTTTTGCTGCTATGCGGCATATAATCTATGCCGATGAAAAGAAAATGTTTTCATTTAAATTAAATGAACAAAGCGAGCAAATTTTATCACAGATTACTGAAAAATTTCTGCTCGCACAAACTGAAAGAAACTATAAAACACTTGATTTTTACAAACAAATGAGGACTTAATATATAATGAATAAGCATTATAAATCTTTAGAACTTGATAAGATTTTAAAAATGCTTTCTGATTGTGCGGTCAGTGAGGGCGCAAAACAGAAGGCTTTATTAACAGAGCCTGTTTATGAGCTTGAAAAAGCGCAAAAATTAATTGATAAAACCGATGATGCTTATAAACTGATTTCCGGCTACTCTACCCCGCCCTTTTCAGGTGCAAAAGATGTAACCGAATCACTTTCAAGAGCAGCTTCAGGCGGAATGTTAAATAATTCTGAATTACTTCGTATCGGCGGTGTTTTAAAAAATGTGACTGCAATTAAAGAATGGCGCTCACATTCCGAAAGCATTAAAACTTCGCTTGATATGTTTTTTAATAATTTGTATGAAAACAAAAGATTATCTGATAAAATTTTTAATTGCATTAAAAACGAAGAAGAAATCAATGATAATGCTTCTGATACTCTTTTTTCAATAAGACGAAAAATGATTAATGTCAGCAATTCTATCAGAGAGCGGCTTGATAAAGTTATTCGTTCAACTTCTTATCAAAAATATTTACAAGACGCTATTGTTACCCAGCGAAACGGCAGATATGTTGTTCCTGTAAAAGCCGAATATAAATCAGAAATTTCCGGACTTGTACATGATACATCTTCAACAGGTTCAACCGTGTTTATCGAACCAATGGCGGTTGTTGAAGCTAACAATGAAATAAAGATTTTAAAGTCCCAAGAAGCTGAAGAAATTGAACGCATATTATTTGAATTATCTGCCGAAGTTGCAGATGTGCGCGAATCTATTTTAAATTCGCTTTCAATTTTGGTTGAGCTGGATTTATATTTTGCAAAAGCAAAACTTGCTCAAAAAATGAATGCAACCCGTCCGGTATTAAATAACAAGTGTTATATTGAGCTTCGCAATGCCAGACATCCGCTTTTAGATAAAAACAGCAAAATAATGCCTAGTGCAATACATCCTAATAA
>JBJEIS010000002.1:0-6458 GCA_051877275.1 Acutalibacteraceae bacterium | reverse complement strand
TTGATATTGATTTTTGCTATATTCGCAGACCTGAAGTAATTAAGTATGTTATTCAGAAATACGGTGCCGATCATGTTGCCCAGATTATTACTTTCGGTACTTTGGCAGCAAAAGCTGCTGTAAAAGACATAGGAAGAGCTATGGGAATTCCATATGCAGCAGTTGATGCGGTATCTAAAGCGATACCGAATGATTTGCATCAAACCATTGATAACGCTCTTAAACAATCTGAAAAATTAACTCAGTTATATCAACAAGATCCTAAAATACATGAGCTAATTGATTTAGCAAGAGAAGTTGAGGGTATGCCGCGCCATGCTTCTACTCATGCGGCAGGCGTTGTTATAACAGATAAAAAAGTTGACGAATATGTTCCGCTGGCTTTGAATGATGATTCTATCGTAACACAGTATACAATGACCGAGCTTGAGCAAATCGGTCTTTTGAAAATGGATTTTTTGGGTTTAAGAAATTTAACTGTAATAGATGATACTGTTAAAATGATTAAAAGAATCAATCCTGATTTTGAAATTGAAAATATACCTGATAATGATGAGCAGGTGTTTAAAATGCTTTCTCTCGGTCTATCCGAAGGCGTGTTTCAATTTGAGTCAGCGGGTATGAGAAAAACTATGTCCCAGCTTAAACCTTCCAATCTTGAGGATTTAATCGCACTTTTATCACTTTATCGCCCCGGTCCGGTAAAATCTATTCCAAAATACATTGAAAACAAACATAATCCTGAAAAAATAACATATGCTACTCCCCTTTTAGAGCCGATTTTAAATGTTACTTACGGCTGTATTGTTTATCAGGAGCAGGTAATGCAGATTTTCAGAACTCTTGCCGGTTATACTTTCGGACGAGCAGATATCATTCGCCGTGCAATGGCAAAGAAAAAACACGATGTTTTACAAAAAGAACGAGTGAATTTTATAAACGGATGTATTGCAAACGGTGTTGATGAAAAGGTTGCAAATGAATTATTTGATGATATTTCTGACTTTTCATCATATGCTTTTAACAAGGCACATGCAACTGCTTATTCTATTGTTTCTTACCGTACTGCTTATTTAAAATGTCATTATCCTGCTTACTATATGGCAGCTCTCATAACAAGTGTTCTTGACAGAACTTCAAAGGTAGTTGAGTATTTTGATGAGTGTCACCGTATAGGAATTGATATTTTACCGCCTGATATAAATAAAAGTAACTATAACTTTGCTGAAGAGCAAGGTAACATCAGATATGGACTTTTAGCGATTAAAGGCGTCGGCAAAGTATTAGTTGAAAATGTTGTTTTTGAGCGAAATGAAAACGGAAGCTTTAAAGATATTTATGATTTTTGCAAAAGATGTACTTCAAGAGATTTAAACAGACGTTCTCTTGAAGCATTAATCAAAGCGGGATGTTTTGACGGATTAAAATATAATCGCAGAGAAATGCTTGAAAATCTTGATAATATTTTATCAAATATTCAGCGAAAAAGATTTGATAATGTTGACGGTCAAATTGATTTTTTCGAGTCAATTAATGATGAAAACATTTCTATAAGACATTACGAAGAATTTGATAAAAAAACTCTTCAAAAGTTTGAAAAAGAAGTAATCGGTTTTTATCTTTCAGGCCATCCGTTAAATGAATATAATGATATTGTTTCAAAAAACAAACTTGACTTAATTAAAAATATTATTTCAGATGACGAGTATTCAGATAACAAAAAAGTAAAAGTTTTGTGTTATATTGAAAGCATTAAGAAAAAATCCACTAAAAACGGTGAAATAATGGCTTTTGCAGAAATTTCAGATGTAACTTCAAGCTGTGAAGCAATAATTTTTCCTAAAATTTATTCAGTTTACAGTAGCATAATTTCACCTGAAAAGCCTTTTATTTTAAGCGGCAAAATCAGTGTAAAAGACGAGGTTTCCAAGCAAATAATCTGTGAAAAAATCGAGTTTATTGATGAATATGTTTCAGCAACCCAATCGCTTTATATAAAGGTTAACGATTTGGAATCGCAAGAATACAAAAATTCTTGCGAACAGATAAATAAACACCCAGGAAACTCTTCTGTTTATGTTTTTTGTAAAGATAAAAGTAAATTGTTAAAATCTAATAAATTAAAATGCGAGATTAATGATTTTTTAATTGAGAAATTAAAAAATATTTTAGGTGAAAACAATGTTGCAATAAAATAGACTGTATCGAATGTGATACAGTCTGTTTTTTACTTATTCTTATTAAGATATTTGTTTTTTGTAGCAATTCCGCCTCTAATATGACGTTCGGCTTTATTAATTTCAAGAACTTTTTTAACCTTATAATATAACTCTTCATCTAAACCTTTTAATCTGTCACTAACATCCTTATGTACAGTTGATTTACTAATTCCATATCTTTTTGCACAAACTCTGACTGTGGCACCTGTGTCTACAATATATTTTCCAAGAATCACAGGGCGTTCTTCGACAGATTCTCTCAAAAAACCAACTCCTTAATGCTTATCAATAAATGATATGCAGAGGAGTTGGTTTTTATGTTTTAAGCTTATTTAATATAAGATTTTAATGCGTCTACCGCTTCTAAATAGCCGTCAAAACCTTTGCCGGTTATTGTTTTAAAACAATACTTTCTTACGAAAGAAATCTGCCTGAAATCTTCGCGCTTATCTACCTTTGAAATATGAACTTCAACCGCAGGTATGTTTACAGCTTTTAAAGCGTCTAAAATTGCAACACTTGTATGTGTATAAGCAGCTGGATTGATAATAATGCCGTCAAAGACACCGTAAGCTTCTTGGATTTTATCAACAATATCCCCTTCGTGATTTGACTGAAAAAACTCAACTTGAACATTACACTTGTCACAATAGTCTTTGATGTATTTTAACAAATAATCATAATTCTTTTCTCCGTAAATTTCAGGTTCGCGAAGTCCTAATAAGTTGAGATTTGGACCGTTAATTACTAAAATTTTCACAGTTGAATTTTCCTTTCTATCTTTGCAATCAAAGTATCATCGATTTTTTTATTCAAAAAAAATTCTGCGCTTTGCTTTGCCTGTGCCACTAGCATAGACAAGCCGTTAGAATACTTAATTCCCATGTTTTCAGCTTGAGAAATTAGTTTAGTTTTTCTCGGATTATAGATTAAATCAAGAACAGTTTCGCATTTTGAAAACGGTGTTAAATCTAAAACAGATTCATCAACATTCGGAAACATTCCGACAGGAGTGGTATTAACAATGATTTCTGCATCATAATGCTTGCTGATGTTTTGATAGTTATTTTCACCGCTTCTTGAAATTACCACTAACTCTCTAACTTTAAAATCTTTAAGTACAGTTTGACAGGTAAGACTTGCGCCGCCGCTTCCTAAGACTATGGCTTTTTTATTATCAATTTCTGCATTAATAGACTTTATCATATATAAAAATCCGTAATAATCGGTATTATATCCATAAAATCCACCATCGCTGCATTTAACCATAGTGTTTACTGCGCCGATTTTTTTAGCAGTTTCAGAAAGTTTAGTACAATACTTAATAACATCTTTTTTATAAGGAATTGTAACATTCATACCGTCTAATTCGCAATCAGTTAAAAAATCATCAAGCTCATCAGGCTCTTTCTCGTACAACTGATATTCATAGTCGCCCAAAAATTCGTGAATCTGCGGTGAATAACTATGCGAAAGCTTTCTTCCTAAAAGTCCAAATCTTTTCACTTATATTACCTCTGAATAACTTCCTAAATATTTGAATTCATCGCATATTCCGTCTAATTCACAGATCAAATCAACAAATTCTTCAGAATAAATAGACGTTTCTAAATCAAAGTAGAACATAAATTCAAAATCTCTGTCAGCTAAAGGACGGCTTTCAAGCTTAATTAAGTTAATATTGAGAGCATACAATCTTGACAAAACTTTATAAAGAGCGCCGGGTTTATGCTTTAACACGAGCATAAGGCTGGTTTTATCAGCACCCGGATAAATTTCAAGATTTTTAGAAATACAAATAAATCTTGTATAGTTATTTCCTTTATCCTGAACTGACGATTTAATAGTATTGAGACCGTATAATTCTGCACAGTTGCTTGAAGAAAGAGCGGCAATATCTGTTCTGTCGCTTTCTGCTACCATTTTTGAAGCAAGTGCAGTATTTTCAACAGCGGTAATTTTTACACCGTCTAATGTGCTTAAAAATTCAGAACATTGAGCAATAGCCTGTTCGTGAGAAACGATTTCCTTAATATCTGAAAGCTTGGTATTCTTTTTGGCAAGCAAACTGTGATTTACCTGTATTCTTGTACTTCTGACAATGCTGAAATTATGATTAACCATTAAATCATAAACTTTTTTCACAGAGCCGGCAGTGCTGTTTTCGATAGGTAAAATACCATACTTACAGAACCCCTGTTCAATGGCTGAAAATACTTTTTCCCATTCGTTAAAATACATTATGCTTGGATTTTTAAAGACTTTTTCGCAGGCAATCTGAGTGTATGAACCCTCTACCCCTTGACAGGCAACAACACAATCACTCGGGAAAAGTTTATCTGTACAATTAATTGCTTCACTAATGGTATTATATAATTCAGAGTTTTTTTCAAAAATCTTTTCTTGGTAAGAACGGCTTAATTCAAAAATAAGCGAATATAATACTCTTAAATAAGATTTCATTTCAGGTGAAGATTTGTCTGAAATATCATTTAAAATTTCTCTTTCCCTTTGAGAATTTAAAATAGGAAGATTATTCTCTTTCTTATATTTTCCTATTTTTGATGATATCTCCATTCTTTTTTCAAAGAGCTTTATCAGCTCATTATCAATTTTATTAATTTCAGTTCTTAATTCATCTAAATTCATAAATTTGCTCCTATTTATTCTCGCTTTCGAGTATTAAATCATAAATTGCCAAAGCAGTAACTGCTTCAATTACCGGTACTGCTCTCGGTACAATACAAGGATCGTGTCTGCCTTTGATAATAAGCTTTTCATCTGTTTTTTTAGAAAAGCTTATAGAATTCTGTTCTTTAGCGATTGACGGCGTCGGTTTAAGCGCTACTTTAAAGTATAGCGGCATGCCCGAAGTTATTCCGCCTAAAATACCGCCATGATTGTTTGTTTTGGTTTTGACATCTTCATTATCATAGTAAAACTCGTCGTTATTATCAAATCCTGTCAGCAGTGAGCAATCAAATCCGTTTCCGAATTCAATACCCTTTACAGCAGGCACTCCGAAAACAGCAGAAGAAATTCTGTTTTCTACACCGTCAAACATCGGTTCGCCGATTCCTGCTTTTAGTCCTGTGACTACACATTCGACAGTGCCGCCGACGGAATTCAAATCCATTCTTGCTTTTTCAATAGTTTCTTTCATTTGAATTCCCTTTTCATCATTCAGAACAGGAAAATCTTTTATAGAAATCTGCTTTAAAGCTTCTTCATCAGGATTAATTTTATCAAAACTATCATCGCAAATATCTTTTATACTTGATATATGAGCGTAAATATTTATTCCTTTTCTCTCAAGAATCTGTTTTACAATACCGCCTGCTATACAAATAGGCGCAGTTAGTCTGCCGGAAAAATGTCCGCCGCCTGAAACATCCTGAAAACCTTTATATTTCATTTGTGCGGTGTAATCAGCGTGTCCCGGTCTTGGAGAGTCGACTATATTATTATAATCGTTCGAATGTGCATTGGTATTGTATATAACTGCGGAAATAGGCGCTCCACAGGTTGTATCATTTACCATACCTGACAAGAATTCAGGCTTATCAGCTTCTTTTCGGCTGGTAGAAAACTTATTTTTGCCCGGCGCTCTTCTGTCTAAAAAAGCTTGAAGCTTTTCGGTATCTATTTTTTCGCCGGCAGGAATACCGTCCAAAGTCACTCCAATCCCTTTTGAATGAGATTGGCCGAAAACCGAAACTTTAATCATTTTACCAAAAACACTTGCCATTATTTTACCTCCAGCAAACTACCTTTTAATATTTTAAAATCATCGAAGAAATGCGGATATGATTTATTTACTGCTTCAGCTTGTATTATTTTTATAGGATTTTTAGCTATACTTGACAAAACTGCTGCAGTCATTGCAATTCTATGGTCATTACATGAATTAACCTCGCCGCCTAAAATTAAGTTGCCGGTAACTATCATACCGTCAGCAGTTTCTTTGATTTTTCCTCCGAGATTTGTAATCATTTCAACAACCGACTTTATTCTGTCACTCTCTTTTATTCTTAAACGCTCGGCGTTAGTAATAACTGTTTCACCGTCAGCATTACAAGCAACTGCACATATAATCGGAACTAAATCAGGAATATCTGATGCGTCAACTTTAATTCCATGCAAATTTGAGTGTTTAACTGTTGCAATATCTTTTTTTACAGAAACTTCTGCTCCGAATTCACGCAGAATATCAATTATTTTTTTATCCCCCTGAGGTGA
>JBJEIS010000001.1:0-6561 GCA_051877275.1 Acutalibacteraceae bacterium | reverse complement strand
ACGGTAAACCTATGTTATTCTCAACAGAAAGAGAATACATTGAATACATAACCGATGACTAACACACAACAAAAGGCGGTTTCAAGGTGTGAATGCCTAACCCCTTTAAAATAATACCATAAAAAATATAAAAATGCAAGATATTTTTAAAATTTAAAATAATTGACAAATGACAAAATATGTTATAAAATAAATATAGAATATTAAAAAAGTTTCACTATTATTATCCTTAATAGTTAAGACCATTTTTCAACTATTATGTATAAGGGAAATATACCAAATTTTAAATAGTAAAGGAGTGATACTATATGAAATTTTATAGAGAATGTCATTTTTGTGGGGGTGTAAAAGGTGTTGGTAATGGAAAATCATATAATACATTAGAAGAGGCTTATGCTGCCAATAACAAAGAAGAAGATTTAATTTGTGGTCTTTGTGGTCAACATGTTTGTAAAAGTGATTTTACAGGGGATGAACTTGATGAAATAGAAGAATATGAAAAAATCCTATATGATTTTTATGTAAAACCTAATCCTGAAAATCACCAATATTATTTAAAAAGACTTGAAACTGAAAGAAAACATAAAGAAAAATGTGAAAAAATTAGGGAAAAATTAAGAGAAGAAAATCCTAAATCTTTCGCAAAAGCTGCAAGTGGCAACTCCGATAACGAAATTACCTGTCCTACCTGTCATAGTACCAATGTTGTAAAAATTGACGGCTTGGAAAGGGGAGCATCAATTTTAATGTGGGGTCTTTTCAGTAAAAAGCGAGACAAAACTTTTAAATGTAAACATTGTGGTTATATGTGGTAAACATTCAATTAAATATTTCTATCATTTAAAATTTCTTTTACAAGTCTAAAAATATCATCAACTTCGTTATATTTATAATTACCGTTCTTTAATACGTTAATTATTTCATTTGAAACGTCAGAATATTTTTCTATAAGTTCTTTAAGGTAAATATTCAAATTTATCAATCCTTTCTATATATTTTTTAAGGGGTGTGTGTAGTTTTATGCCTTTCTTTGTAGTTTTTCTCGTTGTTTGGGGAATATATGAATTTATTTCATCTATAACATATAAAAAGATACCTGACACCAAAAAACCACCGAATGTAAAACAACATAATTATGACGAGTGTTTTAAACACGACTTAATGACCAATGATGATATTAAGAATTTTAATAACCACGATTCTAATAATTTTATGGACGGAATTTAATTTTTCGTAAAATGAATAAAGACTTGGGGTTTTACCCCAAGTCTTTATTCATTTTCATTAATATCTTCTAATGCATATTTTGCGGTTAAGAGTTCAACATTTGAAATAAGAATTGAAATTTCGTTTTCTCCTGTTGAAATCAGCAGAATTTCAATATTAAGCTTACAAAACTTATCAAAAATAAGTGATGCAATTGTAGATTTATTATTTTTATCTGTTTTTAAATTAATTTTTGAGTTTCCTGCGCAGATTGAAAATTTCAACTCAGGAAACTCTTTTTTTAGTTCTGTTAAAATTCTTACCGCCTGTTTTAAATCTCTATCATTGATTGTAAAGGAAAGCTGAGTATCAAATGTGTGGGTGAGAGGTCGGCTTATCATATCCACCTCTATGTTTTCAAGAAAAAACCTGCTGAAAAGCAGTGATAAAAAACATGTTTCAGCAGGCATTTTATAAACATTTATTTGTGTAACATCCTCTTTTATTGAAAACTTAAAAAGTTCAGCCAAAAGGACAACCTCCAAAGAAATTATTTATCTGACAACAAGTCAGACATTGTGTAAATTCCTTTGTCTTGATTTTTCATAAATATTGCAGCGTTGATAGAACCTACTGCAAATACTTCCTTTGAACGGGCAGAATGAGAAAGCTTTATTATTTCATCTCTTCCTGCGAAAATGATTTCGTGTTCACCGACAATAGTGCCTCCGCGAATAGCGTGCATACCGATTTGCTTTTTCGGTCTCTTTTCACGCTTAGAATGGCGGTCGTATTCATACTCGTATTCATTGTTAAGCTCTTCATTGATTGCGTCAGCAAGCATAATAGCAGTGCCTGACGGAGCGTCGAGCTTTTGATTATGATGTGCCTCAACAATTTCAATGTCAAAATCATTTGCCAATACTGCAGTTGCTTTTTTTGCAAGTTCAGCTAACAAATTAATGCCGAGCGACATATTGTAGGTGAAGAAAACAGGCACTTTTTTAGATGCTTCATTAATCATCTCAATATGATTTTCATCCATACCGGTAGTTGCAATTACAACCGGTACGTTATTTTTAACGGAGTAATCTAAAATTCCCTGTAATGCTGAAGGATGAGAAAAATCAATTATTACATCAGGTTTTTCAGCAACTTCATCAAAACTTTTGTAAACAGGGAAGTCAGAATATTTTTCGCCCATAGGGTCAACACCTGCAACTACCTTGCAGTTTTCTCTGGTGCTGACGCAATCGGCAATAACTCTTCCCATATGACCGCAAGCGCCGACAATAAGTATATTAGTCAAAGTTTTTCACATCCTAATTTAAAATTATTTTACTAAATTATGTTTTTTAAGAGCGTTATAAATCTTATTCTGATTAGCTTCAGTAGGGCGAACTAACGGTAAACGGCATTCGCCGACTTCCATACCCATGATATTCATTGCTTCTTTAACAGGTGTAGGATTAACCTCACAGAAAAGAGCATTGATAAGCTCAAGGTATTCAAGCTGTAATTTTCGAGATTTATCAACATTACCATTGAAAAATTCTTCACAAATCTGATGAGTTTCTTTTGGGCAGATGTTTGAAAGTACAGAAATAACACCTTTTCCACCGAGAGAAAGAAGAGGAACAATCTGATCGTCATTTCCTGAATAAATATCAAGGTCATCACCGCAGATTGCAGCAATTTTAGCAACCTGTGAAATGTCGCCCGAAGCTTCTTTAACGGCTACGATATTTTTATGTTTGCTGAGTTCTTTATAAGTTGCAGGCTGGATATTAAGACCTGTTCTTGACGGAACATTATATAAAATAATAGGAATATTTACTCTGTCAGCTATATAATAAAAATGCTTTATTAAGCCTTCCTGTGAAGTTTTATTATAATACGGAGTAACAAGTAAAAGTCCGTCAGCACCGCATTCTTCAGCATATTGTGAAAGATCAGCTGCAAAATATGTTTCGTTAGAGCCGGTACCGGCAATAACAGGAACTCTTTTATTTACATAATCAATAGTAAATTTCATTACTTCTTTATGCTCTTCATGAGACATAGTGGCACTTTCGCCGGTAGTACCGCAAGTGATAATTGCATCAGTACCGTTTTCAATTTGAAAGTCCAAAATTTCTTTTAGCTTTTCAAAATTAACTGTGCCGTCTTCGTGCATAGGTGTGATAATTGCAACACCTGCACCGGTGAAAATTGTATTTTTCATATCAGTTCAATCCTTTCAAAAGATTAATCAAAATAACCTTTTGCAGCGAGAAGCTCTGCCATCAAAACAGCGCCGCCTGCTGCTCCTCTTAAAGTATTATGCGATAAACATACAAATTTGTAGTCAAACTGTGAATCTTCTCTGAGTCTGCCGATATGTACGGCCATACCTTTATCAGTATCTCTTGTGAGTTTAACCTGCGGCATATCGTCTTCTTCATAATAATGTAAGAATTTTTCAGGTGCAGAAGGAAGTTTTAATTCCTGTGGAACAGAAGAGAAATTATTCCAGATATCTATCATTTGCTCTTTTGTTGGTTTTTTATCTTCAAATCTAACAAATACAGCGCTTAAGTGACCGTCTGAAACAGGTACTCTTATGCATTGAGCAGTAAAATTAGGGCGAGTAGCATTTACAATTTTATCGCCTTCGATTTTACCCCAAACTTTTAAAGGCTCCTGCTCCGATTTTTCTTCTTCTCCGCCGATATAAGGAATTACATTATCAATCATTTCCGGCCAGCGCTCAAATGTTTTACCTGCGCCTGAAATTGCCTGATAAGTGCAAACCACAACGTCTTTTACTTTAAATTCTTTGTCAACAGGGAAAAGAGCAGGCACATAGTTTTGAATTGAACAGTTAGATTTAACAGCTACAAATCCGCGCTTTGTACCAAGTCGTTTTCTCTGTGAATCAATGATTTTTGCATGTTCATAGTTTAATTCAGGTATAAGCATAGGAACATCTTCTGTTCCTCTGTTAGCAGAATTATTTGAAATAATAGGACATTCAAGCTTTGCATATTTAAACTCTAATTCTTTTATTTCAGATTTTTTCATATCAACTGCGCAGAAACAAAAGTCAACTAAGTTTGCGATTTCTTCCATATCAGCAGTAGCATCAAAAAGAATCATGTCTTTCATTTTTTCAGGTATAGGTTTTTTCATTGCCCAGCGTTTTTCAACCGCTTCAAGATAAGTTTTTCCTTTTGAACGAGGAGAAGCGGCAACTGCAACAACCTCAAACCAAGGATGATTTTCAAGTAAAGTTGCATATCTTTGACCTACCATACCTGTTGCACCGATGATGCCTACTTTGTATTTTTTCATATTAAGCCTTCCTTGTCTATAAAAAATAAAAAATTACTTGTATTATTCAGAGTTTTGGAATATAATATTATTCATATGATTTTATAAATCCACAAAACCCCAATATAATTATTTGATATTTTATCATAATATGAGAGGATTGTCAATATGAGAAAACAGGATTTTTATTACGATTTGCCTGAAGAATTGATAGCTCAACACCCTACTGATAAGCGAGAAAATTCTCGCTTAATGTTATTAGATAAGAAAAGCGGTGAAATTGAGCATAAACATTTTTATAATTTAATTGATTACTTAAATGAGAATGATTGCCTCGTGCTTAATAATACAAAGGTAATTCCGGCAAGAATTTACGGAACAAGAGCTGAAACAGGCGCAGTTGTAGAATTTTTACTGTTAAAAAATTTAGGAAATGATGAATGGGAATGTCTTGCGGGTCCCGGCAAAAAGGCTAAAGAGGGATATGAGTTTAGTTTTGCAGACGGTATATTAAAAGCTACTGTTATTAAAGTTAAAGATGACGGAAACAGAATTATAAAATTTAATTATGAAGGCAATTTTTATGAGGTTCTTGACAAAGTAGGCGAGATGCCGTTACCACATTATATTCATGAAAAGCTAAAAGATTGCACAAGATATCAAACAGTTTATGCAAAATATGAGGGTTCTGCGGCTGCTCCGACAGCAGGATTGCATTTTACAAATGAACTGCTCGAAAAAATCAAACAAAAAGGAATAAAAATCGCTTATGTTACTTTGCATGTTGGATTAGGCACATTCAGACCTGTAAAAGCTGACAATATTGAAGACCATTTAATGCATTCAGAGCATTACATAATGCCTCAAGAGACCGCTGACATTATAAATGAGACAAAAAAGAACGGTGGCAGAGTAATTTGCGTGGGGACAACCTCATGCAGAACAGTAGAATCTGTTGCTTCAAAGGGTGAAATTAAAGCAGATGAAGGGGATACTTCTATTTTTATTTATCCCGGATATGAATTCAAGTGTTTGGACGCACTCATTACTAATTTTCATTTACCTGAAAGCACTTTGATTATGCTTGTTTCTGCGCTTGCAGGAAGAGAAAATGTTTTAAATGCTTATAAAATTGCAGTAGAAGAAAAATACAGATTTTTCTCATTCGGTGACGCAATGTTTATAAAATAAGGAGATATTTGATGTCATATAAATTATTAAAAAAAGACGGAACTGCGCGTAGGGGAGAGTTTACTACTGTTCACGGTACTGTTCAAACTCCTGCGTTTATGAATGTTGCTACTTGCGGTGCTATCAAAGGTGCTGTTTCCGCTTATGATCTTATGGAGAATAAATGTCAGGTTCAGTTATGCAACACATATCATCTTCATTTAAGACCGGGAGATGAAAATGTAAAAAAGCTCGGAGGACTTCACAAGTTTACAGGCTTTGAGGGTCCTATTTTAACTGACAGCGGCGGATTTCAGGTGTTTTCACTTGCAAAACTGCGCAATATAACCGAAGAGGGTGTAGAATTTCGTTCGCATATTGACGGCCATAAGATTTTTATGGGGCCGGAGGAAAGTATGCGTATTCAATCTAATCTTGCTTCAACTATTGCTATGGCTTTTGATGAATGTGTAGAAAACCCTGCAACATATTCTTATGCTACCGAATCATGCAAAAGAACTACAAGGTGGCTTGAGCGCTGTAAAAAAGAAATGACAAGGTTAAACAGTCTTGATGATACGATAAATAAACATCAGCTTTTATTTGGTATAAATCAGGGTTGTACATTTGAAGATTTGCGTGTTGAGCATATGAAAACCATTGCTGAAATGGAGCTTGACGGTTATGCTATCGGCGGTCTTGCCGTAGGAGAGCCGGCAGAGGTCATGTATTCAGTTATCGAGGCAGTTGAACCTTTTGCTCCTAAGGATAAAATACGTTATTTAATGGGTGTAGGTACACCTATGAATATTATTGAAAGCGTTCGTCGAGGAGTAGATTTGTTTGACTGTGTAATGCCTTCAAGAAATGCTC